>NZ_JAHGAI010000035.1:0-342069 GCF_030248515.1 Vibrio sp. D401a | reverse complement strand
AGCAACGCAATACCGATGCCGCCGCATACCACCATAAACACTTAAACCAACGCATAGTGAAAATGCCACGCGTTGCGAATCCCTCTTGAACAGTTTGTTATGCCAATTTTTCCCGCTGTTTATAAGCATCATTGATCATTAAAAATGTATGGTGCATCCGCAACTTCGATCGAGCATACAAATCCCGCACTTCAGCTAACGAGAAGAACTTTGCACAACCTATTTCATGGTTGAAATTAGGCAATATGACTTGGTCTTTAACTTCTGTGACCCAGACATGACGTAATACTAATTCACCATCATCAAAACGTCCTGCATAGGTATTTAAGTAGTTCTCTAAAGCAACTTCTAAACCCGTTTCTTCTGCAATTTCCCTGACCGCTGCCTCTTGAGGAAACTCTGTAGATTCAACACTACCTGACGGTATATGCCATAGACCTTTCTTTGAGCCGGTTAGCTCTTGAACCAATAACACTTCATTGCGTTGATTAAAAATCACAGCTCCGGCAGCTTTTGCCGTAACTTCTATGTGATGCTGAATCCCATATTGCATCTAATTCTATCCTCATCCATGAGAAGTAAAATAAAAGTGGCATAACGCCCTGTTAAGGGGTGAGCAACGCAATACCGAAGTCGCTGCATACCACCTTAAACACTTAAATCAACGCATAGTAAAAATGCCACGCGTTGCTAACCACTCCTGAACAGTTTGTTGCGTGAATTTTTAATCGTACTTCTTGCCGTTGTGCTTTAACCAACCATGCGGGTGTCGATTGTTTGGATCATGGTGTGTCCAGTGCATGACACCACCTTTATTACTCCATTCATACTCGCCGTAAAACTGCACACTATCGCCAACCTCTAGATCGGGAATTCTAGGGGCTAAGTCAATATTGTGCGCGACTAGTAAGGTTTGCTTGCTATGCAATTTCAATATAAATTTTTGATGCCTACTTCCGTCATTGTCGTCAGGTAGCAAACGAATTACTTTACCCGAGCCTTGAACTTGAATATCACTTTGATGATTTTCATATGCTTGTTTTAACTGATAATCATTGGCTTGGACGCTAACCGAAGCTAGGCACAAAGCTGCAATAAATATCGCAATTGGTCTCTTCATTTACTCAATTCCTCAAATTCAAGTAACACCCTGTTAAGGTGTGGACAACGCAATGCAGAAGCTATCGAACACCACCTCGAATACAAAGCGCAATGCATAGTTAAAATGCCACGTGTGACAAATCACCCTAAAACATTTGTTAGGTTAAGTTTTGACTTTTAAACCTCAAAGCTAACCTTTTTAGATAACGCCTGACTCCTTTCACTCTTGGCAAAGGTGGCAACTTAAACTGCTTTCTTGTGTTGTCATACAACAAGTCTGGTAACTCCATTTCGCAGTATTCAGCAAAGTACTCAAAGTATCTTCGGCTATAAGCCCCATCTTCAATATCTAGAGGCTCTTCTAACTTCAAGCGTTTATGCTTTACCCAACTTTCAAGTGAATACCAACACGATAAATAACTTGGGCCCCAAAGGTTTAAATAATGCTTCTTGGAAACTAGGTTTTGAGAAGCGTAGTAACCAATTCGTTGCAAACCAATGCTTACCTTATTTGCAGCTTTGAGCTCTTCATCATTCCAATTAGAAACATAATCTTCCGATAAATCTTGAACATTGATGCAATATGGTTCTCTCTTGTGGGCGTCAGTAACTATTTTAATAGACTCTTTGAGCTCATCCATTTCACCCATTGCCCAGTTCAATAAGTCTGCATCCCTTGAATGATTAGCCTGGTCTATAGATTGAGCCCCTTGCCTGAGACCAATCAAAAGAAGCACTGTTAGAATAACCATCAAGGTATCCATCATTCCAGAAACACCGCTCCAATCTACTTCATGGGTATCAATAGTGAACTTGGAATAAGCATAGTAAGCTACAAAGCCCAATATGATGGACAAAAGCACACCTAAGAGTGCAGTAAATAAATTTCTTAACATGTAACCTCCTTATTAACCTATACCGCATTAAGTAGTGCGCAACGCGGCCACGAAACCTAACCATACCACCTTAAATACACACCCCGGCGTATTGTGAAAATGTCGCTCATTGCGAGTCACTCTTAAACAGTTTATTAGTTTGATTACTGGCGACTTAGTAACAAGCTTGCTCCAGACATAGCCAAAAAAGTTGCACAACCTCTATTGAAGCGCTTTGCCATGTTCGGCTTCGTGAACCACTTCCTTAAATACAATCCAAATATGGCATAAATCGATATTGCCCCCATTTCTAAAATTAGGAACGTAGACCCTAAAGCGAAGAACTGCTCATTTACGCTAGACGAAACATCGACGAACTGCGGTAAAAAGGCGGTAAAGATTAAAATCGCCTTTGGATTACCAGCGGCTAGCAAAAATTCTTGTTTGGCTAAGCCTATCCGATTGCGTGTATTTTTTAGCTCTGAGACAGGGCTAGCTTCCGAATGCCAAAGATTAAATGCAATCCACAACAAATAAGCTGCACCCACAATTTTAATGGTTAGAAATAAAGTCTCAGAAGCATAGAGAACGACGGCTAAACCGGAAGCAGCCAAAGCGATCATTACAGCAAATGCAGCAATACGACCAAGTCCAGCAATGAAAGCGGATTTGAAACCGTAACAACGAGCGTTGTTCATGGATAATAGATTGTTTGGACCAGGTGTCATATTGAGCGCAAAGCATGCAGGTATAAAGAATAGTAACTTCCAGATTTCCACAATATTTCCTTCATAAGACTAACGACGCATTAAGGTGTGAGCAACACAATACCGATGCTACCGCATTACACATCAAACATGAAACGCAACACATAGCAAAATGCCAAGCATTGCGAATCATTCTTAAGCAGATTGTTATGTGTTTCTCTCAAACTCAACAATAAACGTCCATTCTTTATGGTTGTATATTATATCCATAGACTACGCCTAGCTCTTGTTCGGCTTCAACTCTAAAAGAGACAGCACTTTTTGACGTAATGGTTTAGTCTAACCCTCGAGTGTCAATGGAGGTGATTTCACCAAAATCAGGATGGATGATATTTCTGACAGTCCCTACCGCACTCTCAGCCTTAGCTTTATCGAACAAATCCGCATAAAACTTTGGAGGTTGAGTTTTTTTGAATAGGTAGAAAACGTATCTCTGACCAATTTCTATAGGCTGGTCAAGTTCGTACAAAAAAATTTTATTCTACATTCATCAAATTAAACATTTAAATATAGACGAGACATAACGCCCTGTTAAGTGATGAGCAACGAATACCAAAGCCACTACAAACCCGAGTAACGTTTTAATTTTCATATTCTCACTACTTTTCAATACTAAAAAGCCATAAATCTGTGATTAAAATCATAACCACTGTATCAAATCTTATACAACTAAACTCATCGTTTAGCTCGATCGATCAATGTCCATTGATATGAGAAACCACAAGGCCTGCTATACTGCTATAGTTCAAATAAGAACTTGGTAAGTGAATTTTAAACCCAATCTGCTTCTATGCCTTTTCTCTTAAAGTCATCTATTATCAATTCATTTTCACTATCTAGTAGAGTGATCTCTTTAAGATTCTTCATCATATCAGCATCTTCGGCTGACTTGATGCCAAAAATCTCATAATAGTCCTCTCCACCCCACCAAGGAATAATTTGAGAATATATTTCATCTCCACCATCCATTATTATCTCATCGATGTTTTCCAGTAAATGCTGGGGGATTTCAATATTTTTGAAAAACTCTATTGCTTCAGGAAACGGAGCGTACCCTTCCTCACTTTCAAACAACTCATGAACTTCGCTATCATCAAGATTGCGGCACTTTTTAATATGATTTTCAAGGTTAAAAATAGGGGTTAGCAGTTCATTGTCGTACATCAAATGGTTGATTACAGCTAATTTAAATCCGAAATCCTCAAACATAACTTTACTCATTATTAATACCTTTCATTTGTTGTGATTGTTTACCTTGGGGTTATCGCCTAAACATAACGCCTTGTTATATTGCTCTCTGTGTTACTTCTGCCAAGTATTATGCCCATCATTTTAATGCAACTCAATTAATATAACCTTGGCAAAATGAATTAGCGGATATTAAATTGAATGCCTATGGGATTTTTGCGTGCTTTATAAATGCCTAGTGCATTGTGGAGTTTTCCTGTTTTGAGTAGAACAAAAGCCATAAACAGAATGTTAATGGGTAAAAAGTCTAACTCATAAAGGGTAAAAAATAAGTTAGAACAACTCACCTGTTTTTCTATGGTCTACATCAATTTGACTCATCCAAATACAACTCAGATAAACCGCAGCTGCTTTCTCTCTGCCATACCCTAACTCAAGATAACTACCTTACATCGGGCTTTCCAAATACCGAAGTTCGTCATGTTTTCTAATACTTTTTTCATACCACCACCTCCCTGCATTGAAATGAAAATAGTCGCACAAAAAATCCACTTAAATGGTGCAGTATATGGATGCAGCTAGAGGTTTCTCTCTTATCGGTTTAGTCGTGACAATCACCATCTTGGCGATTGTTGGAACGGTTGCCGTTCCTCGCTTTCTCAGTATCCAAAAAGATGCTCGTATTGCGGTTCTTGTCGGTGCGCGTGATGCGTTGCGAACCGCCAATGACCAAGTCTATGCTAAAGCCGTTTTACAATCCCAAGAGCATGTTGATGGCGGAGCAACGGAAAATATTGATCTTGATAACGACGGTCGCAACGATGTGGTTGGATATTTCGGATTGATCAAGTTTGTACTTGCAGCAAAAGACCTAGCTGGCTTTGACCCGCAACTCACCATCAACCGATGGTACGGTAAAGACTCGCCAGACGAGCCCTACTTTTTGATCGGCTTCGCCAACAAGCCCGTAAGCCGACACAACCTTTGCTATGTCGAAGTGTACTACCCCACACAAGCGGGCGGTGCTCTTTCATACGATATAAAAACCGAAGACTGTTAATCTCAATCGTAGTAAATAGCTGGGTTTATCATCTAAAGGCAATCGGAAGCCCCCCACACTTTTATACCCAAGTAACCATGAGATGCTTGGGTATACTGTTTCTTTTTATTTCACGCATTAAACAAATATTTCACATTTATCCAAAACCCCCTCCATATTTAGCTATTGATCACATTTTTCTCCGTAACGTTTATGGCGATCCGATAGATTGTATTGTTTTATGATTTAGCGAAAGAATGTGCTTGTATTCATATTATTATCTCGAATAATGAATGATTAGATTTATAAAAAATTCAATAATTTAAAGCAGGAGGCGCGATGAAGATTTTTTGGCAGCTGCGTTGGTATTTCCAACTCAAATGGAAGCACTATGTAGGTTCAATCTTACTGTTTGCCGTCATTTCCGCTCTCCAGCTAATTCCACCCAAAGCGGTAGGTCTTATTGTCGATGGTGTTGTTCAACAGACGATGACAACGCAAACCCTTCTATTGTGGTTAGGTGGATTAATTGCGCTTTTCTTTGCGATTTATGCTTGTCGCATTTTATGGCGAATTTGGTTATTCGGAGCCAGTTGGGAGCTCGGTACCATTTTGCGTAATCGCTTATACCGCCACCTTTCAACTCAGCCTCCTCGATTCTTTGAGCGCTTCAAAACAGGCGACCTTATGGCTCGCGGAACTAACGACGTTCGTAACATCGTTATGACCGCTGGAGAAGGTGTGTTAACCGCAGCCGATTCGTTGATTACCGGGGTTGCAGTACTGATCATCATGGTGACGCAAATCAGCTGGAAACTCACCGTTATGGCTTTGCTACCTATGCCATTTCTTGCGGTGATGATCTTCTTTATTGTTCGCATCCTGCATAAGCGTTTTCGTATCGCTCAGGAAGCATTTTCCACCATGTCTGACATGACTCAAGAGTCTCTTAATGGCGTAAGGATGTTGCGAGCTTTTGGCTTGGAAGACCAAGAACAGAAACGTTTTGAAGATGTTGTTGATGATACAGGAAGTAAAAACATCGCCGTCGCACGTGCGGATGCTCGGTTCGACCCTGCAATCCAAATCACCATCGGCATGTCCTTTTTTCTTAGTGTGGCAGTTGGTGCATATTTGGTGGATAAAGGAGACATCACATTAGGTGATTTAACCGCGTTTACCATGTATCTCGGCCTTATGATTTGGCCAATGCTGGCATTTGCTTTCTTATTCAATATCTTGGAACGTGGCTCTGCGGCTTGGAATCGTCTAGAAGAAATTTTCAATGAGAAGCCAGAGATCACCAGTGGCGATAAGCCGCTTGGCGATAAACCTCTGCCGCTTAACATTGATATTGAATCTTTCCATTGGTCTGCAGAATTGCCACCAGCACTCACCAATGTGCACTGTGTTATTGAGCCAGGAACAATGCTGGGTATTGCGGGAGCCGTTGGTAGTGGCAAGTCAACGTTACTCACTTTGCTACTCAGACAACATGAGCTGAATGACGGAGCAATTAAGTTTGGCGACGTTTCAATCAAAGATGCTGTTCTTTCGGAATGGCGTAGTCGATTTGCCATCGTCAACCAAAGCCCGTTTCTCTTTTCGCAAACCATTTATGACAACATCGCATTAGGCAACCCAAAGGCTTCGAAAGAAGAGGTTTATCAAGCGGCAAAATACGCATGTATCCATGACGATATCGAGAAGTTTCCTGATGGCTACCAAACTGAAGTCGGTGAAAAAGGCATCACCTTGTCTGGTGGTCAAAAGCAACGTATTGCGATAGCTAGAGCAATGCTACTTAACGCGGATATTCTTGTTCTCGATGACGCTCTATCTGCGGTAGACGGTCGCACAGAGCATGAGATCCTGAAGAACCTTGAGCAACATTATCGAGATCAATCACTGATCGTAATTGCACATCGCTTAACAGCGTTGGAAGCCGCAAATGAAATTTTGGTGCTGAACCATGGGCACATCGCGGAAAGAGGTAGACATCAGGCTCTACTGGAACAACAAGGGTGGTATGCGGAAATGTACCAATACCAAAAACTAGAACAGGCAATGGAGGAGTAACCATGAAACAGAGTACATTCAAACGATTGTTGTCTTACCCTCTTCAGCAACCGAAACCTATGATTAAAGGCTTGTTGCTGCTGTTTATCGCTGCGTTAGCAAACGCAGGTGGCCCTTGGCTGATTCAATACTTTATCGATGAGCATATTACCAAAGGGGATTACACCAAAGATATTTTGATTACCTTAGCGGCTGGATATATCGGTCTGCAGGTTATTGCTGCAACCTTTGCTTACTTTCAATCTTTGCAGTTTAGTATTGTTGCAACCAATATCATCAAAACCATCCGTAAACAGACGTTTTCTGGCGTAATCAAGCAGCCTTTATCTGCGTTTGACTACACACCTGCAGGAAAGTTGGTCTCTCGTATTACCAACGATACTGAATCTCTGCAGCAGTTTTACGAGTTACTTATCGCAACGGTAGTCAAAAACGTTGTGATGATTTTAGTCATGCTTGGTGTGATGTTTTACATGAGTTGGAAGCTGACATTAGTCGTCCTGATTCTTCTTCCAATCGTGGTTGGCTTTATGTACCTGTTTAAAAAGCTGAGTACAGAGAATTACCGCAATATGCGTGATTTGCTAACCGACATTAACGCGAACTTAAGCGAGTCTATACAGGGCATGAGTGTCATCCAGCTTATGCAGCAGGAAGAACGGTTCAATAAGCAGTTCAACGAGTTGACGGCTAACCATCTCGTAGCATCAAAGAAAGTGATTCGACTCAATGGTTTCTTACTGCGCCCTCTCATGGACCTGCTAGCTGGTCTCGCATTGCTGTCACTGGTAGCTATTTTTGGCTTTAACGGTATCGAGATGATTGGTGTCGGTGTGCTTTACGCCTTCATAAGCTACTTAGGTAGAGTAACTGAACCTCTCATTGAAATGACTCAGCAACTTGCACTGCTTCAACAAGCATTAGTTTCGAGTGAGCGTGTTTTTGAGTTGATGGACGCACAAGAACAGAGCTACGGTGACGACCATAAACCGCTGCAAACGGGCGCGATTGAGTTAAGTAATCTCACTTTCAGCTACGATGGCAAGCAAGACGTCTTAAAGGACATCTCCCTACAAGCTGCGCATCAGGACTTTATTGCGCTGGTCGGTCATACAGGGAGCGGAAAAAGCACACTCGCTTCGCTACTGATGGGCTTCTATCCAACAAACAGTGGGGAACTGCTGATTGATGGTCGCCCATTGAAATCCCTAGGAAAAGGTGTACTTCGCAAAGACGTTGCTATGGTTCAGCAAGACCCACACATTCTGCCAGCGAGCGTACGAGAGAATATCTCATTGGGTAGAGCGGTAGAAGACGAATTGATTTGGGATGCGTTAGAAAAAGTGGGATTGTCGGAGCAAATTCGTCGTTACCCCAATGGTTTAGATACAACTCTTGGACAAGGTGAAACAAACCTATCAGCTGGTCAAAAGCAGCTTCTTGCATTAGCGCGTGTGTTAGTTGCGAAGCCTAAGGTACTCATCTTGGATGAAGCCACGGCGAACATTGACTCCGGTACTGAAGCTCTGATTCAAAAGAGCCTAGAAGTATTGCGTAAAGATATGACGCTGGTCGTTATCGCCCACCGTTTATCAACCATCTTAGATGCTGATCAAATCGTGGTATTGCATCATGGTGATTTAGTTGAGAAAGGTACCCACTCCGAACTGCTAAAACTTAAGGGACGTTACGCTCAAATGTACCAACTACAACAAGCAAATCGCCATATCCAGCAACTCGAAGGCGAGGAACAGTGGTTGGAGGAAGCGGTTTAAGCTCGTTCTTTTTAATTATCCTGAGCCTTGTGAACCTAACGTAAATTAGGCTAGCGAGGCTCAGTCATTTTCTTCATATTTTCAACAATTTTGATATTTCTTACCTATTATTGACATAACCCCTCGCTATTTTGAGCCCGCTCGTTGTAAAATCGCGCTAAATAACAAGTCAACCATTCATATACGGCTCGGAACTTCCACCCTAGCCGACGCTTTGGTTTGGCGATCTTAAATATTACTAAATAGAGTCATGACTACAGTCCATGGACCAAGATAAGTTTACTAATATCTATCGTTTGCCCGGGTCATTACAAATTCGTATTGCGAAGTGGCAAAAAACGTTTCGTGGCACCTCTGATCTTGTATTGCATCAGGTGTTGATGGAACGAAATAAGCAGTTTAAAAAACCAGACTTTTTACCCAAAGGCTGGTGTATAAAGCCTATCGATGAAAATGACATCACCATCACCCATCACGGTAAATATATTCAGACTGTGATGCGTACGATGCTAGATAGAAAAGTTTCCTATAAAAGACTTTTTTTATCGCGAATGGATGTAGAGAAAGGCGAGAAAGTTCTGCGCGAATATAAAGCGGAATGGGTAAGAAAACACAATCAGATCGCGAAGCGATACAACCAGATAAAGAAAAAGCAATATATGAACTTTGCTCGGGAAGAAGAAGAAACACTCTACCCTTCCATCCCTAAAGGCGAATTTGACAAAACGCTCTGGAACAAGCTGGTTGTGAGTAACTTTGGCCCAGAAAAGAAATACAAAAACCCTCATTACGTACGCAAAGCTAATTTCTAAAAAAATCCCCCGACTTTTCGGGGGATTTTTATTTTGTGCTAGCGCTTACCAATCGTAAGTTAAGCTTGCGATAACATTGCGGCGGTCACCATACCAGCAGAAACCATCACACGTTGCGACGTATTCTTTGTCTGCTAGGTTCTTGGCTGCAACTTGCAGTTTGTAATCACCAATACGGTAGCTCACAGTGGCATCCATCAAGAAATAACCCGGCACTTTAAGTGTCTCCGTGTTATCACCGTATGACTCACCCGTGTAACGCGCACCTAGCCCCACAGCTAAACCATCAAGCGTTCCTTCTAAGAAACGGTAATGTGCCCAAGCAGATGATACCGTGTTCGCAACTTGAGATGGTGAGTTCCCTACCCACGCTGCATTCACGTCTTCTTTGATTTCAGAGTCTACATACGCGATGTTGCCAAGCAAGGTTAGTGACGGCGTCACATTGGCAACCGCTTCAAGTTCGATACCTTTATTCTCCACTTTACCAATTTGAGTTAATTGATTTAGGTGGATTCGAGCTAGGTTCTCTTTTGTTGCCTGATAAGCGGCAACATTAAAGTAGCCATCAAAGGTACGTGGTTGGTATTTCACACCAACTTCAAATTGGTCTCCACTTTCAGGCTTAGCAGGCTTACCTGCACTGTCTTGCTGAATAATAGGATCAAAGTACTGCGAGTAGCTAAAGTATGGCGTGAAGCCAGTATCCGTGATGTAGGCAGTGCCTACGCTAAACGTCCACTCTTCATTATCCACTTTGGTTCGAGAGCCTGTCGTTACATTGTGAACTTCATTACTCGTATCATCATAACGCGCACCAAGAAGAACGGCCCACTTGTCATTGACCAAGATGTGGTCTTGTAGGTAGATGCCAAGCTGCTCGTTATCAACCTTTGTTCGCTGCTTGTCTGCGTCAGTCAATGGTTGAAGCGTTGTTGGATCTAGCAACCAAACATTGTTCGAGTAATTTGGGTTGAACACATCAAAACGTGGGTCTGGTAACATGCCAATTGGTGTATTCAAGATGGAATTACCATCCGCCACTAGTGGGTCGCTTGCAAAGTCTTTACCATCAATACTGACCATCTGGTAGTCAATACCAACCATGAGGTTGTGTTCAACACTGCCCCATTGCATGTTGTGCATCAGGCGGTTATCAATATTGAATGCATCAGAAGAGCCCTCTTCTGTACTGGCAGCACGTAGGATACTTTTACGTTCATTCAACGGGTCGAGCAATGGACCTAACCCCGGAACGTCAGCCGCATAAACGTACGAATACATTTGTTGTAGCTTTACATCCATTTGGCTGTAGCGAGTCGACTGCACAAAAGAAGTCGAGTCATTGAACATGTGCGAAAACTCGTAACCAACCGATACCTGCTCACGCTCAAACGTTTCCCAATCCGTGTTCCCGACCGCGAGACTATCGCTTATCTTACCGTTTTTGTTTGGCTTCAATGTTCCTTCAACAGGTAGGAACTGCAGATATGGGTCAGAATCATCTTTTTGGTAACTGGTTAGCAAAGTAATTTCTGACGCGTCAGTGAACTTGTACGTCAGTGACGGCGCAACGAGGAAACGCTCAGCTTCGACGCCATCAACACGTGTACCGTTCTTTCGTGCCAAACCTTGCACACGAACAGCAAGCTTCTCGTTTACTTCTGAGTTCACATCCAGAGAAATCTGTTTACGATCTTCAGAACCATACTCCAAAGACACCTGACCAGAGCCAGCATCAAACTGAGGACGTTTACTCACCAAGTTAATAACACCACCTGGTGGGTTTTGACCGTAAAGCACAGAGGCAGCACCACGTAGCACTTCCACTCGCTCTAATGCAAACGGGTCAATCTGCCAACTGTAAAATCCAGATGAGTACAGACGGGTTCCATCTTGATATAAGCCACTGTTCGCCTGCTTAAAGCCACGGATAATAAACCAGTCTTGTTTGTTGTCTTCACCAAAGTAATTGGTTTGAATGCTTGGCGTATATTGCAGAGCATCTGAAACACTGATTGATGCACGATCATCCATCTGTTCACGAGTCACAACAGAAACAGCGCGTGGCGTTTCGTTGATCGCTAAATCCATTTTTGTCGCAGTGCGACTTTTTGCGCCAAGATAACTAAAGTCAGGGCCAACAGCACTGTCTTCTTGTTGGCCAATTACGACGATGTTTTCATCTTCTTGAGCAAGCACTTGAGGGGTTGCTAGCACCATCGCAATAGCCACTGCTGCGGGTGTTAGCATAAACTGCCGATTCATCATTTTTCTCCTTTTTTGTCGGCAACCTTTCCAACCTTTATGCATTGAGCCAATAGACAAACTCAACAGGTTGGTTCCGGCATAACCACTGATTTTCCTTAAACGCAAAAACACCGAACGTGTTTTGCGAGCATCACAAACTGGGTGATGAGAGCGACCACCCAGCCATAGATTTTTTTATTGTTTTGGTATGTTATTTAGGAAACACACACCGTCGTTACAGGCGACGTAGTCCCCACATCAGATATAAACCGCCGATTAGAGACGCCATCAACCCTGCTGGGATCTCTTGCGGATAAAGCACCTGTCTGCCCAGCCAATCAGCCAATAACATCACACCAGCGCCAAGCAAGGCGGCACACAACATGTGTTGCGATGCTTTATTAAAGCCAAACAAACGTGCCAAATGTGGCGCAAGTAAACCGACGAAACTAATAGGACCGACAACCAGCGTCGCGCTGACAGTAAGACAAGCCACAAGCAATAATAAAATGGCACGAGAACGGTCAACTTTGATGCCGAGCGCTTTGGAAGAAGAAGCTCCAATCGGCAAAATATCTAACCAGCGAACACAGACAAAACTCAAACCAATAAACACAATGGCAGACAGTGCCAGCGGGAGCAGCGTGTCCATTGACACGTAATACGTCGAGCCAGATAACCAAGCCAACGCTTGATAACTGCGTGGGTCACCCGTTGCCAAAATAAAACTCTGAATGGCATTCATGAGTGCAGTAATGGCAATACCTGTCAGCAAGATTCGTTCTGGTTGGAAGCCAGATTTTCTGTTCAACAAGACAATGATTAGTACCGTCAGTAAAGCACCAATCAAGCCACCAATAGACAAAGTCACAACCGATGCACCGACGCCCGTAAACATAGCAATGATCAACCCCATTGCAGTTCCTGAGCTGATACCAATCACCTCAGGACTCGCCATCGGGTTGCCACTTAATCGCTGAATCATGGTTCCTGCAATCGCCAACATCGCCCCGGCCATCGCCGCAGCTAAAAGCCTAGGTGTGCGCCATTCCAAAAATAGCCATTCATGGGTAGAGAATAGCGATGTCCATCCTTGGTTCTGGACTGAAACTGTGCTGAAGAGCACGACTGCCGCCAAGATGATCAACAAGGTAAATGCGATGGCGTGTTTGTTGAGTTTGCTGACGCGCTCAGAATGACGAGTAAGCACGGTTTGCGTATGCCCTTGTGTCTTCTGTGATAATCGAGGTAGTAACCAAAGCAACAGTGGTGCGCCCAACGCCGCCGTCGCCGCGCCAGTCGGAATGAAACTCGCCATCAAACCTGGTAATTGTTGAATCACTAAATCGGTGAGGGTCAAAAGCATTGCACCAATCAACATTGAAACCCAAAGCTTGTGTTGAATCTTATGCACACCAATCAAGCGTGTGATTGCTGGCGCAGCAAGACCGATAAAGCCGATGATACCCACCGTCGCCACAACCCAAGAAGTCATAAGCACCGCTAAGCCAAGACAAACAAAACGTAGCTTCGCGAGCGATAGTCCTAAACTTTTTGCACCTTGCTCTGATAGCTCCAAAAGGCTCAAAGGTTTAGCAAACAAAAATGCCACTAGCGCAACAATGGCAACTCTTGGTGCAAGATAACTGAAATCATCCCAGCCACTCTGAACTAAGGAGCCAGCGCCCCAGATCATCAGCCCATTGAGCTTCTCCGTATTCATCATCAAAATGACCGTACTCAGAGAGGCAAAATACAAGTTGATCACCAAGCCAGAAACGACAACAACGGTCGGAGAAAGTGCACGGCGCCAAGACAGCAGCATCACTAACCCCATCGAGGTAACACCGCCGACCAAAGCAACTAAGTTGGCGGAAAAGTCTAGCATCCAAGGTGTGAATAGCGTGGCAAGCATGAGCGTAAAGTTCGCACCACTCGCAACCCCTAAAGTCGTAGGTGATGCCAACGAATTACGTAGAACCTGTTGCATCAATACGCCAGCCACTGCCAAGCCTGCTCCGGAGATCACCGTCGTAAACACGCGTGGCCACCAGCTAAAGTGAAGAAGCACAGAATTTATCGACTGGAAGTCAGGTTGCCAAAGGCTTGCGAAACCAATAGAAAAGGCGGTGGTTTGACTCAGATGTAGTGCACCAACCGACATCGTGAACAGGGAAAGTAAGATCACTAAAGATAAAGGAAAAGCTCTCATCAGAAGTGCCCCTTCTCTTTTGCCGCAGCGATTAAATGAGCAAAGCGAACCGCAGAGGGCATTGCACCAAAGCTCCAGACAGGCTCAACGCGCATAACCGGATGACCTGATTGTTCTACGATATATTGCCAAAATTGGTCCTGAGCCAACTGTTGTTCTCCACCATGAGGAAGCGGATCCACAATGACGATCTGCGCTTTTATTCCCGCGAGTTTGTCGATACCGACCATACTAAAGCCCCAGCTATTGGTTTCTTCCGTCCACGCATTAGTAAGGCCGAGCTTGTTTATCGCTTGGGAATACAAGCTGTTCTCGCCAAAGACACGCACGTGTTTAGTGTCCATAAATTGGACCATTAATAATGGGGCTGAATCTTGATCGACTTTTTGCTTGAGTGAGGCAAGCTGCGCTTCTGACTGTTCAATAAACGTTTCAGCTTCAATCTCTCGTCCCAGCTCTTTGCCGAAAGTACGTGTAAATTGAGTCAACACCGACCAATCAGTGATTCCCTGCCCGTATAGGTCTATCGTTGTAACAGGTGCAATTTCTGCTAATCGGTTTTCCATGGCAGAAAAGTAAGGGGCGATAAAAATACGATCAGGGTTGAGCTCGTAGATACGTTCGATGTTTGGTTGCGTTCTTAAACCGACATCTTTCGTTTGTTTTGGCAACATTGGCGCTTTCACCCACGCATCATAATCTTGCCCTTGTGCAACCCCGACTGGAACAACGCCGAGAGCAAGCATGGTTTCGGTCTGTGTCCAATCTACCGACATCACTCGTTGTGATGACGGTTGTTCCATCGCATGAGCAAATAAGGGAGAAGCAAGGCTCGTCACCAAAATGGCTCGCTTCAGCCAAGTAATTAGTGGTTTACAATCCATTGTTGACCCCACTTAACTTGGCATCGCTACTGGATACCCAGCAGGATGGTCAGAAATACGCATTTCAATGCCATAGATTTGTTGTAACTTAGGCTCGGTAAATACGTGTTGAACTTCGCCTTGTGCTATCAAGTCACCTTGGTGCAATGCGACAATCTCATCACAAAAGCGCGCAGCTAAGTTAATGTCATGCAGTACGATAATGACCCCCAAGCCAAGCTCTTTACTGAGTTTAGAGATCAAAGAAAGCATATCGACCTGATGACTAATATCGAGCGCAGACAACGGCTCATCGAGCAACAGATATTCGGTTTTCTGTGCGAGTAGCATCGCTAGCCACACGCGTTGACGCTCACCACCAGAAAGCGTGTCAACAAGGCGATCGGCATATTTGGTTGTTCCTGTCATTTCCATCGCCTCTTCCACGATGGTTTTATCTTTCGCACTTAACCTGCCAAGCAAACCATGCCAAGGGTAACGACCAAAGCTCACTAAATCTCGGCCTAAGATGCTGTCGGTCATCGGTAAATGTTGAGGGAGATAAGCGATGTGCTGAGCAAATTTCTTTGCCGATAAACGGTTGATGTTGTCACCATGCAGCAAGATATCGCCTTCACTGTATGGTTGCTGCTGAGCGAGCAGCTTAAGAAGTGTGGATTTGCCAGAACCATTGTGTCCGACAAGCGCGTACGTTTTTCCAGTTTCAAACGTCAAATCAAATGCTTTCAACAGAGACTTACCGTCAATGTCGAATTGGAGTGCCTTGGCTTCTAACATCCCTACTTCACCTAATCCTATTTACGTCTCGGGGCTGGTGAAACTTCGCTTTGCCGTCTACCTTCCCGTTACGTTTTATAATTTTATTCAACAAAACGATTAATAAGCTTGGCTTTATATAACAGCGAAGATACAAATGCAAACCATTGTCATTATCATTAATAAATAATTTTATAAATCTTGCTGGAGACACATTCTCGTTAATGCAAGCACGTCAGAAGCAAGGGGATAAAGTGATTTCAAGCGAAACGAGATAGGGATTGGAAACGAGGACTATTGTTGGCGAGCATCGCCATTCACAATGCTCGCTCAAGGAATAAATTAAGCTGCGACGATAGGAAGAGTTGGATGAGAGCCGCAGCGTTGTTGAACCAGTTAATGACGGGCGTCAGCGCCAAACTCTACTTCTTTATAGATATCGGCCAGCGACTTCTTACCTTGTTTGTCTTTGGCTGAACGCTTTCTTGGTTGATAGTGATACTCTTGGTCATGCAAGGCTTCTTCATGCTCCTTTGCCGACTCTACGAATTCAGCATTCGCAAGTGCTTGTTGGCGTAAGCGGTTTACTCTTTCTAGGGTTTCCCACAACATACTTCACCTCCAAACTAGTTACTGTATACATATACAGTATTATTTATTCTGACCTCCTAGTCAATATTTTGATTCCCTTCACCGTTCGCTCCTCTACTCTCACATTAACCCCATACCAGCATAATGCTCTGGGTACTTATGAATGATTTGTTTTAGATAGCCTTGATGATCGCGCAAGGCATTCACGCACTCTCGGGATAACAAGCCTTGATAAACGCGTTTCTCAAGCTCTAACAAGGCATACGGAATTGACCACGCTTGACGATATGGATGATGGGTGGTCATGACATCAAACACATTGGCGACTGACGCGATTTGAGCGGCGATAGGAATACCTGAACGATCCAGACCGTACGGATAACCGGATCCATCAAGGTTTTCATATTGATAAGACGTAATTTGCTGGAATAAAGTGACACTCGGATGAACCGGATTACCAATTCTCGCCACAATGTTATCTGCTGATTCAACGCATTGTTCGATGTGCTCAGTTAACAACGCTTCTTGCTCTGCATTCACGCAGCGGCGGTTGCACACCACATCAGCAGGGAGCTTAATGTCACTCAAAGCATGATAACGAGTGAACATTCCGATTTGCTCGACAACTTCATCGCTAAACTGATATGAGTCGGCAAGCTCTGTCGCAATCAATTGGGCGTACATTCCAATACGCTTGGTGTGCGAGTAAACCTCAGGCGAGTAGCCCGGCATCAAGCACTGCATTCTTTCTGCCAATATTTCAATCGCATTGACAACATGATCTTCAGACTCAACCGCGAATTGCACCATTTCAAAGTAAGGTTTCAATCCATTCAACGCTTCTACACTGAACGCATTAGGCTGAATAGAATTAAGAAACACGAACCCAGTAAAGGTTTGCTGGTCGTAACAAGGGATAGCAACAGACGAGTGGTAACCTTCTTTTAATAAGGTTTGAATACGTGGACAGTGGTTGATGTCGTAGAGATCGTTAACAAGACGAGGGATGGCATTGTCAGCGGCAATGCTCAGATTGTGCAGTTTTCGAAGTGGCGCTTCGTGATGAGCCAAACACCAAGTGTCGAACTCACTTTCGGCAAAAGATTTAAGCATGCCTTGTTTAGGGTGATACTTCGCAAAAGACACCCTATCGACACATGGTAAATGTGCCTGCATCCTATTCTTCAAAGTTTGCATTTGCTCATTGAGCGGCTTTGCAAACGGGTAAAAACTCCGGTGCGCCATACTTCACCTCCACACCAAGTAGAGAAACCAGAAGAAAAGGCTCATGAAAGTCAGCGTATTTGATGTGATTAGAGCGGCTTTTCTCCACCTAAATTATCGACATACCACAACTTAAGTGTACGAAATAAAAACAGTTTTTCGCCAATATTTTCACCGAATATTCTACGGTAATTTAATCCAGATCAAAAAAACCAGCGCACTTTCGCACACTGGTTTTTCAATACATGATGAGTTGTTCGTTATCTATCAGCTTGGTGATTAACCCAATGCAGGAAGTACACCCAAAGTAATAAGTAGCTGCGCCATCACGATGCCCGTGCCGGCAATGCCCGTTACTAATAGAGCCCCTTGTCCACCCGCAACGCGGTATTCACCAGTAAACTCATCAGAGCGACGCACCTTCACCACCATCACTAGCGGTAGGAAAATAGCAAGAATAGCCAAAGCAATCGCTGCGTAACCCAGAGCCATGATGAAGCCTTGTGGGTAGAACAATGCAAAACCTAGTGGCGGTGTAAAAGTCACCACTGCGGCGATTAAACGATTTGGCTTTTCACTGTCACCTTTGATTGTGTCGCCCAAGAACTCAAACAGACCCAAACTCACACCTAGGAAAGACGTCAGAAGCGCAAGGTCAGCAAATACGCCTACCACACTACCAAGATTTGACTGGTGAACAGTTTGAGACAATTGACCAATCAGCGCGCTCAAACCGCCGTTTTCAATCAAGGTGTCTTGGCTTACAACACCCAGGGTTACGATTTGCCAGAAAATATAGATCACGAGTGGAATCGTCGAACCAACGATAATCGCTTTACGTAGAGACGAAGTGTCGCCATCTAGGTAGTTAACAATCGCAGGGATGCTGCCGTGGAAACCAAAAGAGGTAAAGATGACTGGAATCGCTGCAACGACAAGACCTTGCTCAATTGGCATGCTCAGTAAGTAAGATTCGGTCACGTTTGGCGCTAGGAATGACAATACTGCAATCATGGTCACCATCTTTAGACCAAACAGCACTCGGTTTACCTTGTCTACCGTTCCAGTACCAACCGTCACAACCATTGTTACGATAAGCGTGAAGATGATGGTAGAAGTTGAGCCAGAAATATCAAGACCAAACCATTCTGTTAGACGGTCACCAAACTGAGCACCGCCACCAGCGATGTAGGCAGCACACAATGAGTAGAACAAGAACAGCATAGCAAAGCTCGCAACCCACTTGCCTTTCTGACCAAGGATTTGTTTCGCCAGAGTATGAAGGGTTGCACTGCTGTCCGCATATTGGTGAAGCTCCAGCATCAACAGCGCCGTAAACGCCATTAATGCCCACAACCCCAACATGATAATTAAAGAGGTAGAAAAACCAATGCCTGCAGAGGCAAGAGGAAGTGCCAGCATACCAGCACCAATCGTAGTCCCTGCGATAATCAGGGTGCTACCAAACACTTTAGATCGACTCATTGTATATTTATCTTTACAGCTTAATAAGATTAGTCAGCATCAGATCGGGCAACGGCACGCCAAAACTAACACCATATTTGGAATGATGACGATTCTGTAGGATCTTTCTAATAAGATCAAGCAAAGTGTAAGGATAAAAATCCACGCGTGTAAATTATTTTATACGCTCATATCTAAACTCTGATTTCCGCAAGCAATTGGCCGCACTCTTCTTCATTCATAAATTTAGGCACTGGGTAGTTCCAATGCGCCTCTTTGAGAATCAAAGTCACTAACTCATCGGTGTCAGACGCTTGCAACAGTGACGACGTTTGCTCAATGCCAATCTCGTTGTACAACCCCTCCAGTCGATCGAAGAAATCTTGTGCACTAGGCACATGCCCACCTTGCGTCCCTATCAAGGCTTCACTTAGGGCGGTAAGTTGTGGCTCAATCTCAGAGAAAGAGAACCGGAGCACAGGCAGCAAAGCAAGACCATTTGCCATTCCATGAGGCAAGCCGTACTTGGCACCCAAGTTATGCGCGAATGCGTGAACGTAACCAAGACTCGCTTTGGTAAAGGCTAAACCCGCATAGTAAGACGCCATTGCCATTTTGTGTCGAGCTTGACGGTCACTGCCCTCTTCGACAGCACGAGGTAAGTATTTGAATATCAGTTTGATGGCAGCAACAGAATACGCTTTGGTTTCCGTTGTCGCGTTTCGGGAAATGTAAGCTTCTACCGCGTGTGTCAACGCATCAATACCTGTATCTGCCGTTATCTTCGCAGGCAAACCAACCAGCAAATTCGAATCTAATGCCGCCATCAAAGGCACTAGCTTCGGATCCATTAATGGGGTTTTGTGGTGGGTATCTGGTTCAGAGACCACCGCAGCAATCGTCACTTCCGACCCAGTACCCGATGTCGTCGGAATCACGAATAAAGGTGCAGGCGTCCTCCACACGCGAAACAGACCAGCGAGTTTCTTAATGGGTTTCTTGTTGGTGGCTCTAGCTGCGATGACTTTGGCACAATCCATGGCCGATCCACCGCCTAACGCTAAAATCGCATCGCACTCTGACTCGAAATACATCGCTAAACCACTCTCGACTTGATCGTAGGTGGGATCGGGTTTCACCTCAGAAAACAACACGACATCTAAACTCTTAGCTTTTGCGCTTTCCACCACCTGTTCCGCCATACCGACCTTTACCAGACCGTCATCGGTCACAAGGAGCAACTTTTTAAATCCAAGGTCAGCAATCGCTTCGGTCAGTTCATGAAGGCTACCAGGTCCCGAAAACAAGGTCGGTTTAGGCAAAGGGAGTACGTAAGCCGCCGCTTTCAGTCCATTGGTGTAACCACGATAAAGAAGGTGTTTCAGCATATCAATTCCATTTCCTTATTCAGGGCAATCCAAGCCCAACGTCGTAAACTTGAGTAATTATTCTAGTTTGCTCTAGAACTATAGCTCACAATTAAAAACTTGTGCTCATGCCACCTTTCACCGCAAACCCTCGAACAATCAACTACCATTTATATATCAAGATGTACTGGGGGGCTCATCATGAGACACGTCTTGTATTCGATGTTACTCGTTTCTTCATCTGTTTACGCTTCTTCAATGGCGAGTTTTCCTAATAACTGGGAAGACTATGTTCTTGTGAAGCGAAGTATTATTCCTGCAAGTGACGTGGTTTTACCTCCGGAAACTCCAACATTTATTCAGCAAACAGTAAAGATGTACAACTGGACCAATGGTGGGAAAGGAACCAGCCTTTCTATCTACGTCCCTCAAAAAAAACTAGAAGCATATAAAGCTCATGGCCCCTATACCGATGGCATTACAGCTGTCGCGGTGTATGAGGAGTCCAATATTATCTTTGTAACGGAACACTTGGCTGGCGAAACCTTGTATGGCTCTTTTGATAGGGAAGGTAATGACATATCAGCACAGCATCCCTCCTTGAATATCGAAGCCTGTTATCGATGCCATAATGGCTACAAAGACATATGCATCAATGGTACCTGTGCAGTACCGATTATTGATGTATTTAATGAGTGAAAGGTGTAGTGAGAAATTCAATAAGAAGTACTATATTCATCTCACATTTTCTTTTGGTTTTAGTCATGATTGGTGGTTTAAGTATCTATAACTATCAAAGCTCTATGGATACCATCATAAAAACGACTATTACATCCAGGGAACATAGTGTAGCCGCGCTGGTTAGCCATGTAAGTGATGCTGTACATGGCAACAACTACGCGAACTTATTACTTCCAGCATTAAAAGCTCAACTCAATATGCAAGGTGAGCTTAACTATCTGTACGTGTCTGGGAATTCTTCCATAAGCCAGCATCGTATGGAGATCGTCTACAGCAGAGAAATAGGCGAAGTCTGGCGTAGCCACTACCCTCCTAATTATGAATCAACACTCCAACAGCGACTCAGCCGCCTTAATTCCGTTAGAGACTCAAACCTTAGTACTCCAGACAAAGTTGATTACCTGATTAATCGGTTAGTAGATGCTAAATCAAAGTATCGCCAGAGTTTGGAGTTTAACCAAAAATACATCAAAGACCTTACGCCTTGTCGTGCAGAGGACAAGAGCCATATTGATTTTGAGAAAGGACTTATGTACGTCAAAGTACCTCTGGTAAATGGCGTATCCGGCTTTATCGAAATCTTATATGACATTGAACAAATTAATGAAATCAAACAGGCATTCATCCTAGATTTATTCAAAGAAATCGTTATCAGCTTAGCGATCTCGTATCCGCTACTACTGACTTTGTCCTATCGCCTATCTTCGCCGATTAAGCGCCTATCAAATTTCATGAAACAAAACTTTGAATCCATTTCAGTGTTGCAAGTGCCAGAAAGCCATAGAACAGATGAAATTGGCGAATTAGCAAAATCTTTTAGTCAACTGGTCGATAAGGTCACTGATAAAAACAAGCGATTAAACGAACTCACAAAACATGACCCTCTAACTGGATTGTTAAATCGCCGCTCTCTCGACTCTTCTTTCCGATTACTGAGCTATCAATCTCAAGAAGGTTATATTACATGCTTCTATATCGACATTGACCTTTTCAAAGCTTACAACGATCACTATGGTCACCTTTGTGGCGACGAAGCCTTAATGCATGTGAGCAAAGTGGTCAGTAAATTAGCCGATATCCACCATGGCTATGCTTTTAGAATGGGCGGAGAAGAGTTTGTATTGATGGTTAACCTTACCAGCCTAGAAGAGGGTGAGATTCTGGGCGAAACCCTCAGGAAAGAAGTTAAAGATCTGAACATTGAACACGCATCGCAGGCAAAAGATCGAGTGTTATCAATTTCTATTGGTGTTGCATTCTGTTCGAGCCAAGAGGGCGAATATATTGATACCTGCGTACTGCTCGATAAAGCAGATGCCGCGTTATATCAAGCCAAAGAACTTGGCAGGGATCGGGTTGTTTTCCATTCAGAAAAACAAAGGGGAACACACCGTATGCCCCCCCAATCGCTATAAATCAGATCGACTAACCAAGTTGTGAGTCAACACAATGGAAAATTTGGTGGCTGCCTTCCCCTCTTTCTAGCATTTCATAAGCCAATCTCGCCACCTCTTGGCGATAAATCAACCCATGAACCTCTTTGGGTTCGCCCAATACGCCAGTACCAGTAGCTTCACCATCTTTTAATCCTCCTGGGCGGATTATCGTGTAATCCAAATCGCTGGTTTGTAACCAAGCTTCCGCCAGTGATTTCTCACGAACGACACCACCAAAACCCGCTTTAGAACGGTCAGAAAGGTATTTCCAGCTATCACCGCAACCAAGTGACGTGACCAGAACAAAACGCTTGAGCGATGCTTTACACGCAGCATCGATAAGGTAGCGATGGCCAAGGTAATCTACCGGAATGTCTGCACGGAAACTGCCCATCGTGCTAATGATGATGTCTTCTTGATTAAGCTTTTCAACAACGCGATCAACCTCTTCAGCAACCGTAGCATCACATGCAAATGTAGACTGACAAATCGCCTTCAATTCTGGGCTTTTTTCTGGACTTCTCGCGACTCCAACCACTTCAGCACCTTTCTCTGCAAAATACTTTGCAATTGCCAATCCAAGGCCACTGCTTGCGCCCCAAACTACAACTCTATTCATCGCCACCCCTTTAATGGTAATAGTAATCAGTTACATCCAAAAACGAGATTACCTCACTTTGATATTTCATGTTCCCATTTTTATCAACCAAACTATTACCCAGTTCAAATTAATGACTTAATTCTTTAAATGAGGATAATATTTTTTATTAACACCAAGTATCATTACTGAGATAACACATATATAAATAATAATTAAAACGTCGGACAAAGTAATGAAGCAATCCCCTGCTAACTATTCACCAACAGGCTTTGAAGTAGATCTTAAACATGCGTTAATTTGGGTAGCGAGAGCACTCGATTACGTCGGTGTGGATGACACACACCACAGTCACAGAGTGGCGTATATCGCTTATAAATGTGCAATCGCGATGAAATGGGATGTTAAAAAAGCGGAGTTTTGTTACTTCGCTGGAATGATTCATGATTGTGGTGTTTCTGAGACTAAAGAGCATATGATGCTACTCGAGGAGTTGGTTCCTCAGGATGCTCAAGCGCATTGCATTAGAGGGTATCAGTCGCTAAAACAATGTAGCTTGCTCGCTCAATTTGCGACGCCTATCCTTCATCACCACACTCGTTGGCAAGACCTAGAACAATCGGATCTTTCACCATTTGAGAAAGATATCGCTGCCCTTCTCTACTTGTCTGACCGATTGGATTTTTTAAGAGCTCATTACGCTACAGACTGTCACTCTGATTTGGTGACACTGCATGAAAATATTATCGCCGAAGCCGTACTCGCGAACTCAGGAACACTATTTAACCCCGACATGTGCGAAGCGATGGTGAAACTCATCATGACAGACGGTTTCTGGTTTGCAATGGAGTCAGAAAACATCGAAACCATCGGCTTAAGTTTCGAAAATATAGATTGGTTACAAAAACAACTCACCATTGAAGACCTCAATAGCCTTGGGTTGTTTCTAGCGAAGATCGTTGATGCTAAAAGTCCTTTCACTTATCAGCATTCCCAAAAAGTTGCAGAGCTTTCAAGGTACCTAGCAAAAGAAATGGGTCTCGATGAACACCATCAAGAGATGATATTTATCGCTGGTCTAGTGCACGATATCGGAAAACTAAAAACACCCGATGAGATCCTGCATAAAGAAGGCGCGCTAGATGAAGAGGAATACACTCGAATCAAACGCCATACGATAGACACAGAGCTAGCACTTCATAAAGTGTTTCCAAACGCCAAGATAGCAGAATGGGCTTCGAATCATCATGAAAGACTGGATGGCTCTGGATATCCTTACCACAAAACGGCAGAAGAACTCGATATGCCATCAAGAATTATCGCGGTTGCTGATGTCTTCCAAGCTCTGTCCCAAGATCGCCCTTATCGAGGAAGAATGACACAAGATCAAATCGCCCAACTCATGGATGAAATGATTGATAGTCAACAACTCTGCCACGATGTTTATGGCGTCCTGACTCAACACCTAGAATACTGCTACCAGATTTCCACAGACGTGGAATAACCTCTAGCAAGAAGCAGAAGGACACGTCTAACGTGTCCTTTTCGTTTAGTGTGCGATATCTAGCTGATTGTCTTTTACACCGTTGATACGGAACCAACCCGCAATACTGAATCGCTCAGCGTTTGTCGGTAATACTTCGTGTGGGAATTGCTCAGATAAGAACACGAACAGACGACCCGAACGCGGTGGAATCGTTGCAATCTCGTTGTCGTTCAAATCGTATACCACCAACTCACCAGCATCTTCTTCGCTCCACGATTCATTCATGTAGAACACGGTCGTTAGTCGGCGGTTTTCATTGCCTTTGAAGCAATCGAGATGTTTTTGGTAGAAGTCACCTTTCTCGTATTTCGCGAAGTGCGCTTCATACTCAAACAAACCAAGGAAGAAATGACGGTTTGCTTCCAAACGAATCTCTTCCATCTTGTCTAAGAAAGACGCCACTGGCGCGCCCATATCGCGCTTCAACCATTGGATCTTGTCACTACGAATGGTTTCAATACGAGTCACGTCGTCGTTACGACCAATACGTGCTTTCTTCCAATCATCAGGAATACAGTCACGCAGCTCAGCCACTTCCTCTTGAGAAATAAAATCATCCCAGATGTAGTATCCGTGCGTCGATAACGCGTCGATCAATTTGTTCATTCTATTTTGTACACTCGTGTAGATTTGGGCGGTCTATATAAGAAATCCGTGCTACAACAACAAATTCCATTTTCTATCGACACGACAAATCCACACAAATAACAAAGTACAGACGTAAAAAAGCCGCTCTCAAGAGCGGCTCAATTTGGTTCAGTTGCTGCGTTTCAATTATCGAGTTTGAAGCGCAATAGAACGAGGTCGGATTGGACGAATTCGTTGAATCACTGGGCGTTGTTTTTTCTTAAGCTGGATATGACACATTTCCAGCACTAGACCAAACGCCATCGCGAAGTACACGTAACCTTTGTTGATGTGAATCGCAAAACCTTCTGCCATCAACAGACCACCTAGCAATACTAGGAACAGCAGTGCAAGGGTCTTAAAGCCCGGGTAACGCGTCACTAGGTTGTTGATTTTCTCCGCCGTCAACACCATCACAATCGCTGACGAAATGATCGCCGCCACCATGATTGGTACTTCGCTCGTTAGACCAACCGCAGTGATCACCGAGTCCATCGAGAACACAGCATCAACGGCAACGATCTGCAGAAGAACCACAGCAAGGCCAGTACGGACATGGGTCGAATGACCGTGTTCAGTGTGTGTTAACCAACTCCACAGCTCTTTCAAGCTTTTCGCCAGTAGGAACGCACCACCCGCAATCATAATCAAATCACGACCGGTAAACGCGTAGCCGCTGAAGCTGATTAATGGCTGGGTAAGCTGCATGATCCAAGAGATCGAGAACACCAAAACAATACGCGCCATAACCGCTAGGCCAATACCTAGATTTCGAGCAAGTTTACGCTGGTGTTGTGGTAATCGTTCACACAGAACGGAGATAAATACGACGTTATCAACGCCTAAGACAACTTCAAGAGCAAACAAGGTAGCGAAGATAGCCCACGCTTCTGGTTGCATGAAAAGTTCTAACATGAGTACGCCTCCTGTGATTGGAAGCCATACAGTGAATTGTTCAGTCGACTAAAGGGGTCGTCCATTAAGTTTATTTAAACCTCTGTTACTTAGGAAAGTTGAGTTAATCACCTCTCCTATTCGTTCGCAATCCCCTATTTTGTCAGGGTTGTGTCAGCCATCTTTCGTACTCTAAAGGTTATTACCTTCGTTCACCCCATCAGGTGCCTAGTTGAGCCAAACTATTGCATCGAGCACGAATTGAAACGCCTTATTTTTCGTGCTTCAACAATCGTAAAAAAATGTTTCACAATAATATTTTGATATACTGAGAAAAATCACACGAGTTAGGGTCTGTTGACCTTTTGTGATGATTTTTGCAGCAGTTTGTAGATGTTTTATACAAGGCAGAGGCTTTGATATGTAGCTATTCTACCTGATAAGCCGATAACGCAGTAGAAAGCACCTACAAACGCTGCCCAAAGGGTTCGGCTAAAAGCGTTTTATTCTTTGTTGAGTCAATTTTACATAGAGCCACTAGGCTTCAATCGACTCGCCGCGACTAAAACGCTTTTATCTCGAACAAAATTTAACCACGAAAGATAAACAGACCCTAGTCTTACGAATGGATTACATAACACTCTCACGCATTAGCCTTAAACACCTTACCGTATTGCACATGCTGCTCACGACCCACAGCGTGACTCAAGCAGCGGAACAACTTTGCGTGACCCCTTCTAGCGTGAGTAAAACGCTCAGCCAATTGCGCGACATTCTAAAAGACGACCTTTTTTACCGCGATGGCACTCGTTTAGTCCCAACGCCATTTGCTTTGAACATCGGCCCTTCCGTACACGGCATTCTTTCCAGCATGAACGGTTTGCTCTACCAAGGTTCGTTTAGTCCTGCGTATTACGAAGGTCGCTTCTCTTTGGCGATGCGCGAAAGCACCTTTGAGATCTTCGCACCGATGTTACGAAACCTATCTCAACAGATGGGCAGCCGAGCGCAATTGAACGTCTATGCAAAAGAGCAGATGAGTTTTGATTCTCTGATCCGTGGGCAAGTGGATTTTATGATTCTGCCCCACGACATTAGCCAACCACCAACGCACAATAAGGACTTGGTATGGCAGACAATTCTAGAAGATGAAATGATCTGTTTAATGGGCAGTAATAACCCGTTAGTGACGGAAGAACTCTCAGTAGAGAACTACCTGTGTGCGAGACACATTGGCATTCACGATAAAGACTTATCCCAACCTTATTTTGAACAGAACTTAACTCAGCGTTATGCCAAGCGCAGCATCGCGATGCACGTAGCAGACTTTGGATCCGCAGCGGTAATGTGCCACCACTCTGATTATCTGTTTACCTGCTCTAAGCTCTGGGCGCGAGTGGCATTACAAGCGAAGGGGTTAGTGGAGAGATCTCTTCCATTCGAATATGGACAAGTAGCGTACAGTTTGGTGTGGAATAAAGCGAGTCTGAACGATCCCGCTTTAAGATGGCTACAACAACAAGTGCTTAAGGCATGTGAAACCTTGGGGGTATGCAGCAAGCCCAGAGTGAATAAGCTCTAAGCTCATTTACCTTGCTTTACTACACGTAGACCGATGGCATGGTCATTGGTCTGCTAACAAATTGACTTAACTGAGTGTGGAAGCGTTCCATTTCATCCTGAGAACACCTCTCCCACTCTAAAGCTTCACCCGTTACACCATGATGTTGAAAGGCATTCAAACGGATGTTGACCGATTCTGGCAACGATTGCAGATAATGCCCCACCGTTGCAACTTCCGTATCTAAATCGCTTTTACCCGGAATATGAAGCAAACGCACTTCATTCAACTTGCCTGCTTGCGCTAAATACTGAATGGTTTGGAATACACGGTGGTTATCTCGCCCGACCAGCCAGCGATGCGTTTCGCTTTGCCACGATTTAAGGTCAATCATCGCGCCATCCATGTACGGTAAGACTCTTCCCCAACCTGCGGTGGATAAAGAACCATTGCTATCGATGAAACAAGTGAGATGCTGCAATTCAGGATCGTGTTTGATGCCTTTAAACAGCGCAATAATAAAAGGAAGCTGTAAGGTAGATTCCCCACCGGATACCGTCACACCGCTAATGAAATAACGCTGTTTTCGTATCAAATCGAGCATTGCTTCCACAGAGTAGTCAGTAATTTTTGGATTAGATTGGTACTGACATACCTCTATACAACGGTCGCAGTGGGTGCACTCCTCTTTAAGCCAAACAACGTTGTTGTTTTCGTCGAACTTCAATGCGCCTGCCGGACACTCACTCACACAATCGCCACAATGATTGCAGTGATTGATGGTGTGCGGGTTGTGGCAGTTGATGCACTGATAGTTACAACCCTGTAGAAAGATGACTAGACGGTTTCCCGGTCCATCAACACAAGAGAACGGAAGGATACGAGTTACCTTAGCCAAGAGGTGTTCCGATCGTCTAGCCATCTTATTCTTATCCGTCACCAATTACTTAGCGTAAGTCGGTGACATTTCGTGGCTCACCACACGTGGTGAACGCTCTAAAATACCGGTGTTCTTCGCCGCTTCTGCACCTAGGAATGTGGTATTGGTACGTGAACCTTCTGCATCGTATTTTGCGATATCAGACAGTTTCACCATGTAACCCGTTACGCGAACCAAGTCGTTTGACGCAACGTTTGCCGTGAACTCACGGTAACCTGCATTCAATGCGCCTTTACATAGGTTGAACATCGCTTCTGGGTTTGATTTCACCGTTTCGTCGATGGTTAGAATGTCGCTGATACCAGAACGGTAGTACTGGTGATGCCCTGCCGTTGCCTGCACGTAAGACACTGGATCTGGTTCGTTGCCGTAAGGAATACGAACGCCTGGTGTTACATCCAAATCAAGACTGATGCCACCTTGCGCGTGCAGTAACGCTTTGCCTTCTAGGCCAAACTTCACTGGTGTGCTTTCTACCAAGTCAGACAACTTTGCTGAGATCGCATGACCTAGCTCGTTTGCGGGTGCATCTTGGCCATAACGGCTTGCATTGCCCTCTTTCTCTAGCAATACGTTTACCGCTTCTGCCATGCCGTAGATGCCATACATTGGCGCAAAGCGAGACTCTTCAATCAAACCTTCTTGTGTTAGGAAACCTTTAAAAAACTCTGACTTCTCATGCAGGTGTGAAGCGCGTGCGTCCATCAACTCAACCATCAAACCATGGTATTCCGGCAGTACGTTGTTGAAGAAGTCTTCACGATTATCTGCACGGTTTGCTGCTTCTTTCAGGTTCATGCGCACTAGCGTGTTTGAACCACCAGCCAATGGCAGAGAGTTGTAGCAGCTCACGATTCCAAAGCGGCCACCTTCATACGCGTTCGCGTGCATCGGATAGTTCGCGATGTGTGGCTTGCTGCACTCACAGATGTTTTGTGTCGCTTGTTTTAATAGGTCATCTGGCGTTACCGCCTCGTCGTACATGAAGGTTAGGTTTGGCGCGATCTGTTTTAGCTCTGCGTCTACTTTCAAAATCGTACGACAAATGATGTTGTCCGTCGGACCAATGTTCACGTGCATGAAAGCATCTGGCAATGTGCGATCCAGCATGATCCAAAAGTGCTTTAACTTTTTGTAGATTTGCTCGTCAGTGAGGTCACCAACGTAAGGCATTAGCACATCATCAAGTTGACCAAGGTAAACCGGAATGTTGGTTACCGAAGGCACGTGATGGTAAATGATGGTCAACATGTTGATCGCATCATCAAAATCTTCTGCTGGAGCTAACTCCAAGTATTCAGAACCTTGAGAAAGAAATTTTGCGTAGTCTGGCAAAACATAGCGCGGCTTAAACGGCGCGTGACCTTCAAACATGTCACATATGACGCCTTGCTGCATTGCTTGGCTTACCTCGTCAGAGACGGTCATATATGGAATAGTGGCTTCGGCTTCCAAAGCAAGAAAGTTCGATTTCTGTTTTGGAGACAAGTTACTATCTGTCGCGATAGCAAGGAAACGCTGCTGAAGATCGGAAAGGCTTTGAGTCATCTAAGATGTTCCTGGAGAAAATACAACGAATACGCCCTTTCAAATGATTTACTCATTTCAGAGTATTGTTTGAAAGGACATGTTGAATTCTACGCCTCAGAGATCTTTTCCACTAATGAAAAAAACCAAAATGCTAATTTCCATTTTGGAAATAATGTTTTGCTAATTTAGTCTAAGTTTTAATAAGTTAGCGAAATAATTATCAATTCAGCTACGATGCGCAGTCGACAGCATCACGCCCGCGCTGATGAAGACGCCCCCAGTCAGACGATTGAACAACTTCGCTCGTCCTTTCGCAAACAGCCAATCCGATGTTCTCACACCTAGCAAGCCATAGAAGGTCAGCCAACTCAGTTCGAACACCACAAAGGTACTGGCAAAGACAATATATTGAGTGAATAACGATGCAGATGGGTCAATAAATTGAGGAAACAGCGCGGTAAAGAAAACAATGGCTTTTGGGTTGCTCGAACCAACAATAAAACCGCTAGTAAATGCGCTTAAGTAATTTGAAGAAGATTGCTCTGGTTGCGCTTGTGAAAAATCGGTTTGCTTCGAGCGCAATGCTTGGATACCAAGCCAAACAAGATAGGCAGCACCACACCATTTAATGATGTTAAATACCAGCTCTGAAGAGGCGATGACAACGCCAAGTCCGGTAAAAGATAGGGTAAGAATAATGGTAATTGCCGTCAGGCTGCCAAGGGCGGTCGCAAAGGCATGGCGAAATCCATTACTGACACCTTTGCTCAAACAAAGTAGCGAACTAGGGCCAGGAGAGGCAGTCAGGACAAGTATAGCGAGGGTGTAGTAGATCCAAGTATCGAGTTGCATTGGCGCTCCTTTCCAATGTGTAGATGGGTGTATAAATCGCGTAGCCTATTTGCCTTTCTCAACGTTTCTATCCATGAAACGCAATGATAGAAAGACACCACACTATTGTGTGTCATAACTGAACAAACTCGAAGTCAATCGAGCTCCTAAATAAAAGTTCTGAGTAAGAAGTCTAAGCAAGAAGCCAGCGTAAAAGCGCCTCTGTTTATCTCCCCCCTAACCCACTTTAAGCTGTTTAGTTATGCAACCAACATACTGGTAATATGCAACCATGTAAAGTGATTACTTATTCGACAACATCACTCACAGATCGCATCAAATAAGCAGTCACTGTACGTTAGTCATAGAAAGGTTTTGGATCCACTTCTAACGATGATGGTGCAACAGCCTTCTCAACCGAGTGTGGACTGTTCTTTAAATCCACCATCGCAACGTCAATATAACGCTTGTATTTACGCGAGTAGAAACACTTCACGATTGGTTTAAGCGGCTGAGATTCGTTGGATGTCCACACAATACCAACTCGACCATCACTCAATTGCACGATCGAACCCACAGGGTATACGCCAATGCAATTGATAAACTTATACACCAGATCAGGATCAAGGTGGGATGGCGTCAAACTCAATAGGATTTTGAACGCTTCTGCCGAGCTCATACCCTTTTTGTAAACGCGATCTGCCGTCAATGCATCGTAAATATCCACAATACAGCTCATGCGACCATGCATCGGGATTTGGTCGCCAGATAAACCACGCGGGTAACCATTACCATCAAGCTTCTCGTGATGCATTAAACACACATCACGACTGACGTCACTCAACCCTTTCACACCAAGAATAATTTCTCCCGCAAAGACTTGGTGCAGCTTCATGTGCTCAAACTCTTCTGGGGTTAGGCGGGCTGGTTTATGTAAAACCGCGTCATCAACTTTGATTTTGCCAACATCATGAATGATGCCACCAATCGCTAGTTGTTTGAGCGTCTCTTTGTTCAAACCTAAATGCTTACCGAATGTCACTAGTAAACAAGCAACATTGACAGAGTGTTCGAGTAAGTAAGTGTCTTTCTGGCGGAGGGCTGATACACATTGAAGCGCATCAGAGTCGATAAAGACACTCTCGATCATATCATCGGCCCACGATTCAATCTCGTCGACTTCAATGACCTTACCCTCAAACGTTTGGTTTAGGAGCTTCTGAGCTAAACCTTTAGCTTCTGCAATAAGCTTTTTCGCGCGTTTGTGCTGCGCTTCTCTAGTGCGAAAAGCACGAGGGACTTTAGTTTGCTCTTCTACTGGTGATAATTCTTCAGACTCAGCAGCAACGGGTTTAAACACACAAGCACTCGAAGATAACTTTTGATCAACCCAAACAAACTTGACGCCACTTGCTTTTAGTTTCTCGATACCCTGTTGCGTCGACACTCGTCCAGCGTTGGCGAGGTTTACACGTTTATTTTGCTCTATAGCAGTCACAAACATACCAACACCCATGTCTGCAATTGCTATTTTTATCGAATCTTCTGGGTTGTACTGCATAAATCAAAGAATCTGTTTTCTAGATAATTTACTTATTATATGACATCGGACCATTCCCCGTCATAATAAATTAACGCGCACTAAGCTTATTGAGACTTGAGTCAATAATAGCGCGCTTTCACCACACGAAAATTAAGGATAACACTTGCTCATTTTGCCACCATTTAATTTAGTAACGTTATAATTTGATAACCAAATCAATAACCACTTCAAATTATTAGTATTTGAGGTTGACTATCATATTTAAATCAACATGATTGATACTAAGAGTTTCGAAATTTCAGTCTGTTGCATTATTTTTAGATTTGTTTGCGTAAACGCAATGACACATTAGATTGATAATTATATAACTACTATTTAAAGCACATAGAGTTAAAGGATAAACTCACTAATCATGTTGAATCGATTGTTCTCCCTAGATCATCACGCCGAGATAGCATTTTCTACAAGAGCGATAGCTAATGACAAGTAACGTTGAGCCTACGGTAACAGAGCAAGACCGGGATTTTCTTAAGATTGTAGAAGAAAAGTTCATCCATATTTTTGATGTCTTTAATGAAGGCTTATTTTATATGGACGAAAATGGAGCAATGGTTTTTTACAATCAAAAATTCTATGAGCAGTTCGGTATTAACGCTGGAAGGATCAACCTCGACAGCTGGTTAGAGTTAGTGCATCCACTAGATCGAGAGCGCTTATCTAATCGCGTCGATGCGCACATCATCACCAACAATACTCGCGTCGCTACCACTTATCGCCTCCGCAAACCGAACGGGCAATATGTCTGGATCGAGGGCGTAGCCATGACCAAAGAAAGCGAGTATGGCTTATACATGGTCGGAAGCCATAGGGATATCTCTGAAAGAAAACTGATGGAGAGCTACATCCATCAAGTAGCGTTTCATGATAGTGCATCAGGAATCGCAAATCGCAGTAAGCTACTCCTAGACATAAAAGAACATAAACAAGCGAACTATGACCAAGCATCTCTGGTTTATATTCGTATCGAAGACATCAAATCCTTTATCAATCACTACGGTAATGACCTAGTGGAAGACTTGGTTGATAAACTGTTGGAGACGCTAAATCAACTTCCTCAATCAATCAGTGACGTGTATCGGATCCATGACGACGATTTTGCTATCCTCATCCATGAAGCATACGCACTCGAAGAGCTAATGGAGTTTGTAAAAACCATCAAGCAACATTACCACCAAGCGATGCGTGAAGATGGAAAATTACTTGGTAGTAACATCAGTATTGGCTTATACCCTACCTTTGATCTTGATCTTTCGGCGGAAGAAATCATTCACAAAGCCGCGCGAACCTGCCAATACGCTTGTGAAAAAAAAGAGAATCATATCGCGGTATACAGCCAAAAAACCCAACAGATTGTTGATAGATACTTCTTCATCGAGCAAGGCTTAAAAACCGCGCTCGACAACCATACCCTCAGCGTTAAGTTTCAACCTATTATTTGTGCTAAAAAAACAAAGATAGTCAGCTTTGAAGCCTTGGTCCGCTGGCGAAGCGAAGAATTTGGCGAAATTTACCCAGACGAGTTTATTCCAGTTGCCGAAAACAAAGGCCTTATCGTCGAACTTGGTTACCAAGTTTTCGCCAAAGCTTGTGCCTTTATTAAAGAGTATAGAGAGCGCTATCAAACCCAGACTCGTGTTAATGTGAACGTCTCAGTTCTGCAGTTACTGAATCGTGATTTCCCCGCGACCATAAAAGCAATGGCCGATGAGGCTGGAGTTCAACCAAACTCTATCGTATTGGAACTGACAGAAACCTTTATCTTAGACAGTAACCAAGCCGCAATTGAACCACTAAACGCGTTAAGTGAGATTGGTTTTGCGCTTTCTCTCGATGACTTTGGTGCTGGCTATAGCTCTCTCAATTGCTTCTTTGATTTACCAATGACGCAAATAAAAATCGATAAGAGCATGGCTTGGAAAACTCTGACGAATCACTCTTCTCGGGAGTACTTGAAGTTCTTAATCGCCATGTGCCAAGAAAATGAAATAGAAGTCGTCATTGAAGGTATTGAAGATGCCAAAATGAATGTGTTTTTCGCAGAACTAGGTGTTGATTACCTTCAGGGCTACTGGTTCTCTAAACCGCTATCTGTCGCGAGTGCTAGTCGATACACCCTAGTTCAGTCGTAGTTCCACTCATTTTCAGTGCTTGTAACAAAAAGTTCACCCAACCGCGCCTCATCTTATGGAATCCTGTGACGCGATTGGTTTGCTTTTTGGATAAAGGACTTCTAAGGAAGAATGCTACTTCATTACAACAGACTCACGAATGCTTCGATCAATATTGAAATTCGGAGTCTGCTCTTAGTACTAGCCATCATTTTTATTATTAACACGCCGATTAGCTATATTAAGCGAGAGAAAATTGAGGATCATGCACAACAAGTAGATGCGGCATATGAATCATATAAACTTCGTAAGAACTTGATTAGCAGCTACTTAAACTTATCGCATACCATTATTGCTAGTCACTATTTCGGTAATCCCATTCCTTTCGAGAACACTGTTCAACAGTTGCTCGCTGAACAATCACTGTTCAAGAGTATTCGGATAATATCAAATGAGCCTAGTCATCAATTTGCTAACAGTGAAATACCACCTTCTTATAATCACTTCTATAAAAGCCCTTTAAACGCTCAGCATACACAAACTGTTTTCTTCCCCAAAAAAGGCCTTGTCACCAAAATCGCTCCGATTTACCTGGAAAAGAAGCATACGGGCTACCTGCTTATCGATGTAAACGTGAGTGAGATGGTTGCAAACTTCCGTCACAACACAATTTTAATGAATGAAGATGGTTTTGTGTACGGTAGTAGTCATCCCAACATCGCTGCCTTCGATAGCTTAAAAGGGGAATATCAAAGTATTGTCGAGCAACTTTCAAGAACAAGGAGAGAAGCAGGAACGATGAACCTTGGCGAGTTCACCCTGGTTTATAAAAAGGCAGAGCCACTGGGCGAGAAAAAAACGTTCGTCATTCTACTCGTTAATTCAGACACCTTAACCCCAAATTATTTTTACGCATTCTTGTTCCTTGGAGCATTCGCGATAGGTATCTCGTACTACTTATATCTTGTTCGACACGACAAACGTGAGCTAAGCAAGATCACTTATCAAGACGAGCTGTCAGGCTTATATAACCGTCATTACCTCAAGAAAGTTCAAAAACAAACCCTAAAAGAGAATGCTTACTTCGTTGGGATGATTGACATAGACCATTTCAAATTAGTCAATGATACCTATGGACATGATATTGGTGACCAAGTAATTAAACGTGTCTCTGCAATGATAAAGAGTAGGATTCGAATCAGTGATTACGCTTTTAGAGTGGGAGGTGAAGAGTTTGTGGTTATGATAAAAACTGACTCGAAAGAAGTTGCTCACTCCATATTTGAACGAATCAGAAAAGACATTGCTAATACAAATACAGTACCAAAAGTAACGGTTTCTTGTGGCGTTAGCCCAGTAGAGCATTGCCTCCAGCAATCCATTAAATCTGCAGACGCCCTACTATACTTAGCCAAAAACAACGGTAGAAACCAAGTGAAAGATGCCGCTTAGCATCCATCACTCGAACCAACGAATCTACCTGAGAGTGATGACTATCTCAGTTTTTCAAACACAACACTTTGATCTAGATATTCGTGATATTGACTGTAGTCTAGGCCCATATCGAATACATAACGCGTCACCAAATTACGTACACATTCAATGAGCTGTTCAGCCTGCCATGGTTTTTCAAAATAGCGATCTATGCCTGCCGAGTTAATCGCGTTTATGGTATCCGTATGAGTTGCCTGACCAGTGAGTAATACTTTGCGAGTATGAACAAATCGAGAATCCTTAGATACCTCAGTGAGTAGCTCGACGCCAGTCTTACCCGGCATAACATGATCAGAAATCAGCAATGCAACCATTTCTCCTTCTGCATCAAGTTCGTCCATAAGCTCTAAAACTTCATCTGCTGATTCACAATCTTCAATGTTTAGCCATGTAGTCAGTGGCTGCAAATCTTGTAGGACAGCACTTAAAACCTCACGTTGGTCATCCACGCAAATCAAATTAAGCTTTTCCATGTTCTTCCTCTACAGGTAGTTTGATTCTAAATATGGTGATTTCTTTGTCGCTCTTAACCGCTACCGAACCGTTATAGCCAGCGATGATCCGTTTCACTATTGACAGGCCTAGGCCAAGTCCAAACGATAAGCCCCCCTTTTTGGTGGTAAAGTTTGGCTGGAAGATCTTTCGTCTTGTGGCCTCACTGATTTCAGGGCCATTATTTGCAATCGTGACGAGGATACGGTTTTTATTGACTCTGGTTTGTATATCAATTTCCGGAGATTCAGTATCTCTAAGTGCGTCACAAGCATTCTTTAAAATATTGACCCAAATCTGCACTAACTCCGTCTGCGAGCCAACAAATACTGGTAGCTCTGCAGGACTAAACTTCACTTTCACTCGCCTCAAATCACTTTGCAACAAAGCAAGCGCACGGTTTATTGAATCATTAATACTCAGAGCCTCATCAAGGTCAATATCAGTTCGACCTAGTTGCTTAACAGACTTAACAATCCCAACGGTGTGCTTGGAAGCCAATCTTAGATCATGAAGATCCCTCCCCATTTGCCAGAAACGAATCGCTTCTTCAGGTCGTTTAAGCCAGTGTTCGTTCAAATAGTCGGTTGGAACAGCACGAGCCAAGTCTCTTGCCAGATCTTTTGGTAAAGCGTACTGCTTTTCAAAATGTCTGCCTCGAGTTCGGGCTTCACTTGACGTCACTCTTTGCCCTTGCATCAAGCCATAATCAAAAAACTGACTCGCTTCAGGATGGATCTCTTCCAGTAGTTCCATAATCACCGTTTCTAAGCGTTCAGACTTACTGCTCACTACACCAATTGCGTTATTGAGCTCATGAGCAATGCCTGCTGCCAATTGACCTAATGTAGTCATTTGCTCCGCAGTATGAAGTTTCTGTAGCGCTTTCTCTTTTTCAAGAGCTTCTTGTGTCGCTCGTCGTTGGCGGCGTGACAGTTCATTAACGATCACCGGCATAAATTGCGCAGTTAATGGCCCGAACTCCTCTTCAGCGACAACCGGGGTATGACGTTCAATCCAAGCAAGCTCAACGTCTGATTGCGCAATCACTGTCGACGAAGCTGTCCATGTACCAGAGAAGAAGCTATGAACACCAATAAATGCCCCAACTGACGCTGAAAACACCTGAGTCTGACTCTTACCATCTTCGGAATAAAGACCAGCGAGTTCTCCAGAAAGTACGTAGTAAAGCCTCTCGTTGTAGCCCTCTTGCTCAATCAATATAGAGCCGGATGCCACCGTTATTCGTCGCTCTATATCACTAAAGTAACGCTCTACTAGAGCGTCCAGTTTACTCTCGTACATGAATTACCCGATATGACCCACAGTATGGAGGACCCACACCATTAAGAAACTCAGTAGCACACCAACAACACCCAAAACCACACCAACTCTTGCCATTTGGTTACTCTGAACATGACCAGTTGCGTGCGCTAATGCGTTCGGAGGTGTACTGATTGGCAAAGACATACCTAACGATGCCGCAAAAGTGACGACAAGAATCAACGTGACTTCGCCACCTAATGGTGTCAGTGACGCCATTGAAGTGCCAAGCGCAGCCATAATCGGCATTAACAAGTTTGCCGTGGCAGTATGAGACATAAAGTTCGCCATCAACAAACATAGGAATGCGGCCCCAAAGAGCACAACGTAAGGAGAGAACTCATCGAATGGAATGCTATGAACAACCAGTCGTGCTAAGCCAGTTTTATCAAGCGCTAACCCTAATGCGATACCACCTGACACAAGCCAAAGCACATCCCAAGATATTTTTTTCAAATCTTCTTTATTGATGATTCCCGTCAAAGAGAAAACAGCTACTGGAATCAATGCAACAGTATATGAGTTCATGCCATGAGCCGACCCCATCAACCAAAGCAAAATCGTACCCGCGAAGGTGATGTATACAATCATCGCCTTTGGCGTCTTTAGGAACTTACTCTTGATATTCAAGTCGATTGTTGTTTGTTCCGCTTTGTACATAAAGCCGATCAGGAACCAGGCTAGCGCCATCATAATCACAACAAACGGTACACCAAAAACCATCCACTCCCCGAACGTAATCAAGTTGTCTCCAACGAGATATTTCAAAGCAATCGCATTTGGAGGGGTACCAATCGGAGTGCCGATACCACCAATGTTAGCAGCGACAGGAATGCAGAGTGCGAATGCAATGCGCCCTGGATCCTTGGGGCCAAATACTGCAATGACCGGAGTTAAGATTGAGAGCATCATCGCTGTCGTGGCTGTGTTCGACATAAACATTGAGAACACTGCGGTAATGAGCATTAACCCTAGCATGACGTACTTGGGGTTCTGACCAAATGGCTTTAGTAACACGCGCGCTAAGTTGACATCCAGTCGATATTTAGTCGCTGCCATCGCAAGGAAGAAACCACCTAAAAATAGCATGATGATTGGGCTAGCAAACGTCGCCATGATTTCATTGTATTGCAACAATTGACCAAAGTGATCCTGCCCTTCATTTAGCCGAAAGAACACCAGTCCTTTGTTGGACACCAACAGTAGCTCCAACACGATAATAACGACGGAAGTGGCGTAAATAGGAATCGGCTCGAATACCCAACATAGCGCAGCCAACAAGAAAATGGCGATAACTCGTTGCTGGACGATAGTAATACCTTCAAACGGAAATGCCGAGAGAGGCAAAAGTAAAATGATTAACGGAATGACCGTTGGGACGATGTATTTTAGATAAGGGCGCATATACTACTTCTCTTCCTGAGATGATTAGCCTTTCGAATACAGGCGGAGTTCGAACAGTAGAGTGACAACTCTAAACAATCCGAACAGAAATTATGCGCATTACTTGAGGTGCAAAAATTAGTTTTAGATCAATGAAAAATGATTCATAACCAAAAAGTTATCTTATCTGTGTTCAAGCTCACTAAAAGTACGCAAAGCGATAAGCAAACCATTTTCGTAAAGGAAGATACCCAAGTAACCTCAAAATACTGGTTCTAACCTCGGATGCATCAGGCAATAAAAAGCCCAGAACAATGTCTGGGCAGTTGAATCAGATAGCGGTTGCTAAACGTGGTTTGTACAAACAGTGTTCACCATCAGGACGCGTTTTAAAACGACGGTGAAGCCACATGTATTGGCTCGGACTCGCCATGATCGACTTCTCGACTATCTTATTGACGAACATTGCCGCTTGATCTGGTTCATTCTTTGGAAAACCTTCAACAGGAGCACTGATCGTTAGCGTATAGTGACCATCACTTTCTCTAACCATAGTGAAGGGAACGATCGCGCAATCGGTAGCATCCACCAGCAAACTCGTACCGGTTGTAGTACATGCTCGTTTTACTGCAAATAACGGAGCAAAAGTAGAGCGACGAGTTCCGTAATCATGATCCGGGGCATACCATACACGCTCCCCAGAATTTAGAGCCTCTAGCATCCCTTTCACATTCTTTCGGTCGATTAACGTTCGGTTAGAGCGAGAACGCCCCTTGTATTGAAAATAATCAAAGCACGGGTTGTTATTTGGTCGGTAAACACCTGTCCCCGACTTTTTGATCCCAAATGCACGCGCACCGAGTTCCAAGTTCATAGAATGTACGGCCAACATCAGCGCACCTCTTCCCTGCTTTTCAAGCGCCTCTATGTGCTCCATTCCTTTAATAGAGACATGACTGTTGACTCTAGAGTCTGACCAAAACCAGGCCATCGCGGTTTCAAAAAGTGCAATACCAGTATTGTCTATGTTGTCTTTTAGTATTGCCGCACGCTCTGCTTCGCTCATAGAAGGAAAGCACAGCTCAAGATTACGTTTAATGGTCAGCTGGCGTTTTTTCATTAACCGCATAGCTAGACGACCAACACCTCTACCTAACGCTAACTGAACTTTAAATGGAAGTAAGCTCAATAAGTACATGATGCCAATGATAAGCAACGTTCCCCAATAACTTGGAGCAAGAAAAGCAGCCTTAAACTCAGGCTTTTTGTATTTATTCATGAAAGTGTCGCAAGACATAAATGTCTAATAAGTAAACGTTAACAATGATAATCAGTTTGCTTTTTATCATTGGCTGAGCTTATATCAAAAATCAAAGCGCGCGGATTCTATGGTTCTTCGACTCACTACACAATAAAAATCTTTCTAATTTGAGTGGCTGACCGATTTACGCGACAAACCACACATAACTCGTGCACATTATGAGCCTCTGCCCACTATACCCAAGACCTATTATTCCCAAGTGACTTCAAGGTGCAGGATTCAGAGCGTTGTCATTGAGTCCCTGTTTACCGAAAGTAAGCAAGGAAAACAACGCAGTGTAATAGCCAGCTCTTTCCAAGTCGTTTAACGCAGCAATCGGGGCATTCTCGCTGAACCTAGCATCTCGAGGTTGCTTGGGTATAGACATAGCTCTGTACATCGACTGGAGATGTGCTTTGTTTTCTATTCTTATCCGTGTAAAGTCTCGTTTTATTTGCCTTTAACGTTACTCATCTGTCGTAATTGGAATCATAATGAACATCGACACCCTCTTAGCCTTCGGTGGCATTGTCTTTTTCCTCGCTATTGTCCCTGGCCCAAATGCACTATTAATCCTGTTCACAGCACTTACACAAAGCCGTCGTTTTGCTGTTGCTAACATTCTCGGAGTCGCTCTGGGTTTTATGATTCACGCGTTTGTATCCGCAAAAGGTTTGAGCTTACTGCTTTCTCAATCCGCACTGGCATTCAACGTTCTAAAATGGATGGGCGTCGCTTACTTAGTATGGTTGGGGATTAATAACTTAAAAAGCGGTCTCAAGCTGGCAGACCAGAAGTTAAAGCTCGAACGTAAGATTGAAGAGCAGACTCTTAAACAAGCCTTTGTGAAGGGGTTGCTAACCAATCTCCTGAATCCGAAAATCGTTTTGTTCTATCTATCAATCTTCCCTCAGTTTGTGCAACCAGCACATATTTTTGAGCAAAGCATGATATTAGGTGCACTTCAGGCAAGCATTGTCGCAAGCTGGTTTTTGTTTGTGATCTTCTTTGCCACCAAAGTGAAAACGCTGCTGACGTCGTCAAAAACCAGTAAGTGGCTGAACTATGTCAGTGGTGGGTTGTTTATCTTCTTCGGCATTGGTTTAGCCAACACTCGTTTTTAGAGCCTAATGGCAGACATAAAAAGCACGCCCGAGAGCGTGTTTTTATTGCTTTTAAGTTAGCCAAAAATGGCAGCCAACACTAAGATTCCAACAAACAAGACCGCAACTAACCCTAGTAAATACGAGAGCTTTCCGGTTCCCCCTTTTGGCGCTTGATTACAGCATCCCATCATATCCTCCACTTTCTCACATACTCTGATAGCTTTAAACCTAGGCCCTTACCCAAGGGGAGAGTCAAACGTTCATTATGGCTCCTAGCTCTCTCTTCTTTTAGTACCAAATGAATCAATATAAACACTATTGTTAACATACAAATTTTGAATCAAAATTTCGTTTTCCAACCAGAGCAAACGTTTAAATTGATTACAAATAAGCCTCTGACACATCTATTCATTTTTGGGTAAATACATACCATTTTTAGCTATATACCCACAGATTCTGGCAGCCCTACAATACGCACGTCTTACTTGTAGCACGCGTGTTCTCCTATTGAGGCACGAGGCTCAATCACTAAAGGTATCGAATGAGCAGTATCGCCAAATCCGCCGTCAAACTCAGTGTCTTTTCTGTCATCATGATTACGGTCACATCCGTCGACAGTATCAGGAACATTCCGGGTGCCGCCTTATTTGGTAGTCACGCCATCTCTTTCTTCCTATTGGCTGGCTTTTGCTTCTTTGTTCCTACGGCGTTGGTATGTGCAGAGCTCAGCACCACCTACCCTCAGCAAGGTGGCGTCTATTTGTGGGGTAAAGAGACCATAGGTCCTAATTTCGGTTTTACAACGGTATGGTATCAATACGCTGAGAATATCGTTTACTACCCTCCGCTCATCTCCTTTATTGTTGCGACGGGTGCGTATCCTTTCTTCCCGGAACTGGCGCAGAACAACATCTTCATGTTGATCATGATTAACGTGATTTTCTGGGCGCTTACCTTGGTGAATATCTTCGGTCTACGTTTGTCTTCACTTATCACTAACGTGTTCGGCACTTTGGGACTTATCTTTCCTATCCTGCTGATCATTGGTTTAGGCGGATACTGGGCGTACACCAATCCAAGTGAATCACATATCTCACTGCGCCATGCGTCAGATTGGTTACCAGACTTTTCTCAAGATGGCATTGGGGCGGGATTTACTGCTGTCGTACTATCATTGACTGGCCTTGAAATTACAACCTCTTACGCGAGTGAAGTCGATAATCCACAAAAGACCTATCCGAAAGCACTTATCGTATCAACAGTGCTGATTTTAGTTTCTCTAACAGCATGTTCACTATCAATTTCTTCCGTAGTATCGAGCGATCATTCAAGCTTGAGTGAAGGGGTCATTCTGGCGTTCAAAGCGTTCTTCGATGATTTGAACATGTCATTCATGCTGCCAGTTATCGCGCTTGCGATAGTCTTTGGTAGCTTAGCGAGTTTGAACAACTGGATCATAGCGCCAACTAAGAGCTTACACGTGGCAGCGAAAGACCACTTTATGCCAATGACATTAGCAAAAGAAAACAAGAACCAAGCGCCGGTGCCACTCCTGCTCTTACAAGGGGCAATTGTAAGCGTCCTTTCTTTGGTGTTTATCTTAGTGCCAAATGTTAACCAAGGCATGTGGCTACTAAACATCCTGATGACCCAACTCTACATGGTGATGTACATCTGCATCTTCGTCTGCTTCTTAGTGTCACGTCGCAAGCATGCAGATATTCAACGCCCATTTCGTGTTCCGGGAGGAAAAGTGGGAATGATGCTGGTGGCTACTCTCGGCTTAGTAAGCTGTTCTGTAACGATTTTTGTGTCGTTTGATGTCCCTGCTGGCATAAGTGCAGAAACTGGTGCATACGCATTGATTCTTGGCTTTATTGCGTTCAGTTTACCTGCCATTGCTGCCGTAATGTACCGTAACCGTCAGCGCCGCCGAGACACACAATTGATTGAAGCCGTAGCAAACTAGCCTAAATACGCAACGATCAAAAAAAGCCAGACTGTGTCTGGCTTTTTTATTGGTAGTACGCTTACTCACCGGTATAAATACAACCTGCAGTACACGTCTCTTTAATTTCTACTTTGCTTAGTAGCGGTAAATTTGGCTTAAGCTGTTGCCAAATCCACTTAGAAAGGACTTCACTTGTTGGGTTTTCAAGACCTTCAATATCATTTAGGTAGTAATGGTCTAGGCGATCATAAATCGGTTTGAACGCAGCTTTAATTTCTGCAAAATCCACAACCCAACCAGTGTGCGGATCAACTTCACCTTCAACGTAAAGGCGAACAAGGAAAGAGTGTCCGTGTAAGCGACCACATTTGTGTCCTTCTGGTACATGAGGAAGGTGATGTGCAGCTTCAAACATGAACTCTTTGTATAGTTCGGTTCTCATTTTGGTTCTCGGGCTTTAAAAAAGACACGCAATACTAAGTAATTCACCCACAAGTAACAAGTGTCGCTTCTGTTAATAGAAACAATGATAGCCAAGCAATCAGTTAGCTGGGTCGTTTTTATAAAGCAGGATGAAGTGTCGCAAATTTGGCACAGCGTCAATCATTTGATTACATGTTACTCACATCACATTTACATAACCACATTATGTTTATGGTCACAATCATTCGTCAGCCTCATCGCTATACCTTACATAAGCCTCTAAAATTGTGGCGTTTATTCCAATAACTTTATAAAAATTATGCGCTCAACAATAACATTTAAGCTCCTAGTCGCGTTAATCGCAGTCTTTAGCTGCGTATTAGCTGTGTCTACCGGATACCAGTACTATCAACAAAAATCACTTATTAATGATGTACTGAGCGAACAACTGCATGACAAAGCAAGTAACTATTTTGACAGCCTAAATATGATGATGCTGACAGGCACAATGGTTCAAAAGGAAACATTGCGCCAAAAAGCCCTCGCTCAAGACGGAATCGAACAAGTTCGAGTCTTACGAGCGGACAGCGTGTCAAAGTTTTATGGGCCAGGCAAAGAGAACCAACTGCCACAAGATGATATCGACCGCCGAGCTTTAGCTGGTGAACTCGTTATTGAGCCGTTTACTGCGGAATGGGGTCAGGGAATGGTGGTGGCTTTGCCAATGAAGTCCAGTGAAAATTATCGCGGAACCAACTGTGTAGCCTGCCATATTACTCCTGAGGGTGAAGTGCTTGGTGCGATTCGTCTTGAGTACAACATGAATCATGTGAACTCAATGATCAACAAACAGGCCATGTTTGCGATTGGCATCATGTCCTCTATCGCCTTTATTGGCTTCCTCATTACCATGGGCCTAATCCGCAAAATTATCGTTCGCCCTATCCAAAAGATTTCACGCTTTATGTCTAACGTGAGCGCAAGTAAAGACCTATCGCAACGCTTGGAGCAGAAACAGAAGGATGAAATGGGGTTACTCTCACAATCTATCGATTCATTTATGGACACCGTTTCCGATAGTTTGGAAAGAGTACAAGATACCTCTCACTCACTTGCAGATTCCGCAAGCAAACTCACAAACGTCGCCCAATCAACCGATGAAGCCGCAGACAACCAGCAAGTAGAAACCAACGAAGTGCAAAGCAACATCAATGACATGCTGGATCAACAAGCAAATGTAGAACAAGCGACAGTTGACGCCACTGGATTAATCAATCATACGGTAGACGTTGCCACACAAAGTGCGACTCAGGCTCATGGCGTGAGTGAAGATATTAAAAATCTAGTCGGCGATATCGATCATGTAAGAGAGAAAATTTCGACGCTCAACCAACAAACCGAAGAAGTTTCCTCAATCCTTGACGTTATCAAAGGCGTAGCGGAACAAACTAACCTCCTTGCACTCAATGCGGCGATTGAAGCAGCACGTGCGGGAGAGCAAGGACGTGGCTTTGCCGTTGTCGCGGATGAAGTGCGTAACTTGGCTTCAAGGACAACGGAAGCAACGACTAACATCGAAAATATTATAACTCAGTTCCAACAAGGCAGCTCAGAGTCACTTTCTTCTGTGGATGCGGTTTGTCATCACGCACACCAACGTTCCGTAGATGTTGAAGAGCTATCCAATGCGATGAGAAATGTTGTCAGCGAAATGCATCAAGTTCTTCAACATGCGCAGAATATTCAGCACCAGACACAAGCCACTTCTGACGTAAGTAAACATATTCAAACTAAAGTCGATACCATAACCAAACACGCTAATGACACATCCGAGTCAGCGACTCTAACGCGAGACATCAGTGTGGATTTAGAACAATTGTCAGACCGACTAGAGCAATTACTTAACCAATTTTGCTTATCTGAAGAGAAAAGTGGACTCAAATGATAAAAATCTAGCCTTCAAACCAATATAAAGGTTGAAGCTGACGATTTGACAGGTAATATGTTCCGTTGAATCTAAAAAATTCTATCCAGCTCAATGCTTCGCTTGTTTTTTAAACAAATCCGTTTTAAGACAACTACTTTTGCGAGCGTTGAGTTGAATTTTTACCTCAATGGAGAATATTGAAAACATGACTTACGCGCCTGTATCAGACGTTTTGAAAGGTCAGCTAGCAGTAGACAGTGAAGTTACTGTTCGTGGCTGGATCCGTTCACGTCGTGATTCCAAAGCTGGAATCTCTTTCCTTGCCATTTACGACGGCTCTTGTTTCGACCCGATTCAGGCCGTGGTCCCAAATAATCTTAATAATTACGAAAACGAAGTGCTTAAGCTAACTACAGGCTGCTCTGTTGAAGTAACTGGTAAGATTGTTGAGTCTCCAGCGGCTGGTCAAGCGTTCGAACTTGCTGCAACTGACGTTAAAGTTGTAGGTTGGGTTGAAGACGCTGACACTTACCCAATGGCAAAAACTCGTCACTCTATCGAGTACCTACGTGAAGTTGCGCACCTACGTCCGCGCACAAACGTAATCGGTGCGGTAGCACGTGTACGTAACTGTCTATCTCAAGCGATTCACCGCTTTTACCACGAGCAAGGTTACTTCTGGGTATCTGCACCACTAATTACAGCTTCTGACGCTGAAGGTGCTGGTGAAATGTTCCGCGTTTCTACGCTAGACATGGAAAACCTACCTCGCACAGACAAAGGCGATGTGGACTACAACGAAGACTTCTTCGGTAAAGAAACGTTCCTAACCGTATCTGGTCAGCTAAACGCAGAAGCTTATGCTTGTGCACTAAGCAAGGTATACACGTTTGGTCCTACTTTCCGTGCTGAAAACTCAAACACAAGCCGCCACCTAGCAGAATTCTGGATGGTTGAGCCTGAAGTGGCGTTTGCAGAACTGGATGACGTAGCGAAACTCGCTGAAGACATGCTGAAATTCGTATTTAAAGCAGTTCTTGCAGAGTGTCGCGATGACCTTGAGTTCTTTGCTCAACGCATCGACAAAGAAGCAATCACTCGTCTAGAGCAATTCGTATCTTCTGACTTTGCACAAGTAGACTACACTGACGCAATCCAGATCCTTCTTGATTCAGGTCGTGAATTCGAATTCCCAGTTGAATGGGGTATCGATATGTCTTCTGAGCACGAGCGTTTCCTTGCGGAAGAGCACTTCAAAGCGCCAGTAATCGTGAAGAACTACCCGAAAGACATCAAAGCATTCTACATGCGTGCTAACGATGACGGTAAGACAGTAGCTGCAATGGACGTACTAGCTCCGGGCATCGGTGAGATCATCGGTGGTTCTCAGCGTGAAGAGCGTCTAGAAATCCTGGACGAGCGTATGCGTGAAGTGGGTATCGACCCAGAACACATGAGTTGGTACCGTGACCTACGTAAATACGGCACAGTGCCACACGCTGGCTTTGGTCTAGGCTTTGAGCGTTTAGTATCTTACGTGACTGGTATGGGCAACGTACGTGACGTGATCCCGTTCCCACGTACACCTCGCTCTGCGAACTTCTAATCACTGCTGAGTGATAAAGAATTAAAAAGACCTCCCTAGTGGAGGTCTTTTATTTTGTAGTAATTACGGTAAATATTGCACGTAATGCTTTGATTGTGCGCTTTTAACTATTGGCTCAACTTCACGCTCATGATACTTGCAGATTCTGTTACCTCCACATTGTCATTCTCATCGCTCATAACCGTGTGATGGTAGACACCACCAATCAAAACCGGCTTTTCGAGGTCTTTCTGCTTAATAACAAACGACGTGTTAATCTGATTTGTTGCATGTTTAATCTTGCTTGCTTTAATCACCGAGACATCTAATAGGTAGTCGGGATGAAGCTTCTTTACCGTTCCCGATAAATCGATACGTTCTTTATCATTGTCTACATGAGCTTCAAAATGATCATCAGCTTGGATCTCAGCCGTCAGTTTAGATTGATCATAAATCAAAGTGACGGATTTAGGCTCAACGTCCTGATTAGCAGCGCAACCAAACGTAAACACAGATAACACAAGCAAGATTGAACTCTTCATTCAATTTATTCCTAATTTTAAATGTGACTATTAAGGGTCGTTATCCTCGTCTTTATCTGCATGGGCGGCATACTTAACACCCAATACGCACAAACCAAACATAATAAAAGGGATAACTGCGGCGGTGTACTCAGTCCACGCCATATGAGAGAAAGACTTCGCCAAAATAAGATGTGCAAACACAAGTAAGAATGCACTAAAAATGGCAACGGCGATGAGCCTCAATTCATGTTTTACCAACTGCTTTTTCATTGTCACTCCTCCTTATCGATGACTCTATGGGAGAGTGAAACACAACCTTTCTAAACCGTTCTGATACAGTTAGTCGGAAAAAAGATCAAACAGTTCCGTTAGTGAAGCAAATCACCCAATTTACAGATGGCTTGCTCTACATTTTCATCTGCCGCTAATGAGGTATTAAGCCGCAGATAGTTTTCAAACTGTGCATCCAAAGAGAACAACTTGCCATGAGCAATGGTCACCTGTTCGGCAAGCAATGCTTGATAGAGCGTTTTACTACTGACACCTTTTGGCAGCGCTAACCAAAGAAAATACCCACCTTGCGGTAAATAAAAATTAACTTGCGCAGGAAGGTACTGTTCAAGAAGCTCAATAAATCGTTGTTGACGCCGTTGGAGCGTCTTACGCAACTTTCTTAGGTGATTATCGTAGCTATCGTTTTGAAGGTAATGTGCGACCCCCTGCTGAATAGGTGCACTGCCTGACAAGGTCGACATCAGTTGCAGCTTTTGGATTGCTTCATTAAAGCGCTTATTCACGACCCAACCTAAGCGATAACCTGGGCACAGGCTTTTCGACAGTGATCCGCAATGCAGTACACGCTCTTGTGTATCAAAGCTTTTCAATGCCACCGGCTTGCTATCGGAAAAATACAGCTCAGCATAAACATCATCTTCTATCACATAGACATCGTGTTGATTCGCAAGCTCAATGACACGCTGCTTTTTCTGGGCAGAGAGAGAGGTTCCTGTTGGATTATGAAAATTTGTCATCAGCCAGCAAGCTTTGATGTCGTGATTTTTAAATACTTCCGCTAGCTGCTCTAATGAATGGCCATCCTCCGCATCAACAGACACTTCTATCGCGTTTAAGCCCAATCGCTCGATGGCTTGCAGTGCACCATAGAAGGTCGGGGATTCTACGACTACGGTATCACCGGGTTGAGTGACAGCTTGTAGGCTAAGGTTAAGAGCCTCTAACGCACCAGAGGTGATCACAATATCATCATGAGTTAAACTCATGCCTTGCTGTATATAGCGCTGTGCAATCAAGCGACGAAGCGCTTCACTGCCGGGTGGAAGGTTATCTAATAAAGAATCCGGGGCCATTTTACGCCCAGAACTGGCAAGATTACGGTTTAACGCGTCCAATGGAAACAATGTCGGATCAGGAAATGCTGAGCCAAGCTTTATCGCCTCTGGTAACGCTTGATGCTTAAGAAAACCATACAACTCATCGTTGACTGACACTCGCAGAACGCTGCTTTCTGAATTTGAAGCTTCTAATCGTTCGAGCTCGGCGGTAACAAAGTACCCTGATTGCGGCTTTGCCGTCACCCACCCTTGAGCTTCTAACAATTGATAAGCTTGCAATACAGTTCCGGCACTCACCGAATGGCTCTGGCTTGTTATGCGAACTGAGGGCAATTTCTCCCCTGCTCTCCATGTGTTCTGTTGGATCTGAGTTTTAAACAACTCTGCCAATTGTCGATAGCGATTCATAATTCCCTCTTAAGCACCCGAAATGGCAAGATAGCATAAATCATCCCAAAAATTCCTAACGCTTTGTGCCAATGTTGTAAGATAACTTCTCAAACTTTGCCTTAGCATTTTACAGCGCAAAGTGTCATTTTATGTTCCATACTTTCAATGACATGAACACTCTCTCTGGAGGTAACGATGAAACTGTTTACCATGGACGATCTATCTTATAGGGGTACACATAAAGGCGTTCATAGTTGGGATCACCCTGATAGTGATACTCCGTACTACTGGCACCCCGACTGGCTCCATATTGCAGAGGATGCGTTAGGCTTACAGCCTAAATGTGAACTAGAAGTTCCGGATGGCGAAACGGCTACAGAAGAACACGCGAAAGAAGCCATTGTTAAGCATCTAAACAATGAATGATTCAGTTCACTCCGTTGGCTGCTACTCTTGTAGCGGCCACCTTAAACCTTGAGTTAAGCCGTTAATTTGCGTGCTAAAATTATTAATTGAGACGTTTACACTTTATTGGCGTTAATATCGACGACATAAATAGATTACTGTCACATTATTTTTGCAGGCATCTGTTACATTTATAACGTAATGGTGACATACCTCAACTCATGAACATGAGAGAAGATAATAATGACTAAGTACAACGAAAACGATATTAAATACAAAGGTGAGACTAACGGTGTTCATACGTGGAGCACAGCATCCGGTCAGCCTTATTACTGGCATCCAGATTGGCTGCATGTTGCTGAAGATGCGACAGGATCGCACCCAAAACAAAAACTAGAAGTTGAAGCAACTGAAGCGCCAACTGAAAAGCATGCCTTAAAAGCAATTCTGAAACACATGAATGACTGGGCGACAGAAAAGCTGTCAAGCAAACCAGACATTGAAACCAATGCTGTAGAATCAGAAATTAACCTAAAGAAATAGGTTTAATGATCCATTTCAAAGCCCCGCTTAGTCGGGGCTTTTTTAATTATTGAGCTAATTAATAACAAAAATCTATCAATGCGTGCAATCTATCGATAAAATTCCTGGTCTTTGATTTTACAAATTTAATATCAACTACGTATCTATCACATCCAAAGCCGCTTCTGTCTATTCAGTAAGCCAAAAAATAGAGTGAACGGTACGCTTTGATAAGGTAAAACTAACTATGGTGAATACTAACTACAATGCACCACTGACATTTAAACTCTATTTAGCGGCTGCATTTTTCTTTGGAACCTACGGTGGGCGTGTGTGCCCAATGCTTAGTACATTAAATGCATTTGAAGTCATTCTGCATTGTACGGTTGTCTTCTCAATTCTTTTTATAGTTCGACACTATATTCTCTCTCGACATCCTCTCATTGCAGATAACAGACAAGCTCTACTTGACGCCTCTTTATTTACTATTGCGAGTATCCCTTTCGCTGCGTTTTATAATCTGCAATATGACTTTACTTTGGACAGCAACGTAAAGGTTTTATTGGGTATGGCCTTGTTTGGTTTTCTTACTGGCCTGATCCTTCAACTACAAAGTAAGCTCGTTCACTTTGATGCTTTAAGCCACAAAAAGCGCTTCGATTTTGCACTCTCTGGCCAACGTCAATCCATTATTAAACAAATGATTGGAATGATGATCGTACTGCTCATCACCTTGACGACTATATTAACCATGGTTGCTGTGAAAGATATCTATTGGCTAGAGCAAAACCCAGAGCAAATCACCAACGGGCTCGGAAAGATCAGCTTCATTAAAGAGCTTGTCTACATTGCATTAGTCATTGGTGGTTATGTTATAGCTATCATGGTGCTGTGGACAAAACTGATGCAGAAGATTCTCCTTAGCCAGGAGGATGCATTAAAAGAAGTGACCCAAGGTAGATTAGAACATCGACTACCGATATTTGAGCATGATGAACTCGGCGCGATGGCCTGTCTAACTAACCAAATGTTAGACAGTCTGCAAGTCTCTCAAAATGAGGTAAAAACAACGCGTGACGTTGCTATCGTCAGCCTTTCTGCACTTGCTGAATCTCGTGATAATGAAACAGGCGCCCATATTCTGAGAACCCAAGAATACGTCAAAGTATTAGCAGAATATCTATCCAAGAATACCGCATACCAATCTTTGCTGACTCCAAACTACATCGAGCTGCTTTATAAATCCGCACCGCTACATGATGTCGGTAAAGTCGGTGTGCCTGACAGCGTCCTATTGAAGCCAGGTAAACTTACCGACGAAGAATTTGAGATCATGAAGGGTCATGCTGAAATTGGTGCAGAAGCACTATCAATAGCAGAAAAGCAACTAGGAAGTAGTTCATTTTTACGAGTTGCTAAAGAGATTGCCCTCACCCACCATGAAAAATGGGATGGCAGTGGATATCCAAACCAACTTTCTGGGGAAGAGATTCCTCTTTCAGGCCGTCTAATGGCGCTGGCTGATGTTTATGACGCACTAATTTCAAAACGTGTATATAAACCTGCATTCAGTCATGACAAGGCGAAAGCAATCATCTTAGAAGGAAAAGGCAAACATTTTGATCCTCAGATTGTCGATGCTTTCCTTGCGATCGAAGCTGAGTTTCAGCGTATTGCACAGCAATATCAAGATGAACAAAATATAGCCGCCTAGCCAATTATCCCCCTCTGAATCGCCAACTTAAGAGGGGTTTACATAACAAAAAACCTTGTTATGTTAGAATTCTGTTTCAAATCAAAACTTTTTTAAGTTTTCTTATCACTAACTGTTGTAACGAATATTGCTGAAAGGTATAAATGTCAGCAGACCCCTTCGATTAACATGGATGAAGATTATGTTTGAAAAAGTAGTTGCCGCTCCGGCTGACCCTATTCTTGGCCTTACTGAAGAGTTTAAAAAAGATACCCGCGCTGAAAAAATTAACCTAGGCGTTGGTATTTACAAGAACGAGCAAGGTGAAACCCCTGTTCTTGCAACTGTTAAAAAAGCCGAAGCCGCACTGATTGAAACGGAAAAAACCAAATCTTACCTAACGATCGAAGGTACAGCGGAATATGGTCTAGCTGTACAAAAACTGCTTTTCGGTGCAGATGCTGAAATCGTTGCTGGCAAGCGTGCGAAAACGGCTCAGGCGCCTGGTGGTACTGGTGCTCTGCGCGTTGCTGGTGAGTTCATTAAGCGTCAACTTGGCGAAGTAAAGATCTGGATCAGTAACCCAACTTGGGCTAACCATAACGGCGTATTCACAGCTGCAGGTATCGAGACAGCACAATACAGCTACTACAACGCAGAAACAAAAGACAAAGACTTCGATGCAATGCTAAATGATTTGCAAGCTGCTTCAGAAGGCGATGTTGTTTTGCTTCATGGATGCTGCCACAACCCTACTGGTATTGATCCAACAGCGGAAGAGTGGGACACGCTAGCGAAGCTGGTCGCTGAGAAGAAACTACTGCCTCTATTCGACTTTGCGTACCAAGGTTTTGCTAAAGGCGTAGAAGAAGACGCTTCAGGTCTACGTACATTCGCTAAGTACAACAAAGAGATCCTAGTCGCGAGCTCTTTCTCTAAGAACTTTGGTCTATACAACGAGCGTGTTGGTGCATTTACGCTAGTGGCTGAGTCAGAAGAAGTTGCAGCAACGGCATTCTCGCAAGTGAAAGCGATCATCCGCTCAATCTACTCTAACCCACCAGCACACGGTAGCGCCGTGGTTACTCACATTCTTGGCAATTCTGAATTGCGTGCAGAATGGGAAGCAGAAGTCGCTGAAATGCGTGATCGTATCCAAGAGATGCGTGAGCTATTTGTAGCAACACTGAAGGCTGAAGGTGTAGTCGCAGACTTTAGCTTCATCGAGCGTCAAAACGGCATGTTCTCATTCTCTGGTCTGTCTAAAGAGCAAGTAAACCGTCTGAAAGAAGAGTTCGGTATTTACATCGTAGGCTCAGGTCGAATCAGTGTAGCGGGTATGACGAAATCAAACATGGGACCACTGTGCAAAGGCATTGCTGCGGTTCTATAATTAAATGCTCGTAGAGCAAACTGGATTATTAAAAAAGGTCAGCGAATGCTGACCTTTTTGTTTTAGTAGATAAACTTGAATCCGATACCAACTTCGTTGATGTGTTCAGAGCTTGAACCACGATAGTCTGTGTCTCTTAACTGATAATACACGCCCGTTCCGATGACCTTATGCCACTGGTAATTAAACGCCAGCTTATAGTTGTTTTCATCTACAATATCACTGCGGTTAATGCTTATTTCAGCAGTGCCTATTAACTTTTCACTGAATAAGTAATTTGCACCAAAGGTCGCAGCCTGAATAAACTCGCTCTCTGATGAAATAGTGCGATCTGTGGTGTCATTTTTTGCTTTTGCTTTGATTGCACCTAAGCCATAAATGCCATACACATCAAAAACATCATTGATCCCATAACGATAGCCACCCCCAAACAATAAACGGTCTATACGTAAAGTGAAGTCGTCTGGGTGGAAAAACTGAGCGGAGTAATCAACATTGAACAACCAATTGTCTGCAATTAAATAGTTGCCGCCAAGCACAATGGTTGTTGCGTTGGAGTTATCTAGCCATTCTTCATTTGTTGTTCCTGCTCCAAGCTCTAATTGGATATGCTCATACCCAAACTTCTCCGCTTGTTCAGATTCTGAGGCAATGCTCATTAAAGGTAATGCTACAAGAGGCGCAGCTAACAATATTCTTACCATTTTAATTCCTTGCATGAGTGCCATTTATAGGTGTTTTTATTGTTAAAACGGATAAAAAACGCACTCAATGATCCTAGTCACAAATCAAACCTACTCAATCTTAGCGTAAGTTTATTACTAATTTTATCACGAACTGGGGTTTTGTGTGATCCGATAAGATTCTGTTTTAAAACTAAGTTATGATTAACCTATCATTTGCGAAGAAAAAGGCACCTTCATGGATGCAGAGCTGTTAGAGATTTATAATTTTCTCGTCAAGTACCCTCCTTTCAATGAATTACCAGAAGAAACGCTGAACAAAATTACCGAGAATATCGAGATTTCTTACTATCGACAGGACACTCCTGTCATTCACTTCGGCGATCAAATTAATGACCTATATATGGTCAGAAGCGGTGTGGTAGAAGTTTATCGACGCAAAGGGGAACTGTATAACCGACTAGACGAAGGTGATCTCTTTGGCCAAATGGGCCTGCTCACCAACAATAAAGTACGCTTCCCAGTCAAAGCGATTGAAGACACCCTCCTTTACTGCATCCCTGGCGATATATTCCAAGAGCTATACGACAGCTTTGATTCTTTTGCAGACTTTGTTGAAGTTGAAAATAGCGCTCGCTTAAGACAAGCCGTATCTGAAAATAGCGATGCAAATGACCTAACGACCTCAAAAGTAAAGACATTGCTAACACGCGATGCACCTACTATTGAACGAGGACAAACCATTCAAGAAGCGGCTCAATTGATGGCGCAAGACAATGTCTCATCACTACTGATCGTTGACCCTGACTTTGTACTAGACGAAGAAGATCCGCAATCACCTGTCGTCGGCATCATTACCGATCGAGATTTGTGTACTAGAGTGTTAGCTGAGGGGTTGTCTCCTCTCGATGAAGTGTCAACCGTAATGACAACTGAGGTTATCTCACTCGACCACAACGCCTATGTTTATGAAGCCATGCTAACGATGCTTCGATACAACGTACACCATTTGCCAGTAGTGAAAGATCAAATGCCAATCGGCATTATTGAAGCAACAGATATCGTCCGTTATGAATCTCAAAACTCACTACTTCTTGTGAGCAGCATATTCCAACAGCAAACCATTGAAGACCTCGCTATCGTCGCTGATGAAGTGAAGAGCAGCTTTGTGCGCCTTGTTAATGAAGATGCCAACTCCCATATGGTTGGTAGCGCTATGTCTGTGATAGGCAGAAGCTTCAAACAGCGCCTAATAGAGTTAGCCGAGCAAGAGCTTGGGCCACCACCTGTCCCTTATTGCTTCTTAGCCCTTGGCTCAATGGGACGAGACGAGCAATTACTTGTTACTGACCAAGATAATGCCATCATTCTCGATGACACGTATAAAGCAGAAAAGCACGGTAAGTACTTTGAAGCTTTGGCAAAATTCGTAAGTGACGGCTTAGACGCGTGCGGCTATAAGTACTGCACGGGAGACATCATGGCAACCAACCCTATGTGGAGAATGACGCGCTCTGAATGGGAAGCGTGCTTCGCAGATTGGATTGATGACCCAAACCCGAAAGCACTACTCAATGCGTCTATCTTTTTCGACTTAGATGGTGTTTATGGACGTTTAAAATGGGCAGAACAACTAACCAGTTTCATTGTCCGTCGTGCGCGTAAGAACAACCGTTTCCTCGCATGTCTTGCCAGAAATGCCCTTAATCGAACGCCTCCACTTGGGTTCTTTAAAGATTTCGTGATGGAGAAAGATGGCCAGCATAAAAACTCGATCAACTTAAAACGAAGAGGCACCGCTCCCCTAGTCGACTTAATTCGAGTTCACTCACTAGCAGTAGGCTCTCGTGCTCGAAACTCCTTTGAACGGTTAGATGACATAATTGATGCAGGCATTTTACCCAAAGGACGCGCGCAGGACTTGAAGGACGCGATGGAGTTTATCTCTATGGTTCGTATTCGCCACCAAGCGATTGACGTAGAGTTAGGTACCGAACCGGATAACAACATCGAGCCAGAAAACTTATCGGACTTTGAAAGGCGCAACCTTAAAGATGCGTTTCAAATATTAAGTAATGGTCAGAACTTCCTTAAGTTCCGCTATCAGGCTAGCAACAAGTTTAAGTGAGGCAAGGAATGATAAAGAAGTTGTTTCAAAAGCCTTCCATTCAATGGCCAATGAAGTTTCAGCAAAAACTGGAAAGGGCAACAGATGAGCGCCTAATCGCCTTTTATGGGACAGAGCTACCTGCGCCAGACACGCCATTATCTCAAGTAGAGTTTGTCGCGCTCGATTTCGAGACCACGGGGCTCAACCCACAGAAAAATGGCATCATCACAATTGGTCTAGTGCCCTTCAATCTCAATCGAATTTTTTTGCGCCAAGCTAAGCACTGGAAAGTTCGACCACAAGAGAAGCTGGATGAAGACTCAGTCATCATCCATGGTATCACCCACAACGAACTCATTGATGCACCTGATCTTGGCGATATTCTTGAAGAGCTTCTGCCAAGCCTAGCTGGCAAGGTGGTGGTCGTTCACTATCGTCGCATAGAGCGAGAGTTTCTCAACCAAGCTCTTCAAGTACGTATTGGTGAAGGTATCGAGTTTCCAGTCTTAGATACACTTCAAATCGAAGAAGACATCCAGCAGAGACTCTCTGGGGGGCTTTGGAACAAGTTGAAAGGTAATAAACCCGGCTCACTGCGACTAGCACAATCTCGTCGTCGTTATGGGCTGCCAGACTACACACCACACCATGCTTTGACAGATGCCATCGCCACTGCAGAGCTACTGCAAGCACAGATCGCCCATCACTATAGTGCTGACCAGCCTATAAGCAGCTTATGGTTGTAGTTCCAGTGAGCGTTCTAGCCTAAAGAAAAAAAGGAGCCAAGTGGCTCCTTTTTAGTCAGTATTCGCTGAACTATAACTTAAAGCGTTTAATTTCTTGCTCTAGCTCATGAGACAGCTCAGACAACTGTGCAGCTTGCTCTGCAGCATGTTGTGCTTCAGAAGATAGCTCGTTTGAAACGTCACGAATACCTTCAGTATTGCGTGTAATTTCAGACGTTACTGATGCTTGCTCCTCAGCCGCTGATGCAATTTGAGTAGCCATATCGTTGATGCGTTCTACTGCAGAATGAATTTGCGTTAGGCTTGCCGCTGCAGAGTTCGCATCATCCACGCTAGTATCAGCCAAGCGACGACTATCATCCATAATGCCGACAGCTTTCGCTGTTGTACCTTGCAGCATTTCAATCGTCTCTTGAATTTCTTGCGTTGAAGCGTGAGTTCGTTGGCTTAGTACGCGCACTTCATCCGCAACTACCGCAAAACCTCGGCCTTGCTCACCTGCACGCGCGGCTTCAATTGCTGCGTTCAGTGCAAGAAGGTTAGTTTGCTCAGCGATACCTTGAATGGTCGATAAAATGGTATTGATGCTGTTACCATGCGCTTCCAACTCTTGGATAACATTGGTTGCTACTTGAACTTCTTGCGCTAAGTTCTGGATAGAACCTTGTGTTTGCGTTACTTGGCTCGAACCATGTGCACATGCTTCTACGGCTTCTTCAGAATTTTGAGCCGTATTCTCTGCATTGCCTGCAATCTCTTGCGTTGCCGCAGCCATTTCATTTACCGCAGTCGCTACCATGTTGATTTCATCTTGTTGGTACGCGATACGTTGACTACGCTCTTCCGCCTGCTGAGCGGTTTGACGTGATTGTTGGGAAAGTGCTGCTGATACATGGCTAAGCTTAGTGACCATAGTATGCATGTTACCAACAAAGCGGTTGAAGTTTTCAGCAAGCTTTCCGACTTCGTCGTCACTACGAGGTTCAAGTCGTTGCGTTAAGTCCCCTTCACCAGATGCAATTTCTTCCAGCGCTTTTGACACTCGACCAAGATCGCGGAACAAGAAACCTACTAACCAAGAGACAATCACAATCACAGCAATGGTAATCAGTACAGCTGTAATCATCATTTCTCTTAGCAATTGAGAATGGCCAGCTTCTTCAGTCGCGCGATCCATTTCAATCGCAAACATCCAGTGGGTGTTTGGAACTTTACTGAAATAGTACAGCTTCTCTTGACCATTAATTGTTGCGGTTTCGATGGAGCCACTATTTGCTGCACGCTCAATAGAATCTTTAGAAAAATCATTTGAAAGGTTGGCGATTGGTTTAAGCGTCAAACTTTTGTTTGGATGAGCAAGGAAAGTACCATCACTCATGTCGATCAGCATCGCGTGCGCATTTTCACCAGCATCTAAGCTAATTACGTCATCAATAAGCTGATCAATCAGAACGTCAGCGCCAACCACACCAACAAAACGACCACTCTGGTATACAGGCTCAGCGATAGTGACTAACAGAGCATTGGTGATCGCATCTTGATAAGCCGTTGTAATGATTTGTTTGCCAGCGGCGTTAGCATCTTTGTACCAAGGACGAGTGCGTGGATCATAACCTGCGCGGTTTCGCTCTGGATGAGAGCGATACATTCCGCCTTCCGGAGTGCCTAGGAAGATGTCGTCAAAACCACCCGCCTTGCGTGCTTGTTGTAAAAAAGGAACAACGTCTTGCTCAGTAGAGTAATCGTTGAAAGCCGTCGCGATGTCTTTACGAATGGCAACCCAGTCAGCAATACCTTCAGATGCTGCATTGCTTAGACTCTGTGCTCGTGAATATACACCAGCACGTGTTTGATCAAATAATTGACCTGCCGACAACCACGTCAATGCTGCCGCCATGACAACAACAGCAGACAGACTAGCGCCAATGAGCTTTTGTTTTAGTGATAGTTTCATAGTTTATTTTTTGTTGGGAGAACAGTAAGTGAGCAGCGAGTTTACACAGAATTTACGTTAAGCGCACCAAATTTCACACTACTCAATAGTGAAATAAGTTATTGTAAAAAAAGAATTTTCTTGCGCCATTTTTTTGTCAAACGTCAGAATTTTCGCACAAAAAAAGCCAGCAATAATGCTGGCTTTAAGTTTATAAATTAAGCTTTATTTTACAGTAGCTTAGTGTTTCTCTGTTCTCATACCCATCAATAGACTGACACACATCGCCAGTAAAACTAGGGTAAATGGTAGAGCAGTAGAAATCGCGCCTGCTTGCAGTGCTTGAACCGCTTCCGAACCACCAATCCACAGCAGCGCAACTGCAATTGCGCCTTCCATGAAGGCCCAGAATACGCGCTGCAGAACCGGTGCATCCACTTTACCACCAGCGGTAATGCTGTCGATTACTAGTGAACCTGAGTCTGACGAGGTAATGAAGAATACCAATACCAGCACAACTGCAATGATTGATAGCATGTTACCGAATGGCAATACATCAAACATTTGGAACATTGCTAGCGAAACATCGGTAAGACCGTTTGCGCCTAGTTCACCAACATTATTGATCACTTGGTCGATAGCTAGACCGCCAAACACCGACATCCAAACAAGTGTTACCGCCGTAGGAACAATCAATACCGCAGTGATGAACTCACGCACAGTACGGCCACGAGATACACGAGCAATGAACATACCCACGAATGGAGACCATGAAATCCACCAAGCCCAATAGAATACAGTCCAACCTTGGAACCAAGCTTCATCAGTACGACCAAATGGGTTACTAAGTGGAATGAGATTCTCTACATAAGCCATCAACGTGGTAGGAATCGAGCCTAAGCTCACCGCCCATCCGATCAAACCAACAAGGATTAACAGTAAAAATGCAATAACCATGTTGATATTACTGATGACTTTTACACCGCCATCAATACCACGAACCACTGAGACAACCGCTAGTAAGGTAACGACAGTAATCACAACAATCTGTAGACCTAGACCAGGCTCAACACCAAACACATGATGAATACCACTCGCTGCTTGTTGTGCACCAAGGCCCAGTGACGTCGCAAGACCAAACAGTGTCGCGAGTACCGCAAGGATATCTACAATATGACCAGCCCAGCCCCATGCACGATCACCCAGCAGTGGGTAAAAAATCGAACGCATAGACAGCGGTAGGCCTTTGTTATAAGTAAAGAAAGCTAATGAAAGCGCAACGACACCATAAATCGCCCATGGGTGTAGACCCCAGTGGAACATAGTTGCACCTAATGCGAGTTTGGCAGCTTCTGGGGTATTCGCTTCAACACCCAATGGCGTTTCATACCAACCAGTGAAATAAGCCACTGGCTCAGCCACACTCCAGAACATCAGACCGATACCCATACCTGCAGCAAATAGCATTGCAAGCCACGAAACAAACGAGTAATCAGCGACAGCATCTTTACCACCTAGGCGAATCTTGCCCATTGGCGACACAATAAGTCCTAAACAGAAGATAACGAAGATGTTGCCTGAGATAATGAAGAGCCAATCAAATGAACCGATAATTTTCCATTTGATTCCGTCTAACGCGGTTTTGGCTGTATGCGCATCAAGAACTAACGCCGCAATAAGAAATAGTGCAATGAAACCTGCACTGATACCAAAAACAGGATTATGTACATCAAACCCCCATTTTTGTACGTTATCTTGACCAACCGTATAGTCGGTACTGTCGATACTGTACTTATCTATACCTTTTGTCATTGTTCCTCTCTTTTGCATTCTAATTTTTTCGGCATAACGCAAAAAACCTTCGAACACGATACATTTTATTTTCCATGAAAGTGGAAGATCCTACCATTTTAGGCATTTTTGTCTATATTTTGCTGATAAAAAATCCAATAACTTACTTTTCAATCAGAAAAATCCACCAAAAAAAGCGAAAACAACCACAGCAATAATTAGACCACAAACATTTCTTACTATAATTATTCTAGGTCATGCTTTTTGAGCCGTAAAAAGCCATAAATTTAATAAGGAGAGCCAAGGCAAATAATTGAAAAATGGTGTCGCTAATACTAACTAAGCCCTTTTAATAGCAACGCTTTTGAGTTAGTGTCGCGTCGTTACATGATCCCTTAATGACTGGATTACTAAATTGGAAAAGTACGAAGAAGTCTTGGTCTCGATTCGTCAGATCATCCGAGCTATTGATTTACATTCTAAAAAGTTGAGCAAAGAGTCTGGTTTAACGGCTCCACAACTGATTCTGATGCGTGCCATTAGTGAATTAGACAATGTCACTATCAAACAGCTGTCTAGCCATACCAATATGAGCCAGGCAACCGCTACCACTATTTTAGACCGTTTAGAGCGCAATCAGCTTGTTGAACGCCGTCGTAGTGTCCAAGACAAACGTAAAGTGCATGCGGTACTAACAGAAAAAGGGCAAGAAGCGTTAAAGCAAGCGCCAACTCCCCTACAGGAACACTTCATCAGCCGCTTCCAAAAGTTGGAAGAGTGGGAACAAAGCTTACTCCTGTCTTCCGTTCAACGCATTTCAACTATGATGAATGCTGAAGATATCGATGTTGCGCCAATGCTAGAGCTTGGAAGCATCACTAAGCCTGAATAGTCACTTTCGAGGGCGCTCATTCATCCAGTAATGAGCGCTTTCATCTTAACACTCACTCAACCAAACCTGTCTCAAATGCGTATTTGGCCAATTCTGCGGTCGAATGCAAATCCAACTTGTGTTTTATATTGTGGCGGTGTGTCTCTACCGTTCGATAGCTGATATCCAAAAGTGTCGCAATCTTTTTGCTACTGTGCCCCTGCGCAACCAGTTTTAAAACGGCTTCCTCACGGCGGCTAAGTGGATTTGGTTTTTGTGCAATCGGTACAACATCTTGAGTAAATAAAGTTTGAGTGACAGACTCACAAAAGTACGTCGATCCTTGATTCACGGTTTTTATCGCTTGCACCATCTTCTCTGCAGAGATTTCTTTCAGCATGTACCCCACTGCCCCAGCCTGCATCACCTTCATAATGTATTCACGATTATCATGCATCGTCAGCATTAGTACTTTGCTCTCTGGCCTCTCCTCTTTAATCACACCCGTCGCTTCAATGCCATTCATAATTGGCATACTAATATCCATTAGAATTACATCCGGGTTGAGCATCTTAGAAACTTCGATCGCTTCTAGGCCATTGCTTGCGGTTCCAATCACATCAATGTCAGGCTCTAGCTCTAGGCGCGCCATAAAACCATCCAAAACCACTTGATGGTCATCCACTATCACCACACTAATTGGTTTATCCATAAACTAATCCATCCAAATCTAATAATACGGTGATTTCTGTGCCTAATCCTGGCTCGCTCATCAATTCAAACTCACCGCCAATAAACTCAACACGCTCGCGCATATTACGTAAACCAATCCCCTGACGATGAACCGATTGGTTAACAAGGAACCCGATGCCGTCATCTCGTATCAGTAATTGCAGCATATTGCCCATCTTTTGCAAAATAACCGTGACCTTTTTCGCCTTAGCGTGCTTCTCGATATTGTTCAGCGACTCTTGAGCAACACGATACAAGGTCGTCGCAACCTCAGATTTCAACTTCACCTGATTGGTATCAAAGTGACTATCAATGTCGATACCAGAATGTGAATGAAAGTCTTGTAATAAGGTGGTGAGTGCCGCTTCAAGACCAATATCATCCAGCGCACTAGGTCGAAGTTGATGAGAAATATGACGAACTTCGTTGATCGCGGTAATTAGCGAGCGTTGAGATTTATCTAGGTGGGATTTAAGCTTTTCATCTTCGATACGATGAGCCATCAAATCTAAGTGGCATTTACTGGAGACCAATAGCTGATTGATACCGTCATGTAGCTCTCTGGCTAAGTGTTTTTTTTCGTCTTCTTGGAACATTACCGTTTTATGGGCAAGCTCTTTGAGGTGCTTGTCTGCCAAGCGATGTTCATGCAAGTTAATCGCCAGCGTTAGGACAATAATAACCGAGACGGTCACCACCAGAATGATCACGACAGAGAAAAATGTCGTTTCAATATTCTGATTTACTGCTGCACGCATATTCGCGACTTCGCGACTGACATCTTCAATATACAAGCCCGTGCCGATCATCCAATCCCATTTATCCAACCAAGCGGCATAGCTCAACTTGGGAACCACCTCACCAGTTGATGGCTTCTGCCATAGATACTGATGAAACCCGCCACCTCGTTGGGCTTGATGGAGTAACGTTTCAATTAAGTGGTCTCCGTTTTCATCTTGTATATGCAACAAATTTTGCCCAATAAGATCGGGAAGAATTGGATGAACTAAGTTTGTACCGTGCTTATCATAGGCGAAGAAGTAGCCGTCTGAACCATAGCGAAGACGATTGAGGATTGCTTTAACACGCGCCTTAGCATCACTCTCTTCAAGAGTGGGATCATTATAGATATGAGAAATTGCATCAAAAGCCAGATCAACCGTATCTTTCAATGCCGCTTCTTTAGATTGAATGAGGTTCTGATGAAAGATTTCCACCTCTCGCTGTCCAAGAGTCTTGGCTTGGTAGATGGAAATCCAACTGATGCTGGCTGACACTAACACCACCGGTATCAGTGCCAGCAATATTAACTTGGCTTTGAGAGGCATCCCTTTCCTCCAATGAAACGCTGTTTGCCATTTCGACAAACAGCTTAACAACTTGTCTCAAAAGGTAAAAACTCTCAGGTCACAAATTCTCTTTTCTTACTTGCATTACGCCATGCCGTAGAAGCCAGGGAAGAATAGCAACGAAGCGAGCACAACAATTTGAATCGCGATGAATGGCATCACACCTCGGTAGATATCGCGCGTTGTCACACCTGCTGGAGCTACGCCTTTCAAATAGAACAAGCTAAAGCCAAATGGTGGCGTGAGGAACGATGTCTGAAGGTTCATCGCAATGAGAATTGCAAACCATGTCATGTTGATACCCATCAGCTCTGCAACAGGCGCAATAATAGGCACAATGATGAAACAGATTTCAACGAAGTCGATGAAGAAGCCAAGGATAAGAATCACCACCATCGTAATAATCAAGAAACCCCACTTCTCACCCGGTAGTTGTAGCATCCACTCTTCAACCAGGTAATCGCCGCCCGTGTATGTGAAAGCCATCGAGAATGCCGTCGCACCAAGCAGTATCGCAAATACCATTGCGGTCACTTTCACTGTCTCTTTGGAGGCTTCATACACCATCGACCAACTGAACTGTTTATAGAGCAGTGAAAGCACAATCGCACCAGCACCTCCCAGCGCCGCGGATTCCGTTGGTGTTGCAATACCAGCAAAGATAGAGCCTAGCACCACGATGATCAGCGCAAGCGGCGGTAATACCGCTTTAAGCGCGGTGAATACTTCTTCTTTGCGGCTGATCGACTCATCACGCTCGATAGGTTGAGCGGCTTCTGGATTGAGCTTGGCGTAGATCAGAATGTAGACAACGTATGCACCCACCAGCATTAAGCCCGGCCATACTGCCGCTTGGAATAAGTCACCTACGGGTACGCCTAATACATCACCGAGCAAAATTAAGACAATAGAAGGAGGGATGATTTGACCTAACGTGCCAGAGGCACAAATGGTGCCACAGGCCAATCCTTTGTCGTAGTTGTACTTAAGCATCACTGGCAAAGAGATTAGACCCATTGCGACAACCGATGCACCAACCACACCTGTCGATGCGGCTAGTAGCGCGCCTACCAATACCGTAGAAATTGCGATACCACCACGAACGCCACCAAATAGGCGCCCCATAGACTCAAGCAACTGCTCTGCAAGTCTTGTCTTTTGTAACACCAAGCCCATGAAGACAAACAGTGGCACCGCCATTAGTACCGTGTTCTCCATGATGGACTGAATGCGATATGGCATGAAAGCAAACATATCCATGCCCTCTGCCCAAACGCCAAATATTAATGCGATGCCACCAAAGGTGAAGGCAACAGGGAAACCAAGCAGTAGCGCAAATAGAGCTACAAAAAACATCACTATACCGATCATACTGACTTCCTTTTACGACTTACCGTTGTTACCGGCATAGATAAGATGAGGGTTAACAATTTTATTGATGGAGTGAAGCAGCAAACCAACACCGCTAACCGCCATAAACAAGAATGACAATGGGATCATGCCTTTAATGATCCATCGATATGGTAAACCGCCTGGGTCACCGGACGTCTCACCAAGGGCATAGCTCTCTTTGGCAAAGTCGATACCAAACCAAGCAACCAATAGGCAAAACGGGAAAAGGAAAAGTAAGGTGCCTAAAATGTCGATGATGGATTGTGCTTTGTAAGATAAACGTTCATAGAAAATATCTACTCTGACGTGACCACCGGATTTAATCGCATATGAAACGCCAAGCAAAAATACAGCAGAAAAGAGGTGCCATTCCATCTCTTGAAAGGCAATAGACACGTCATTAAACACGTAACGCATGACAACGTCGTACACCACGTTCGCTAACAACAAAATGAATAGGATGCTGGACAACCACCCCAGAAAATCACCAAAGCGGTTAAAGATTCGCTCAATATAAATCAGGCTTCTCATTCCGAACTCCATGGAACTCGTGGATTGGCTCCGCTGGTTCGCGGAGCACTTTTATAGTCTTCTCTTCGAGAAGTTTTTCTTGGGCTTCATTAGCAGGCTCTATTCCTTAATACTTGGAGATAGCCCTGCTTGATGAAGTTACTGTTGAGCTTGGCTGTTTAGGTAAGCTCGATGTGAAATGTCAGACCAAGGACGCACTTGCTCGATATAATTTGCTTGCGACTCTTGAATCTCTTTCGCTAGGGCATCTTTTTCTGCGTGCTGTTTAAGTAGACGCTCATTCGCTTCACGCAGTGCAGAGATAACCTCTGGTGGGAAGTCTTTTACTTGAACATCCGGGTATTCAGACTGAATCGACGCCCAGTTTTTGCCACTTTCGTGCTTAGACTGGGTGTACATGTCGTACGCCGCCGCTTTCATCGCCACTTGAAGAATCGCTTTCAGATCATCAGGTAGACGTTCCCAAGTACGCTTATTAACTAGGAATTGCAGCTCAGTACCTGGCTCATGCCAACCTGTGTAGTAGTAAGGTGCAATTTTGTGGAAGCCCATACGTAAATCAAGAGACGGACCTACCCACTCCAGTGCATCGATCGTGCGACGCTCAAGCGAGGTGTAAAGTTCGCCCGGTGCAATATTGGTTGGCTTCGCACCCAGCTCAGCAAGGATTTCACCCGCAAAACCAGGGATACGCATTTTCAGACCTTGCAGATCGTCGACTGATTTGATCTCTTTCTGGAACCAGCCGCCCATCTGGGTATCGGTATTACCGCCAGGGAAAGACAGTAAGTTGTGTGGTGAGTAAACCTTCTCCATCAACTCCATACCGCCGCCATAGTAGAACCATGCGTACTGCTCTGTAGGCAGCATACCGAAAGGCATAGAGGTAAAGTAAAGAGTGTTTGGTACTTTGCCTTTCCAGTAATAAGAAGCCGAGTGGCCCATATCGTACTGACCTGATTTCACCATATCAAACACACCAAGTGGTGCTTTGTGTTTGTTTGCAGAGTCAATACGGATTTGTAGACGGCCGTTTGACATTTCCTCTGCCATTTTTGCCATGTTTTTTGTCGCATCACCGAAGATTGGGAAGTTAGGGCCCCACGTCTCCGCTAATTTCAAGCGATATACTTTATCGTCAGCAGCGTTAGCAGAAGTTGCTACGAATGCCATGGTTGCTACCATCGCCGTCGCTTTGAGTACTCGTTTCAAAGATTTTTGGATAAGACTCATCGTTCACGTCCTTTGTCACCAAGGTTATTGTTGTCATCCATTACATAAGGATTCGTATATACAATGGAATACTACAGCGGAGACCGAAATGGGCATGAACACGCAACAAATTTGTATTGCCAGGCAAGCCCTAGCCATTGGTAGTACGTAGTAATACGTAGTCTTTTTGATATCCAAAAAAGATAAAGCATAATAATCATGCAGTTAAGATCGGAGTGGAATAGACGAAGAATTAGTAAGTACTTAAGTATTTGACTGCGGAAGAATTTACACAGTATTTAAGAAAATGTGACAAATAACGACTTTGTATCGTTAGAATGCTCAATTAGAAATCGAGAAAGACAAATTGCAGGTAAAAAAATACCCCGACCGAAATCGAGGTATTCAATTAAGAAACAGAATTACAGGGGTAATTAAACTGCTTTGTAGATAACTTTGTTACCTGCTAACTGCTCTTTTTGAACTAGGTTTTCTTCAAGAAGCTTTTTCAGTGCGCCTGTAGCCCATGATGCCGCTTTTGTATCTTCTTGACCTGCAGCTAGACCAATACCTTTAGGGTTAATACCTTCAGCATTAGCGACAACAATGTCTAATACTTGTTGTTGCTTAGGAGTTAGAGCAACGTCTGTTTTTACTGCAGCTACCTTCTTCTCAGCTACTGCTTTCTCAACAACAGGTTTTTCTGCAACGACTTTTTCCGCAACAGGCTTAGCTGTCTTTGGTGCTTTTGCTACGTTTGCAACTGTCGCTTTAATGCGCTTTTGCAGTTTCATCTGCACTTTACGCTTATGAGCAAGTCTCATTGAATATTTCTCCAGTTCACTGCATCTCAGCAGGGATGAAAATTTGAAGCGCGTTTTATACCAAAATTCCCAATCAATTTGTAGGTTTTGGCAGCGAAACGCTGTGAAAAATGCGCTCAATGCATAGAACGTCTATTATTTAATCAAGAAATTTGTGAACGCATTTTGTCAATACTGGGTATAAAAACAGAGGTTCGCCTTAAATCAATATGCAACCCAACAGGCATTGGGCGATTTGGTTAATTTGTCTTTTATCCCGAGGTTGAAACATGGAAACGTTACACCTTACTAACTCGCAGTTTAAAGCCGACTCCCCCATCAACAAACTGATTATGCTTTTGGTGGTCATCATTACACTGTTTCTCGTGTTGATCGCCCCAGGGTGGAAGCAAGCAATGCTATCTGTGGTTTTAATGGCAGTCATTGTTGGCTTTGCAATCATGATGATCAAAAAAAGCCAGGTAGGTTTTACTCTTACACAATCCCATTTTCAACAGCACCTATTCAAAGGCGGCTGGGTCGTCCGTTGGCAAGACATTGACTCCATAGGAATATGTACATATGAGCAAGAAGGATGGCACCAGCCTCTACCTTGGGTAGGCATTCGTTTAAAGCATTACTCCCCATATCTAGATGCTATCTGCCCTCGTATCGCGACAGAAGTTCTTTTAAGTCAACGCGCACTGCTGTATCTAGGTGCTCGGCAAAATCATTGTGAAACAAAATTCGAGGATATGGTGCTGGATCCTGCCCCTTACATTAATCAAAAGGGCATACTCTACGAAGGTTTACTTGCGATGCTCGCGAATAGAATGAAGTACCAAAGGCAGTTTTATGGCTACGATGTATTTATTTCAACAAGTGACTTGGATAGAGAAGCTGATGCGTTTGTGGGATTGGCTCGACGTTACTTGGCAGCCGCCGAGCCTGATACCTAATACAAAGATGCTTTAGTAGAGTGGCATTTCGTCAGCAACGAAAGGGTTTGTTTTACGTTCGTGTCCAAACGTCGATTGCGGACCATGACCTGGTACAAATGTAACATCATTGCCCAATGGCCATAGTTTCTCTTTGATAGAGCTAATAAGCGTGTTGAAATCGCCTTGTGGGAAGTCAGTTCGACCAACGCTACCGTTAAACAAAACATCACCGACAAACGCCAAACGAGCTTCTTCACTGTAAAGCACAACGTGACCAGGAGTATGACCTGGGGTGTGGATCACGTTCAGTGTTTGATTGCCAAAAGTGACCTTGTCACCTTCATTTAACCATTGGTGTGGTTCAAACGCTTCAGTTAATGGAAAACCGAACATTTGGCTCTGACCTTCTAACCCCTGTAACCAGAAGTTATCTGCTTTGTGTGGACCAACGATCTCAGTACCGCCTAAAAGAGCAGATAAAGGCTCAGTTCCACCAACATGATCTAAGTGACCGTGCGTTAGAACTAGATTTACGACTTCAACACCGAGCTCTTTGATTAGCATTGCAAGTTGCTTTTCATCACCACCTGGATCAACCACAATGCCTTTCATGGTTTCATCACACCAGACGATAGAACAGTTTTGAGAGAAAGATGTTACGGGAACAACTTGGTACTTCAGAGCCATAAATAACCTATACCGAATAAAATTGCATGAAAACTGCCGCAACTATGACACTAAGCCAAAATGACTTCAAGCTTTGTTCAGAGGGCAAAGCGCAGCATTCTTACTCGTTAAAGTGACCCTTAGTTCGGGTCTACCAAGAACGAACGGTCCCCGTATCGATGTGGACAAAATTACTACTTGGATAATAACCAACGCCACCAGCCTTTAAGCTTAATGCCACGTCACGAACGGTAGACAATTTCACACCATCCAAACGGAAATCGATCGCCTTCCCTTCCATATGCATGCTTTTTTTCGCAACACCAGAAGAGCCATTTCGTAAAGACGCATTGGTTACCGGTGAACGGTAGCCTGAAATCACAATCACTTCAGCTTCCGTGCCGATCAACTTTTGAATTTGGCTGATTTGGTCGAACAAGCATCTATCCATTGGATGAACTTCATTACGACGATGATCACGACAGAATTTATCAAGACGTTGGAGTTCTTCATCGACGTAGCTCGAGCCGTTGAAATAACACGACTCAAGTAATTCACCAGTATTTAGGTTATTCATCGTAAGTACACGAGGCTCGTCGGGTAATGACGCCCAAGACACTGACGGCATAGCTGAAGCAACTACAACACCACCAGCGGTCATTTTAAGAAAATCACGACGAGAAAAATTACGACTTACCATTAGAAAATACTGCTCAATTACTCTACAAGCAGCGGACATTACCGAAACCAATTTAACGCGTCAAACGCATAAATCGGTCCAGCTTGTCACTTTTAGGCTGGATTTTTTGTTTACTTATTGAACAGCAAACGAATTTTATGAATTGTAACTTTTTTTAATTGAGAACGAATTTCAACCTTGATGATCGTAACGATAAATGTCATCTCGATAGTACAGCATGCCTTCTTCTAACCAAGCTGTCTGATAAATAATATGTACCTGGATACGTTTACTCAGGGGCACCGAGGTATTCGCCTCTCTACCACTTTCACGTTTTTTCTCTAGACGTTCTTCAAGGCCTTGGGTCTTAAACAACAGCTCGGCCAGCTGTTCAGCGTTTTCTACTCTTACACAACCCGAACTGAAAGCACGTCTATCTTCTTGAAACAAGTTTTTGCTCGGCGTGTCATGTAAATAAATAGCCTGAGGGTTTGGCATATTAAACTTATACAAGCCTAACGCGTTATTAGATCCAGAAGATTGTCTCATCCGATAAGGAAAGCTACGCGGGTTAACCGAAGCCCAATGTATCGTCGTAGGATCAATGATCTCGCTTGAATCCCATGAGCGAATTATCTGAATATTTTGCTCAAGTAGGTACATCGGGTTTTTCTTAACCTTTGGAATGATGTCCTTCACCATAATCTTCCAAGGTACATTCCATGTAGGGTTAAGGATGACAGAATCAAGAGTCCCCGTCATGATAGGTGTTTTTCGAGTTGTTCGGCCTACAACAACTTTAGACTCAAATAATGCTTCACCATTATGCCAGTATGTCACTTCATACCCTGGCACGTTAACAAACACGACATTGTCTCGCTCTTTTGCCCACAAACGAGAACGTTCTGAGTTAAGTGCAAGTAGATGCAATCGTTGCTCAGGCGAAAAATTAACCCAACGAATGGTGTTTGGACCGATAATTCCGTCCTGCTTTAGACCATGAATTTTCTGGAATGCTTTTATGGCCATTTCCAGCTCTTCATCAAATTGTGGACCACTATAAAGTAAATCGTCGACATCGATGCCAACGACCTGCATTCGCTCAAGGAGTATGGGCTTATTTTCTAGCACATCACCGACTCTCGCTAAACCTTGTTGCTGGTAGGTAGGGTAATCAAGCTTGGCATAGTCTTGGAGCGAATAAAAAGATTGATTGAAGGCGGGATCGGATTGCAACGGTGAAGATAAATTGATGAGAAATTGCTCTAACTTACCAATGGTAATTTCGGTGCTTAAAGCGGTAAGTACTTCGATGCTAGGTTCAGGCAATGACACTTCTTCGGTTTGGCCAAACAACCATTGTAAGCCATGTTCTTGGACTTGCTCTAAATAGCTTAGGTACATGAGTAGCGTATCTGTCATGACTAAATCATAATCAAGAGCATCTCCCTCTTCTTTTACATAAGCAACACGTCTGATTTGGTCTTGAAATACTGGAGAAACCTCAGCAAGAGACAATACTTGCAATTGAAACAAGAATTGTTGTGCAATATCCTCGTTTTCCCAATTTAAGCGATAGCTGGTGCTCTGGTAGAGCCGATCAATCACTTCTGGGTAATGGATCATTTTCTCAATGGATAGTTGTGCAACCGCTCCCACCTGCTCTGTATCAGCAGTGGCGTTTTGAGAAACAACAGTAGAAAAGCTGAAAAACGGCACCATAAGCGCCGTTGTTAATAGAATTCTAGCAAACACGATCACGATCCCTCGGAAAACTTGCCTTAAAAAAAGTATGGCAAATATCTCACGGCTTGCAGGTTTAAAATTAAGAATCTAGGCAGAAAACCTCCGATAGAAGTGTCATTAGACTCTTAATTCCCCCCCTATTACGTAATCTTCGACCAATGATTATCCCACTGAATGCCAGTAGCCATGGCAAGGTTTGACTTCGTTGGCCTTTGCTCAACAACTTTACCTGCCCCAGAGCTGACACGGAATTCATCACCGTAGACAACCACACCCGACGCATCAGGTAGCGCATTTAATTCAACGAGTCGACCAGTAGACTTAGACCATATCCCATAGCAGCTACCTGGAGGCGACGTCGCCAAAATCCATTCATCTGTCGCCGCAATGCTTGCGACATAATGGTTAAAGCGTGCCCATTGTTCCGGCTCTGCATGAAGCTCCTGCATTTCACCGCCACGAGTATGCATGGCAATGAGTGCAGGGTATTCGTCTGGCTCTCCGCGGTACTGCTGTCCGCAAAGCACGGTTTCTGCTCCATCATGGGCTAAGTGACGAATACTTAGCTGATGATCCGGCAAAGAAACCTGATCCAGCAACGCACCATCTTGTGAAAGATAACTTAAGCTCGGTTTCATCGTTTCAAGGTTCAGTGGTTCACGACCATTCGTGTGTACACCACCGACGCCAATCGCTAATGCGCCATCAGGCATCATGATCACTTCATGAGGACCAAGACCAAAACCCGTTAACTCATCGATTTTTTGATATTGCTTCTGCACATCATAAACACCAATGATCCCGCGGCTTGTATCCCTTTCGCCTTCGGTAGCGAACAATAAAGTGCCATCATGTGAGTAAACACCATGACCATAGAAATGGCGATTCGACTTTGCTAGTTGCAGTTTGATCATTTGCTCTGAGCGATAATCAAACACCATAAAGAACGTACCAGGTCTGCGGCCAAAGACCACTGCGTGCCCCTGCTGGTTTGTTGCTACGCCATGACCACGCTCAGGAATAGGTAACGTAGTGATTGGCATACCATGCTCATCAGCCACCACCGCAGCGTATTTATCTCGGCCAATGATTGAACAGCCTATCAGCGCTGGCTCACGTGAGTTTGTTGAAGTACAACCAAACGGCATAACAGGTGTAGCCGCCCCAAAAAGAGCGGCTTTAAGTAAGGTTCGGCGGGTTTGATCAGTCACCATCGGTTGCATTAAATCCTATAACCACGCCAAGCTCGATCGCCACTTCTTCGTGGATCAAGTACTTCAATTGTTCTAGCTTGTTGTATTGAGCTAGCACCATACGATAACCTTCTTTGCTTTGCAGCGCGGCAACCAAGCTCTTATCTTCTGGCCATGTATCTACAGCCATTTCAAACTGATGGGTAACACGATCAGCCAAATCTGCATGGCCTTGATCTCTCAACAGAGCATCCAAACCGTTACCGTTGGCAAAATAGAGTGCTTCCATTCCTTCAAGGTTCGCTTTTAAGTTTGATAACGAAGTCTCTGAACGCCACGATTCTGAGAAATAAGGACGAGGTTTGCCAATCTTCGCTAATGGACGACTCAGCTTCTTCATGCTGTATTCAAGCTGGTTAGATAACAGCGAGATGTACTCAGACTCCCACTCTGTCACATCTAACGATTTCCACGGGTTTTCTGCCCAAGAATCAGAAATGATCTGTGCTTTATTATCTAAATTTTCGGCTATCGCAACACCTGTTGCACACGTCTTGCTGTCGCTAGATAAGGTCGAAGCTTTATCATAAAGCAACCACTCCAACGCGCCTAAACCTTGTACGGTTACGCTTTGCGTCGAAATCTCCTCTGCACTCCAAGCTTGGTCCGATTTCGTCAGCACAGACATCTTACGGCCTGTGGTGTTCTTTTTATCTGGCCAGAACTGAACGTTCCAACTTTGCTCTAATGCCGTCGCTGGACCACGCTCTTGACCTTGCAACGCCATCCACGCCAGCATAGTTTGATGCCATTGCTGTTTTACTTTCGCGTAATCTTTGCTCTCTGACGCACAGTAATCAGTAAAGCTCTGCTCAAGATTGGTCGTTTGAACTAAAAATGCCTGCGCTGCTTGAAACTCCACTTCATACACATTTTGTGAAAGGTGGTTTGTCTTTTCTGGCTTTGCAGAGGCCAATTCGTTTGTTGCCTGACAGCCAACCAAACTTAGAGTTGCTGAAATAGCACTCGCTAACAGTCTTTTTTTCATGGTATGTGCCTTATAGAGAATTCAAAAACGCAATCAATGCGTCACGTTCTTTCTTATTCAGTGCCAAGACATTCTGCTTAGCTGTTTCAGCTTCGCCACCATGCCACAATACTGCTTCCATAAGGTTGCGCGCACGTCCATCATGTAGGAAGTAAGTATGGCCGTTAACCTCCTCGGTGTAGCCAATCCCCCATAATGGTGCAGTTCGCCATTCACGCCCGTTTGCTAAGTATTCCGGACGGTGATCGGCTAAGCCTTCACCCATATCATGTAAAAGCATGTCTGTGTATGGATGGATTAACTGCTCAGAAAGCGCTGGCAATCCTGGTCGTTTAGCGGTCTTCACACTTGTCTTATGACAGCTTTCACAGCCAGATGATGCAAAGATCTGTTGACCAAGCTTCACTTCTGGATCATTGACATTACGACGAATTGGCACCGCTAAGTGTTGGCTATAGAACTCAACGAAATCAAGGATATTTTGGCTTACTTCTGGCTTTCCACCATTTGGCATGTCATCACAAATAGTTTGTTTTGAGGTGCAGTTTTCATTTGGGAAAAAGTGGCTCGTCAAACCGACATCGCCATTGAATGCCGCGGCATTTTGTTGCATTAGCGTCGGCTGTCCGGCTTTCCAGCCAAAACGACCAATCGAGAAGTCGTCCTTCTCAATATCCCAAACCCTGTTTGCTTTACCTGAGATGCCGTCTTTGTTGGCATCGTGTTCATCAGCCCAAGCCAACAGTGTTTCGTCGGGAATGCTCTCTAACAAGCCAAGGCCGAGCATTGGTGGCGCCACACGCGCTGAAAATTCAGTATCCGGATGCATGTCGCCATACCCTAAATCGGTAATGTTTAGGTGCGGCTTTCTCAGCGTCACTGTCGTGCCGTCTTTAAACTCAATAGGCACATCGGTATAAGTGATTTCGATTTTGCCTTCTGGGGTCTGATCTTGAAGTGCAAAGTCTTGCAGCTGGCCGCCATAAGTGGGCTCGGGAATGCCACCGTCTTTGATGTACGCTTTTTTTTGCTCAGGCGTCATCGCAGGAATGCTCAAGCGCACTAACATAGACACGGCATGTAAATCATCTTTCTCTGGCGGATGACCACGACCATCTTTGATGTGACAGTTCTGACAACCATTGGTGTTAAACAGCGGACCTAGACCATCACGGGCGTCCGTCGATGCAGGAGCTTGAACCCAGGGGTTGCGGAAAAAACTGTTGCCGACACTGAAGTCAAGGCGCTTACTCATTGGCAGGTTGGCAGCAGGAAGAGAATAGGCATTCGCGCCATCTTTTTTGACACTGGTTTTGCCACCAGACTTAACATCGTAAGCCATGGCAGAAGAAGAAAGGATCGCGGCTAGCGCAGAAATTAGGTATGGCTTCATATCATTGCTCTACATATACAACAAGGGTGATAACAACGAGCTCAAACGTTAAAAGGGCTCACAAAGAGCCCTTATTTATTATGGTTTTCTTATTAAAACTCGTGGTCAGCAGTATCAGGGCTTAGGCTATCGATGCCGACAATGTTTGCCGCTCGCTCAATCGCACCGGTTTGGGCTACCAACGACATGATGGTGTCGTTTACTAACGCGTTGCCTTGTGCGTTACCCGCCGCAATTAGCTGATCGAAGTGCTGGTTGTTCTTCTCAGCAGAAGTCACTAGCTCACCTACTTGGCTGCGAGTAACATCAAACTGCTTCTGGATTTCTTTTGCTGCTTTTTTGTCTTTTTGAGCAACAAGATCCGCAATGCTTGGACCAGATAGCAATGTTCCATCTTCACGCTTGTATAGGCCGGTGTAAACGTTATAAATGCCCTGCTCGTTGTAGTAATGAGAATTATGAGTGTTGTCTGAGAAACAATCGTGTTCGTCTTCTGTCGAGTTTGCTTCTAGTGCAACTTTCATGCGCTCACCAGCTAGCTCACCCAGAGAAAGAGAGCCCATACCGAATAGCATCTTACGAAGACCGTTGTCTGCCGAGCCATTAAGAAGCTCTTCACGGTAGTTACCTTTCACGTCTGCAGACCACTGCTTTTCCATCCACTCGAGGTCTTGAACCAGTAGATCAGCTGCTGCTTTTAAGTACTCACCACGACGCTCACAGTTGCCATTAGTACACTCAGAACCTACAACGAAGTCAGTGTAAGCTCGTTGACCTGCACCTGCATTAGTACCGTTAAGATCTTGACCCCAAAGTAAGAACTCAATCGCATGGTAACCCGAAGCAACGTTTGCTTCAGAACCACCTACTTCGTTTAGATCTGCTAGCAATTCTGGTGTGATTTTAGCGACATCTAGCTTCGACGCGCCAATCTGGAGACTTGTATTCGCAATGATGTTAGCGGAAGCACCTTCATTACCTAGTTCATATTGGTAATCAGTTGCAACGTAATCAATTAGGCCCTCATCAAGTGGCCACGCATTTAGCTGACCTTCCCAATCGTCAACGACCGCGTTACCAAAGCGGAAAACTTCAGACTGTTGGTATGGTACGCGAGAATCTAGCCAAGCTTGTTTTACTTCTTCAAGCTTTGCTGCGGATGGAGATTTAAGGAATTCGTCGATTTTTACATCGAGGGCTTTTGCTGTTGTCACAGAATCAGAAAATACCGCGTGAGCAACATCTGCATAATGTTCGACAACTTGTTGTTTAGTTACTGTAGCAGCAACCGTAGAACCACTGGCAATGAGAAGTGATGCAGCAATAGACTGGACTAAAACTGTTTTTGCATTCATCTGAAGCATCCTTGTTGAGCATTTTAATTATCGTATTGGTAGTGCTAATTATTCTTATTTGCACTTTTAGTCCCGAGATAATACAAATTTACAATTTATTTGCAACTCCAGATACAAAAAAAGCCTCACAAATATGAGGCTTTTAACAATCTTTGTTGTTAGATTTATCTTTAATATTAAACCTTTAGATGGTGCTTACCGTGGGACACCTTGGCCTTCAAATAATTTTCGTTGCCATCTTTGATATGTGCAGAGGTATTGACAACTTCAGCGATTTCTATCCCATACTCAGATAATTCACGGATTTTCTTAGGGTTATTTGTCACAAGGCGGATCTTATTCACACCTAATGCTTCTAACATTTGTGCAGCTTCCGTAAAGTCACGCAAGTCATCATCAAAGCCTAGGTGGTTGTTGGCTTCATAAGTATTCATGCCTTGGCTTTGTAGACGATACGCATCGATCTTATTGTATAGGCCAATGCCACGACCTTCTTGGCGAAGATATAGAATGATCCCACCTGATTCACCCATACGGTTGATGGTCTCTTCCAGTTGCTCACCACAGTCACAGCGTGAAGAATGGAATACGTCACCAGTCAAACACTCAGAGTGCATTCTGACTAACGGTGTGTCTTGCGTTTGATCTGCATGCTTGAAAATTACTGCAACGTGTTCTTTGTCTGTTTTCAATCCGTGGAAGGACAGAATCTCAGCTTCAATGTTACTTTTTGCCCCGACTTTAAAATCTACTCTGGCACGAACTTCCGCCATATCTATACTCACTTGATGTATTGCTTGATGCACTTTTGTAATTGCATTCATAAGAAATCTCTCTCAATCACAGACTATGGGGATTGATACCTGATTTTTCAATCTTAAGATCACTTTGAATGCAACTGCTTCACTTAAAGGGTAATCAAACTAACCAGTTATGGTTGATTCTTTTTAGAACACTTTTAGTACCTAGTTAATCATACAGCATTACCCGGCTGACAAATGTTATAATATAACATTTTAAAATAAGTACAATAAAAAACCCCAGTCCGCAAAGGCTGGGGTTTTTTATATAAAACTGGCTGTATAGTAACTTAGTGAGTTTGCTTGTTCTTCCACACAACAAGCTCAATCCAGACATTTTCGAGCTCTTGAAGCTCTTCATCACTTAAAACGGCTAGCGTTGATGTGACTTGCGGCAGCTTCGGTGATTGCAATGCTCGAATCTGCGAGTAAAAGTCCTTTTTTAATTGCGATATTACTGAATCCACTGCAAACACCTACATATAATACGTTATCGAAATACGCGTTAGCTCATCTTTTTATTTAGTTCGCTATTCACTGAATTAATCTGAAATTCTTGAAAATGATAACATCTTGCCTGTTATATGCACAATTAATTTTAAATAGTGGAACAATTATCACACTATTAACGCTTGAGTTTTTTGATCGAAATAATTAGAAAAAGGATCATAAATAGCCCTGGAAAGATCCATAATAATGCCGTTGAGAGGTTAAATGGCGGATCATACAGGACAATATTTCCATATCGATCAACTAAGTATTGCTTGATCTCTTTATCTGTATATCCCTCATTCACCATCTCGTAGACCTTCAGCCGTAGCGCTTTCGCAGTATAGGCATTCGACTCGACTAGGTTTTGATTTTGACATTGAGGGCAACGAAGAGACTTAGCCAAAGTAATTGCACGCTGTTGCATTTCAACTGATTTAAATTCAAAAAGATCAACATTTTGATCATCTTGAATAGCGTACGCATTTAATGGGAGTAAGGCGAATAATAAAGATAATACAAAAGATAAATTATATCGAGATATCAAAGAACTTAGAGAAAATAGCATTCCATTTATCCTTATTAATTTCACCACGATATTTGATCAAAATCTGCCCCTCTTGATCAATTAGGTACGTTTCCGGCGTTCCTATTATACCTAAATCGATCCCTAGCTCACCTTTGGGATCAAATATCACCTTGGCATATGGGTTACCCTCCCGAGCCAAGTATTCTTGAGCTGCATGGCTTTGATCTCTATAGTTCAAACCTATTATTGGTACACCTGCTCGCGATAAACTCAACAATTCATCATGCTCACGTTTACAGACACCGCACCAAGACGCCCAGACGTTTAAAATTTGCAAATCATGCTCTGCAAACAGCTTTTCCGTAAGTACGTCCGTTGTCGCTAAGCTGTCAGCCTGAAAATTTGGAACATAGACCACCCGATTTTTCGTTGTCTCGACGTTTGGACGATCAGCTAAAGACAGGTAACTGGTTACCGAAAATACCGCAATAGCTCCCGCTAGAATAGCTAGTTTATGCGAAGGATTCATCACTGACTCGACTCCAAGATCTTTTAGGCAGTAAGGCTGATAACATACTTATTAGTGCAACGATACCGCCACACCATATCCACCAAATTGCGGCTCTGTACTGCACTTTCACCGCATAAGATTGCTCTGACAGCTTTTCCCCAAGTGTAATATAGTAGTCACCATGCCAAAAAGACTTAATGGCAGGCTCCGTCATATTCATAACTCGTACTGAATAATGCCTTCTCTCTGGGAGCAGAGTGAAGCTGTGTTGTTCCGTTGTGCTAAGGCGTATCTCTGCTATTTCCGAAGTATAGTTCGGCCCAACCTTCCAGTGAGTATCCACATATTCGAGAGATACGTTTTGGAACTGATGCTGAGAGTTTGGAGACATTCGGTAGCTAAATTCATAAGAGTAGGAGGCATTTACTATCGCCCCTACTCCAGCAATGACAAAACCAATGTGGGCAAAAAGTTTAGGTGCAGTGCTAATCTTCGCACCACTTCTTACCCACTGAAATGCATGACTAGAAACGACGTAAATTGCCAACGCAAAAATTACACCTAGCATCAAGCCCGTGTTAACCATAATTGCTACAATGCTGGCTGTAATGACACTCAAAGAAGCAATCAAACATAGTACTTTCAGATCCTTACCTGCCCGAGAATGTTGCCATGAACAAAACGTGGAACAAGCCAGTACAACCAGACTAAAAACAAATAATGGATAGATAAGTGAGTTAAAATATGGTGGTCCGACTGAAATACTACCTGACCCCAATACTTGGTAAACCATCGGATAAAACGTACCAAGAAACACGATAGCAGTAGCAATGACTAATAAGCCTATCGCCATGTAACATAAATAAGCTCGACTAAAAATGGTATCAATGTTCGATTGAGGAATCTGCTGACCTCGATATATCAAAGACCCAAAAGTGACAAAGACAATAATCACCAATACACACAGCAATGCCAATCCCTTAGTTGGATCAACAGCGAATGCGTGGACAGATGTTAAAACTCCGCTTCTGACAACAAAAGTACCCAATACACTGAGGCTAAACGTACTAAACGCTAATGCGTAAGTGCTCCAAATCGCCCCTTTATTTCTTGCTGACAAATGTATGCTATGGAGTAAGGCTGTGCCAACTAGCCAAGGCATCAAAGACGCATTTTCTACCGGGTCCCAAAACCACCAGCCCCCCCAACCTAATTCGCTATAAGCCCACCACGAGCCAACTAAAATGCCCGCCGTTAACGTACCCCAAGCGAAATAGGCAATGCCTCGAACAAATGCATACCACTCATGGTGTGGTTGCCTTCCAAACAAAGCAGCAAGCGCGAGAGCCAATACCGCAGAGTAACCAACGTAACCTAGGTAAAGTAAAGGCGGGTGAATAATAAGCCCAACATCCTGCAACATCGGATTGAGGTCACGTCCCTCCAGAGCGAAACTTTGGGCATATTCAAATGGATTTGATGTGGCAAGCGTAAACCACGCAAAGATCGCAATAAGAACGTTCATGATTCCTAGGCAATCACCAGTATATTGAGCATTAACAGGTGATTTAAAAGCGATCAATGACGCCCACATGCTGAGTGTCACCACCCAAAATAACATCGAACCTTGGTGCCCTCCCCAAGTAGCCGCCACCTTGAATGCGACAGGCAGTTGGCTATTGGAATGAGTAACCACATACTCAAGCGCGAAATTATCTTGAACAAAACAGACAATCAAAAGTGATAAGCAAATGAAAGAGGCCAAACTGATGATGTATGACGTTGCAGTTTGGTGCGGTAGCGCCACCGTTTTGCCAATTGCGCGACGAATCCAATACAACAACGCCGCACACGTAGAGCCAATCGACACCAGTATGAGTAAAAATAACCCCAGTTCAGCCTCCATTACACCTCCCTATACTATAGTCATCTGACCGGCATAGAGAATGAACGTGCGTAGCATCAATACACCAACCAGGCTTAACGTCGTCACCACAAACACGTAGCTTCCCTTGTGGCGAACTTCAGAAGGCGTTAACCAGTTCAGCGTTAACGGTGTGAGCATACCGATGAGTACGACCCCAACCCAGAACCATTGCGCCCAGAAACCGTTAGATATCGCATTCCAAGCGGCAACCTCATTCTGACCGCCACTAAAGATCAGACCTGTGAAGAAGGTCACCAAGACAAACAGCTCAAACAATACAACTGGGCGTTCAAATCCGTGAACCCAAGACACACTTGGGCTACTGGTTGACTCTTTGAAAACCAAGATGCCAAACATCAAACACGCCGCCGCTCCTGAAGATAAGCTAGAGAACAAGAACAAAATAGGCAGTACTGGGTTATTCAACATTGGGTAAGTCTTCAATGCCGATAACAGGAAGCCGGTATACGCGGCTAAAACTATCGCTAAGAATCCCAGAAAGAGTTCTATCGCGTTGTTACCTTTACCGAACTTGATCAGGAGATCATCAACAAAATCGAGCAACTTGCCTGGCAACTTGCCTTCGCAGAAATTGATGATTTGGTGACGGAAAATCACACCAATCCAAACAAATAGTACGATCATGTACACTTGGAACAAGATAACGCCCATAGACATCACGGAAGTCGGATTGTAGTAAATCATGATCTTCCAAAACTCTAGCGGTTTAGTTAAGTGGAAAATCAAAATAACTAGACCAGCAATGATGCCAAACGGTGCTAACCAAGCCATAGCTTTCATGATGCCATTGTTTGCTGGGTCACCCTCGATAACCTTGCGTTTCAAATAGATGGATATCATTACCGCCCCCGCGGACATACCCGCTAAGAACAGATATATTGCGATGATCCAATCCCAAACTAACGAGTCAAAGTGGAAAGCACTCTCGAAGCCGTTCATGATGACACCTCCCCTTTGCTATGTGGAATTTTGTACAGCTTAGGCTGTGTACCTAAATGCGATTTATCACGGTACACAACGTTGCTTTCTATCGCTTTGCTCACTTCACTTGTAGGATCGTTTAAATCGCCAAATATCAGTGCTTTCGTCGGGCAAGATTCCACGCATGCCGGCTGTTTACCTTGCGCTAAATTGGTATCACGACAGAAATTACATTTATCCGCAGAGTGATCGACCGGGTTAAAGAAGCGGACTTGATAAGGGCACGCAGCTAAGCAGTAACCACAACCAACACATTTTTCTTTGTGCACATCGACGATACCAGTTGCTTCGTCTTTATACGCAGCGCCAGTTGGACAAACGTATACACAAGGCGGATTATCACAGTGCTGGCAAGAGTCTCGAGTGAACTGGTATTCCACATCAGGGAACTCCCCAATCGGCTCACTACGATGAATTTTAAGACGGGTAACGCCTTCAGGAACGTTATTCACTTCACGGCAAGCATCAGTACAAGCGGTACAACCAATGCAGGCATTCTCATCGTGAACCATCCCCATACGCTTTGCTTGCTCACTATCGCTGGCATAAAGAGAGGAGCTAACAACGGAAGTGCCTGCAACGCCAGTGGTCAATATCAAAGCGCCGCTGCCGGCTAGGAAGTTTCTTCTAGAACATTTCATGCTATCTCTCCTCTTCTTTTGCAAGTTCAGGTTCGACGGCAAATTCAGAGTGACAATCGACACATTGCTTGATCAGCTGTTTTCTGTCGTAAGACAGTGCTTTGGTTTTTGCAGCGTGAACATCATGACAATTTGAGCAAGTAAGATTCTTTGCATGAACATCGTGCGTCCAGTGGCTTTCTCTTAGCTCAGTAGGCGCATGGCAATCCACGCACTGACTATTAGCTTTGAGGATCAAACTCGGATCGAGGAACACCTTATCGTGCACTGCTTTTGATTGCGCAGCAGAAAACTTAATAACATCCGGCGCCCCTTCACGGTGGTCAGGACCAATATTGCTGTGGCAGTTGGTGCAATTAAGTTGCTTTCCTTGGCTCAATAACGCTTGTGGATCATGCGATAGATTCAGAGTGTCTTTGGCGTCCTTATGACATTGAAGACATTTATAGTCTCGGTCTCGGATCAGTTCGACTTGATGACGCTCGGCCTGAGCACCTTCAACTGACTCTGAAGAAGTCGCATGGGCGGCGATGGAAAAACCATAGAAGGCAAAGATGAAGAGAAATTTCAGCATTGTCTCTATGGTCAATTTTATATTGCCCATATTTTTCTTTCCTTAGCTCGATAATAATTGATAACCATTCTCAATTATTTATTTGAGCGACAATTAATTTCCTCTGAAGATATTTTTACAAACCTTCAAATGACATCAATTCTTATTTCGGAAAGCCACAACGCTAAACCTATATTTATAATACCCCTATTCTCCATAAGGGGTAGAAACAACCGCTCAAAAAGCGAGCTTAATCACCCTATTTTTTAAACAGACAGAAAGCTAAAACCTTAGCACACAACAAGTTACACCATACCACTTTAGGGGTATATAAATATAAACATGACTGAGATCACTGGCGTAAATTGATCTAAAACAAGACAAGTATCGCTCACTATTTCATCTATTTGATTAAGCCATATTATTAATCTTAGATCTCCGGTTCTTATTTGGAATAGCTCCTCACAACGCTGCTTATAAAAACAAATATGGAGATAACACCGTGAGCATAAAACACTGGATGAGCGCACCCATCGCGGTTGCGACCTTATTCGCCAGCCAATTATTTTTGGTAGGCGCTCCTATGGCAGCGGAAGATAAAGAACTCGTCGATCCACGCAACGATGCCTTTGAACAAAACCACCCTGACCAATATCATTCTTGGAAAGCAACATCAGAAAGTGAACATATTGAAGATGCCTTAAGTGAAGACCCAAACATGGTGATTCTATGGGCAGGCTATGGCTTTGCGAAAGATTACAATAAAGCCCGCGGTCACTTCTACGCATTGGATGATGTTCGCCAAACCTTACGTACCGGCGCACCGACAGACGAAAAATCCGGACCTATGCCGATGGCGTGTTGGAGCTGTAAAAGCCCAGATGTGGCTCGCGTAATTGATGAACGCGGTGAAGATGGCTACTTCGAAGGCAAATGGGCACGCTTAGGATCGGAGATCGTTAACCCTATTGGTTGTTCAGACTGTCACGACACTCGCTCTGATGAGTTTAAGAACGGTGAACCAGCGCTGGCAATAACTCGCCCTTATGTAGAACGCGCTTTCGATGCCATCGGCAAAAAGTTTGATGAGCAATCTCGCCTAGATCAACAAGCGTCTGTTTGCGCGCAGTGCCACGTTGAATACTACTTTACCGGTCCAACCAAAGCCGTGAAATTCCCATGGGATATGGGGACCACTGTGAACGATATGGAGCAGTACTACGATGCATTGAACTTCAAAGATTGGACACACGCAGTATCGAAGGCACCAATGTTGAAAGCACAGCACCCAGGTTACGAAACATGGCGTGATGGCATCCACGGCAAGAATAAAGTCGTATGTGTGGACTGCCACATGCCAAAAGTAACTAAAGAAGACGGCACCGTTTACACCGACCACAAAGTGGGCAATCCGTTTGATCGCTTCGAAGACACTTGTGCACAATGTCATACCCAAACCAAAGAGCAGCTACAAGGCATCGTTTCAACGCGTAAAGCTCAAGTACTGAACATGAAGCTAACAGCCGAGAAGCAAATCGTAGCAGCGCACTTTGAAGCGGGTGCAGCATGGAAAGCCGGCGCAACCGAAGATGAAATGCAGCCGATCCTGCAAGATATCCGCCATGCACAATGGCGTTGGGACTACGCTATTGCGTCTCATGGTGTCCACATGCACGCGCCTGAAGTTGCGCTTGAGGTGTTAGGCACTGCGGTTGACCGTGCGGCGGACGCACGCACTAAGCTGGTTCGTTTACTTGCAACCAAAGGCATTACTGAACCAGTACAAATCCCTGATATCTCGACCAAAGCTAAGGCACAACAAGCACTAGGAATGGATATGGAGAAAATGAACTCAGATAAGAAACACTTCCTAGAAACGGTAGCACCAGAGTGGGATAAGGCAGCTGCTGAACGCGAAGCCACGTACTAGTTTAACTGGTGAAGATTAATTAATAGATACAACAAGGGGCGTACTGAACGCCCCTTTCTTTATTTCTTTGTTATCTTTATTTCTTCGTTCTCGATTCTATCGAGAGACAAAAATCGAATGTGCTAACGACGAGGAAGTCTCGGCCTAGACTGAATATTTGGGCGCGTTTTAGGCATTTGCACATTAGGTCTTTCCGCAGGACGCTGAATCTTCGTCTCTGGCAGTGCTTTTCTTTGTTGCGCCTTTTCTTTCAATGCTTTGTCTTGTAAAGCTGCGGGCTCGCTTCGCTCTGGACGATTCTCCCACTTGGTTTGAATCTCCTGCTTCTGCTCTTCAGGTAGAGATTGCCAATGGTCGTCAAGCTGGCGTTTCATGTTGTCAATGTTGGTGGACATATCATCATCCTTCCAATCTTCAACTTTGTCTTTGATGGATTGCTGTTGGTCTTCATCCAAGCCATTCCACCACTCTTCCAATTTCTCTTTGTATTCATCATCATTGTCACAACAACCCGGATATTAGTAGATCCAGTAATCGTCATGATCATACCACCATGGATCGTAGTAACCGGAAGAGTAATAAACCGTAGATGAGGAGCCAGAATGTTCGGAAGAAGTACAGCCTGCCAGTACGGAGCCGCACAGCACCACCAAAATGCCTAACGCTTTATTCTTCATTCGTCGCCTACCTTTCGTCTACTGCTTATTAAATTCTACGTCTACAACAGCTCTTTCGCTTGGTTGATAGAGTTAATAATTTGCACTCTATCTAAGTTGGGATCGTTAGAATCTAGTAATAGTACCCAAGCATCAATCGCCTCCTGAAAACGGAATGACAAAAAATGATCATTTGCGATCAAAGACAAGGCCGCTTCATTATGAGGCTCTAACTGCAACGCTTGTTCAAGCAATAAACTGACTTCACTCGTCATCGCTTGTTTATGGATGTAATACAGGGTGGTTGCTTTAGCGGCAAGTTGAGTTGCATTGACTGGGTCTGTCAACTGAATGGCATAATCGAAGCAAATCAGTGCTCCATCAAGCTCTCCTTCGACCAGATATCCCTGCCCCAACTGAAACCATAGCTCAGCATTATTTGGGTCTTCACGCAATTGGTCTTGGATTTCCTCAATGATGTCATGAGCAGTCATCATCCGCGATGCTTCGGCTTGTATTGGCTGAGGAGCAGATTGACGAAAAAGTAAAAAGCTAGCACTCGTCAGCACGAGCACCAACGCGCAGAAGCTAAACCATTGCGCTGGCTTTACTTTGGCGGCGCTCAGCGACAAAGCCACAATGAATAAACCCATCAAAGTGATGGCGACAAAAAACCAAACCGACATAGTGCATTCCATAAAACAAGAGAGTTTCAGTCTACTGGTTTAGAGCCTTCATTGCGTTGATACAAGTACAAAAAAGCCGAGCGTAATGCTCGGCTTTTAAATTTAGCAGTGACTGAGAAGATTATTCTTCTTCAGAACCTTCAGCTGTATCGTCCGCTGCTGGTGCTTCAGGCGCTTGACCTTCAACAGTTGCTTCTGTTGCTTCCGCTTCTTCACCTTCAGGTAATTCTACTTCTTCAACTTCGTCAATGCGTTGTAGACCAACTACTGACTCATCTTCTGCTGTACGGATCAGCGTTACACCTTGAGTGTTACGACCTACTTGGCTTACTTCAGCTACACGAGTACGAACTAGAGTACCAGCGTCGGTGATCATCATCATCTCGTCGCCTTCTTCTACTTGTACTGCGCCAACAACTGGACCGTTACGCTCAGAAACCTTGATAGACACAACGCCCTGAGTTGCACGACCTTTCGTTGGGTATTCCGCTAGTTCAGTACGCTTACCGTAGCCGTTTTGTGTAACCGTTAGGATATCGCCTTCGTTAGACGGAACGATTAGAGAAACAACTTGGTCTTCGTCTGCTAGTTTCATACCGCGAACACCCGCCGCTGTACGACCCATTGCACGTACTTTGTCTTCGCTGAAGCGAACCACTTTACCTGCTTTAGAGAACAGCATGATGTCGCTATCGCCGTTTGTGATATCAACGCCAATTAGTGAGTCATCATCACGTAGGTTCACAGCGATTAGGCCGTTTGAACGTACGTTTGCAAACTGGTTCAGTGGGGTCTTCTTAACCGTACCATCGCCTGTCGCCATGAAGATAAATTTCTCTGGTGAGAACTCATCAACTGGAAGAATTGCGGTGATACGTTCGCCTTCCTCTAGCGGAAGGATGTTTACGATTGGCTTACCACGTGCAGTACGAGTTGCATGAGGCAATTGGTAAACTTTCAGACGGTAAGTCTTACCACGAGTTGAGAAACATAGAATGTTATCGTGAGTATTTGCAACAAGTAGACGTTCGATGAAGTCTTCATCTTTCATCTTCGTTGCACTCTTACCTTTACCACCACGACGCTGAGCTTCGTAGTCGCTTAGAATTTGGTACTTAACGTAACCTTCGTGAGACAGAGTTACTACTACGTCTTCACGAGCGATCAGCTCTTCCATGTCAATGTCATGGCTAGCTGCTGTGATTTCTGTACGACGTGCATCGCCGAAACCATCGCGAACCGCTTCAAGCTCTTCACGGATCACTTCCATCAAACGCTCAGTGCTTGCAAGAATATGCATTAGCTCTGCGATTTCATCTAGAAGTGCTTTGTATTCGTCAAGAATCTTCTCATGCTCAAGACCAGTTAGCTTGTGTAGACGTAGGTCTAGGATAGCTTGTGCTTGAGTTTCAGTCAGGAAGTACTGGCCGTCACGGATGCCGTATTGCTCTTCTAACCATTCTGGACGAGCAGCATCGGTGCCCGCACGCTCTAGCATTGCCGCTACGTTGCCAAGGTCCCAACCGCGCGCCACAAGGCCTGCTTTCGCTTCTGCAGGTGTTGGAGCTTTACGAATAAGTTCGATGATTTCATCGATGTTCGCTAGTGCAAGCGCCAAACCTTCAAGGATATGTGCACGTTCACGAGCTTTACGTAGTTCGAAGATAGTACGACGAGTAACAACTTCACGACGGTGGTCAACGAAACACTTCAACATCTCTTTTAGGTTGAATAGTTTTGGCTGGCCATTGTCTAGCGCAACCATGTTGATACCGAAAGTCGTTTGAAGCTGGGTTTGTGCGTAAAGGTTGTTTAGAACCACTTCGCCCACAGCATCGCGCTTACATTCAATTACGATACGCATACCGTCTTTATCAGACTCGTCACGTAGCGCACTGATGCCTTCTACTTTTTTATCTTTAACCAGCTCAGCGATCTTTTCGATCAAACGAGCTTTGTTTACCTGGTAAGGAATTTCAGTGACGATGATGGTTTCTTTACCATTCTTCTCCACTTCGATTTCCGCTTTTGAACGCATGTAGATTTTGCCGCGACCTGTTTTGTACGCGTCTACGATGCCTTTACGACCGCTGATCAGCGCCGCTGTAGGGAAATCAGGACCAGGAATGTAATCCATTAGCTCATCAATAGTGATTTCTTCATTATTGATGTACGCAAGACAGCCATCGATCACTTCGCCAAGGTTGTGTGGCGGGATGTTGGTTGCCATACCTACCGCGATACCAGAAGAACCGTTTACCAGTAGGTTAGGAATTTTCGTCGGAAGAACCGCAGGGATCTGCTCAGTACCATCATAGTTAGGTACATAGTCTACGGTTTCTTTGTCTAGGTCAGCCAGAAGTTCGTGGGCAATCTTCGCCATACGTACTTCGGTATAACGCATTGCCGCAGCAGAGTCGCCATCGATCGAGCCAAAGTTACCTTGACCATCGACCAGCATGTAACGAAGTGAGAACGGCTGAGCCATACGTACGATTGTGTCGTACACAGCACTATCACCGTGTGGGTGATATTTACCGATTACGTCGCCGACAACACGGGCTGATTTTTTATATGGTTTGTTCCAATCGTTGCCTAGTACGTTCATCGCGAATAAAACGCGGCGGTGTACTGGTTTTAGGCCATCACGCACATCTGGAAGAGCACGACCCACGATTACTGACATCGCGTAGTCTAGGTATGAACCTCTAAGCTCATCTTCAATGTTTACGGGCGTGATCTCTTTAGCTAAATCGCTCATAGAGCCATTATCCCTCTATTATCTGATCGTAATTACGATACGTGTAAGGTGCAAAAATATAACACACAATTCATCAACGGGGCATCACTTTCCCGCTCCTTTTATCAGGTTGTGAGCTTGGTTATGGGTTAAATGAAGAGAATTTGCACATTCATCCCATATCTTTCTGAAAACTGACTATATTTCCATCAATATCGTTCAAAAATGTCCCCTATTGCGATTGTGAGAAAAGAAGCAGTTTTAACGTATCGTACCATTGGAGTATAATCGCGCCTTCCAAAGGACTATTAGCGAAGCGATATTACTATCATGACAAAAGCACAAAACGTCGATCCAAGTGAAATTAAGAAATTCGAGGAGATGGCTTCTCGTTGGTGGGATTTAGAAGGCGAGTTCAAACCACTTCACCAAATTAACCCGCTTCGCTTGAACTATGTCCTGGAGAAAGCCGACGGTTTATTTGGCAAAAAAGTGCTCGATGTGGGCTGTGGTGGCGGTATTCTTGCAGAAAGCATGGCAAAAGAAGGTGCAGTGGTAACTGGCCTAGATATGGGTAAGGAACCTTTAGAAGTCGCTCGCCTGCACGCACTAGAGACAGGAACTAAGCTGACTTACATCCAAAGCACCATCGAAGACCACGCAGCGGAAAATGCCGGGACTTACGATGTCGTGACTTGTATGGAGATGCTTGAACACGTCCCTGACCCACTCTCTGTGATTCGTTCTTGTGCAGCGTTGGTCAAACCTGGCGGCCATGTCTTCTTCTCTACACTAAACCGCAATATCAAGTCATACCTATTTGCCATTGTTGGCGCAGAGAAGCTATTGAAAATCGTTCCGGAAGGCACTCACGACCACGAGAAATTCATCAAACCAGCAGAAATGATGAAGATGATTGACCAAACAGACCTAACCGAAATGGGTATCACTGGCTTGCACTACAATCCTCTTAACGATAGCTACAAACTAGGCCGTAATGTCGATGTAAACTACATCGTCCATACTCAAAAATACTAGTCTGATTACATAGCAATCACATCAACCAAATGAGCCTATAAAAGAAGGGTACGTGAGAGAGGCAGTAGCATAGGTTTACTGCCTTTTTTAGTTTCTGTTGGTACATTTTTCGTGCACTAGATTCCATTTTAACCAATCTATTTTTAACAAACAAAAACTGTCAAAGATCAAGGAAAATATTTTTACATGCGGTTATTTGTAAACCGATCTGAAAACTGCAATTTTCTCCAATCAATCTCCCCCTTTTCTCATCGGTTAGTGTTCACTTACTGATTTTTTTCGTTCTCATAGTTATCCACAAGTCATCCCCTGCCTGTGCCTTGAAAAATTGGGGCAATAGCACTATCTTGTAACCCGCAAACAAATTAACCCCTATATGTTGTGTTTAAGCTACAATATATAGATAGACTTTGATCACAAAGCCGCCGCAAATTTTACAAGTTTTGCACATAAACAAACAAAAATACGGCTTTTATCAGTTTTCTTAGGGAAATAAAGCAGAATGAACCAACAACTTACCGTCACTAAGCGTGATGGCCGCAAAGAAAATATCGATCTGGAGAAAATCCACCGCGTTATCACTTGGGCTGCCGAAGGTCTTAACAACGTTTCAGTATCACAAGTAGAACTACGTGCTCACATCCAGTTTTACGACGGCATCACCACGTCAGATATCCATGAGACGATGATAAAGTCTGCAGCAGACTTGATTTCTGAAGAGACTCCGGACTACCAATACCTAGCTGCTCGCCTAGCGGTATTCCACTTACGTAAAAAAGCATACGGTCAATACGAGCCGCCTACGCTTTACAACCACGTGTCTCGTCTTGTTGATATGGGTAAGTACGATCAACATATCCTAGAAGACTACACAAAAGCAGAATTAGATGAGCTTGATGCGTACATCGACCACAAGCGCGATCTCGATTTCTCTTACGCTGCAGTAAAACAGCTAGAAGGTAAGTACTTCGTACAAAACCGTGTTTCGGGTGAGATCTACGAAAGTGCTCAGTTCCTTTACATCCTTGTGTCTGCTTGCCTGTTCGCTAACTACCCGAAAGAAACGCGCCTTGATTACATCAAGCGTTTCTACGATGCGACGTCGAAGTTCAAGATCTCACTACCTACACCGATTATGTCTGGTGTACGTACCCCTACTCGCCAGTTCAGCTCATGTGTACTTATCGAGTGTGGTGATAGCCTTGATTCTATCAACGCGACAGCAAGCTCAATTGTGCGTTACGTTTCTCAACGTGCAGGTATCGGTATCAACGCAGGTCGTATCCGTGCGCTAGGTTCGGAGATCCGCGGTGGTGAAGCATTCCACACAGGTTGTATCCCGTTCTACAAATACTTCCAAACAGCAGTGAAATGTTGTTCTCAAGGTGGTGTTCGTGGCGGCGCTGCGACTGTGTTCTACCCACTATGGCACGGCGAAGCTCGCTCGCTAATGGTACTTAAGAACAACCGTGGTGTTGAAGAAAACCGTGTTCGTCACATGGACTACGGTGTTCAGTTGAACAAATTGATGTACCAACGCCTAGTAGAAGGTGGCAACATCACGCTGTTCTCACCATCTGACGTACCAGGTCTATATGACGCATTCTTCGAAAACCAAGAAGAATTCGAACGTCTATACGTGAAATACGAAAACGATCCTTCAATCAAGAAAGAAACGGTTAAAGCGATCGAAATGTTCACTCTGCTAATGCAAGAGCGCGCATCAACAGGCCGTATCTACATTCAGAACGTGGACCACTGTAACACTCACAGCCCATTCGATTCAGAAGTAGCGCCAGTTCGTCAATCAAACCTATGTTTGGAAATCGCACTGCCAACTAAGCCTCTGAAGAACGTTGAAGATGATTCAGGTGAGATCGCACTGTGTACGCTGTCTGCGTTCAACCTAGGTGCTATCAAATCTCTAGATGATTTCGAAGAACTATCAGAGCTTGTAGTGCGTGCACTAGATGCCCTACTTGATTACCAAGATTACCCACTACCAGCAGCATACAAGTCGACAATGAACCGTCGTACGCTGGGTGTTGGTGTTATCAACTTCGCATACTACCTAGCGAAGAACGGTGTTAAATACTCTGATGGCAGCGCAAACGGTCTAACTCACCGTACATTTGAAGCGATTCAATACTACCTATTGAAAGCGTCTGTAGCGCTAGCAAAAGAACAAGGTAAGTGTCCTTCGTTCCACGAAACGAACTACGCGAAAGGCCTATTGCCAATCGACACATATAAGAAAGACGTTGACCTAATCTGTGAAGAAGAACTGCACTACGATTGGGATAGCCTACGTCAAGAGATCATGGAACACGGTCTACGTAACTCAACACTGACTGCGCTAATGCCATCTGAGACCTCTTCTCAGATCTCTAACGCGACAAACGGTATTGAGCCACCACGCGGTTTCGTATCTGTTAAAGCGTCGAAAGACGGTATCCTGAAGCAAGTTGTGCCAGATTTCACTGAACTGAAAGACAACTACGAACTGCTTTGGAACATCGGTTCTAACGACGGTTACCTACACCTTGTGGGCATCATGCAAAAGTTCGTTGACCAGGCGATTTCTGCAAACACAAACTACGACCCTTCTGGTTACGAGAGCGGTAAGGTTCCAATGAAGAAACTTCTTCAAGACCTTTTAACTGCATACAAGTTTGGTGTGAAGACGCTTTACTACCATAACACTCGTGACGGTGCGAAAGACGACCAGAAAGACGCAGTTCAACCACAAGATGATGATTGTGCAGGCGGCGGTTGTAAGATTTAATCTTACCCACCCTAACAATCCGTAGAAACAAACAATCGAACACCTCCCCGCTTGGGGAGGTCTAAAAGGAATTGAGGCATTATGGCTTACAGTACTTTTAACCAGAACAAAAACGACCAACTAAAGGAGCCAATGTTCCTTGGTCAATCAGTGAACGTTGCTCGTTACGACCAACAAAAATTCGAGATCTTCGAAAAGCTAATCGAAAAACAATTGTCTTTCTTCTGGCGTCCAGAAGAAGTTGACGTATCAAGCGACCGTATCGATTACAACAAGCTACCAGATCACGAAAAGCACATCTTCATCTCAAACCTGAAGTACCAAACGCTACTTGACTCAATTCAAGGTCGTAGCCCGAACGTTGCACTGCTTCCTCTTGTTTCTCTGCCTGAGCTAGAAACTTGGATCGAGACTTGGTCTTTCTCTGAAACGATTCACTCTCGTTCATACACACACATCATCCGTAACATCGTGAATGATCCAAGTGTGGTATTCGACGACATCGTTGAAAACGAGCACATCCTAAAGCGCGCTAAAGACATCGCACACTACTACGATGATCTGATCCAAGCGACAAACGACTACCACCGTTACGGTGAAGGTGAGCACGTTCTGAACGGCGAAACGGTTAAAGTTAGCCTGTACGATCTGAAGAAGAAACTGTACGTGTGTTTGATGTCAGTAAACGCACTAGAAGCAATCCGCTTCTACGTAAGTTTCGCTTGTTCATTCGCTTTCGCAGAGCGTGAACTAATGGAAGGTAACGCGAAAATCATCAAGCTGATCGCTCGTGATGAAGCACTTCACTTGAACGGTACGCAACACATGATCAACCTGCTACGTAACGGTCAAGATGACTTCTCATTCATGCAAATTGCTGAAGAAGCAAAACAAGAGTGTTTTGACCTATTCAAAGAAGCGGCTGAGCAAGAAAAAGAGTGGGCTGAGTACCTATTTAAAGATGGTTCAATGATCGGTCTGAACAAAGACATCCTGAGCCAATACGTTGAGTACATCACTAACATCCGTATGCAAGCGGTAGGTCTGCCTGCAGCGTACCCTGAAGCGACGTCCAACCCTATCCCATGGATCAACGCTTGGTTGTCATCGGATAACGTTCAGGTAGCACCGCAAGAAGCAGAAATCTCTTCATACCTTGTTGGTCAGATTGACAATGAAGTAAGTGCAGACGACTTCGAAGGGTTTGAGCTGTAATGCCAAATATCAAAATCAACAAACTCGTGAGCATTGAATCCAACCCATCCAATACGATTTTGGAGACGATGGAACAAGCAGGCTTATTACCTGAATACAACTGTCGTGACGGGCACTGTGGAGCTTGTCGTTGTAAGTTGGAGTCGGGTGAAGTGGAGTATGTTGGTTTTGCAATGGCTTACATCCAGCCAGACGAAATCTTACCCTGTATTTGTAAGGCAAAATCTGACCTTTCGCTTAGCGGTGTGAACTACGCGATGAGAGAAAAACGCGCGTAGACTACCGCCCTACCGAACATAAAAAAGCCAAGGCGATCGCCTTGGCTTTCTATCATCTAGAAATATTTATCTTCTTTGCATCAAGAATTTAAAGCACACTGTTTGGAATGTGCATCTCTTTGACTTTTTCTAAAAATGCATATTGAGCTGCCATTGGCTTGCGCTCTAAGTAACGGCGTAATAAATCTAACGCTGCAGCACTGATAACTTTTACTTGGTCATCGCGCTGGTACTTTCTCGATAACTTATAGAGCGCCCCCCACTCTCCCACAGAGGTAGAAAGAGCGACGGAAAATACACCATCATCAAGTTTCCCCGTTACTAACGCTAAATCTGTGCCACATTTCTCTCGTGTCGCTCCGGCAAGGGCAAAAGTCGCAGCCAACGTATCGCCTTCATCCATTATTGTCTTATTTTGCCCAGGCAGCACCCAGCCATGACCAAATTGCTTCCCTACATTTTCATCGCCATTAAGCCAATAAGTCAGGTGCCCAGCGCTGCTTTGCTCAGAAACGGACAAGGTAAGCCCTTTCTCTAACAGTAAGCGACCAATATGCTCAACCATCGGTACATCAACACTTACAGTATTGGTTTCCAAGTGTTTATGAATAAGCTGCATTAGCTTCATACGCTGTTCCAATTGATTGGATGGGCCAAACAATTTTACTTCGATGAAAGGTAAGTAAGAGCGATATCCAAGCTCATAACCTTGTGGCAGTTTCATTTGGTCTAGCTTATCTGAGATACCAGACTCCGACAGACCAAAGGTATAAATTCGACTACACGATGAGCTTTCTACGTCTGGAAAGCATTTTTTTAAGTCTGGCAGAATTTGAGCTTCCGCCATCAACTTAAATTCACTTGGAACTCCCGGCGTAAAATAGAACACGGCATCATTGATCAGCATTTTAAAACCACAAGCCGTACCAATTGGGTTATCAACAATCTCTGCAGTTTCCGGCAACATCGCTTGCTTCAAATTACTGTCTGGCATTGGTATACCACGACGGGCATACATTGCCTCTAGATAATCTAACCAGTCCTTAAATAGCACTAACTTACACTCTGCCGCTTTTGCTGCCGCTGCGGCACTCATGTCGTCCGTTGTTGGTCCTAAACCGCCGTTTACAATAACCACATCGTTATTGAAGCTAAGCATCAAAAACTCTTCGAGTAAGCTTGAAAGGCTATCTCCAACTGTCGATCGTTTGGTTAAGCCAAATCCATGTTGATAAAATAAGCTCGACAACCAAGCTGCGTTTGTATCAACAATATCACCGTGAAGCACCTCTTCACCGGTACTAAGCATTGCAATTTTCACAACTGACTCCTGAAATTAGGCAAAATTCACTTTTTTTCGACATTGTGCCTATATCGTTTTCATTTTATTGGACTAATCTCTTAGTCAATTCGTTGAGATTAAATGTAGGTCAAGTATTTAAATGGCTGTTCTTTTGAGGGATAATTGTGAACTCGATCATCTAACCAACAACTCGGAGACCTTTGTGTCAAAATCATCCATGTTCAAGAAAACTTTAAGTGGTCTTGTACTGACAGCATCTGCTGCGGCAAATGCAAGTCAGTACGATATGAGCAACCATATTGAGTTCTCTTACAAGCCTGATTGCTTGTCAGGTTACTGCGAAACGACCACTCTGTATAGCTTCGAACCACAAAATCGTCGTTTTGCTATGGGACTGGATAATGATGATTCTTTAAACCTCGACGCAGGTCTTCAACCAAAACACGTTATTGTTCCAACTGACAAAGATTGGGATTACCTTATGGGTCAAACTTACACCATCCTTGGTTTAAGTGTGGCGACGGTAGGTTTGATGACTTTTCTACCAGAAAGTATTACTAAGTGGGACGAAGAAGATCGTGACATGAGTAAGCTAGGTAGCAAATGGAAAGACAACGTTTCAAGTGGTCCAGTTTGGGATCGTGATGAACACTTTCTTAACTACATCATGCACCCATACTTCGGTGGCGTATACTACACGGCAGCACGACACGCAGGTTACAACGAGTTCGAATCCTTCTTGTACTCTGCAACTATGTCGACTTTCTTTTGGGAATACGGTGTAGAAGCCTTTGCAGAAGTTCCATCGTGGCAAGACATTTTTATCACACCTTTCTTCGGTGCGGTTGTCGGTGAAATGATGCTGACAGCTGAGCAAGACATTGTTGCCAATGGTGGTGAAGTGATGGGCTCAGAAACAATGGGCGACGTGTCACTTTTCTTCCTTAACCCGGTTGGTCATATTCATTATTGGGTATCGGATGCTTGGGGCGGCAGCGCAGAGTTCCAGTTTGCTTCATCTCCTTGGTTCGGAAACCAAGACGCCGCTAAGTTTGCGATGGATGCCGGCGCTAGCTATGACAACGTCTTCTATGGTTTTGAAATGAAGGTTACCTTCTAAAATAAAATCTCCAATGAGCAGCCGAACGGCTGCTTTTTTTGTGCCCTGAGCATAATTTTCATTATTTGCATCACGAATTAGAGTTAAAAATTGACTTTAGTCAAACATAACCTCCCAGCGACACCTACACTGAAATAAAAGGCATTATTCCAAGGACTTAAGTATCGATCACTGAAGGTCCAATAACTGCAGCATTACGTATACAGTGCCGCACCCAAACCTTATTCCGGGAGGGGACATTATGAACACAGTATTTATCGTTAATTTTGTCGGTCAGGCTTCGCCAGCTACCATCAAACAACTCGCCGCAGCTACCCATGAAAATGGTGGGAAATGGTTAATCAGTAAAGTGAACTTTATCGAAGACCAAGTCGCTGGCGTAATTAAAGTTGAGCTCCCTGAAGAGAACGTAGATACCGTTAAAGATGCGTTCACAGCTTGTCAAACCTTAGTGGTTAAGTTTGTTGACTCAGAACCACACTCACATCGTGAAGAAACAATATTCCAGTTACGTTTAGACGCCAATGACCGCGCAGGTATTGTCAATGAGATCACTCATGTGCTTGATAACCAAGGTATCTCTATCCTAGATATGGACTGTCAACGGGTGTTCATTGCAGGCGGCGGCGGTATAAGCTCAAGTCTGTTCAGCGCGAAACTGGCGATCAAACTACCAAGTGAAGTTGAAGTGGATGATGTGGTGAATGAGCTTGAGTCGCTCAGTGAAGATACTCGTGTGATTATCGAAAGCTAACACGCCCTAGCTTATAAATTAAAAAAGAGCAGCGTTTTGCTGCTCTTTTTACGTTCAACCAGTTGAAATAGGATTACTTCACTGTCCATTGAGACAAAGAACGCTTGAAATCTGAATAATCAAATTCATTCAGTTTTTGTACATCACCGTTTGAGCGTTCGCAGTACACAGATGGCATGCGCAGACCATTGAACCAGTTTAGCTTCACCATGGTGTAACCCGCACTGTCCAGAATGTGTAGACGCTGACCAATTTCTAATGGCTGTTCGAAGTTCGCCACACAGAACTGATCACCCGCTAGGCAAGAGCAAGAACCAATAACGTACTCGTGTTCGCCATTTTCAGATGCTTCTAGGATAGACGCAGGTTCATTGTAGATTAGTGTGTCTAAGCGGTGCGCTTCCGTTGCCGAATCCACAATTGCAGTCTTCTTCACGTTCTCAACAATATCTACCACGGTAACGACAAGATCCGTCGTTTTAGTGATGATTGCCTCACCCGGCTCTAGGTACATTTGTACACCGTGCTTTTCAGAGAACGCTTTCAGCGCTAGGCCTAACTTCTCGATATCATAGCCTGGCCATGTGAAGAACACACCGCCACCCATGCTGACCCAATCGAGTTTATTTAGGTATTCGCCAAACTGTTCGGAGATCGAGTCCAGCAGGCCGATGAACGCGTCCACGTCTTTGTTCTCACAATTCATGTGGAACATCACACCATCAATGCCATCGAAAATTTCCGGCTTGATGTGGTCAGCTTGTACGCCTAGACGAGAAAACTGACGTGCAGGGTTAGCCAAGTCTTGACCTGCGTAGCTTACGCCTGGGTTAAGGCGAAGACCAATAGACGCTTTGCCCTCAACGATATGGCGGTAAGCCGCTAGCTGTGACTGCGAGTTGAAAATCATCTTGTCACAGATATCTGCTACTTCACGTACGTCATCTTCACTGTAGCCAACGCTGTATGCGTGCGTTTCACCACCAAAAGTCTCGTAGCCAAGCTTCACTTCAAACGGACCTGAACTGGTAGTGCCATCTAAGTAAGGCTTGATGATGTCGAATACGCCCCATGTTGAGAAGCACTTAAGCGCCAACACAAGCTTCACACCAGAAATATCTTTCAGCTGCTTCGCTTTTTCTAAGTTCTCAACCAGTTTGTCTTCATTGATCATGAAGTACGGGGTTTTAAGCTGTTCTTTGTTCATAACTAACCATTTATCAACCATTAACCCCCTCTAACTCCCCCTTAAAAGGGAGAGGACTAAACCAAGCCACCTCTGTTCTTGCCAAAAAAGTGGAAGATTTAAAACTAAGCTCGGTCTGTTTCTGCTCCTCCCATTTCTAAGGGGAGGCTGGGAGGGGTTAACCTCAAATACAACAAAAGCAGCCACGGCTTTTCGCCATGACTGCTCGAATTATCTAAACAAGTTTAATGATAAAACTTATTTGTTCAGTTCGTGAATCAGCGGTAAGCCCTGACCTGCTTCCAACTCCTGAACATGCCAATCTAGACCGATCGTTGGCATTGTTTCTAGGAACGGATCTGGGTCTAGTTGTTCCATGTTGAACACGCCCTTATCAGCCCACTTGCCACGGAAGAATTGCAGTGCAGCAGTGATTGCAGGAACACCTGTAGTGTAAGAGATCGCTTGATGTTCAACGTCTTCGTACGCGACTTCATGGTCTGCGTTGTTGTAGATAAACACGCTACGCTCTTTGCCGTCTTTCTTACCTTGAACCCAAGTACCGATACACGTTAGGCCAGTGTAGCCAGGTGCTAGAGACGTTGGATCAGGCAACATCGCTTTTAGTACGTGTAGAGGTTGAACTACTGTACCGTCGTGTAGCGTTAGTGGTTCTGGACTTAGTAGGCCAATATCACGCATTACGTTGAAGTAGTTTAGGTAACGGTCACCGAAACCCATCCAGAACTCAATGCGTTTTGCAGGGATGAACTCTTTCATTGAGCGAACTTCATCGTGTGCCATTGAGTACACTTTGTGTGAACCACAGTTCGGGAAATCGAACTCTAGCATACGAGAGTGACAAGGTACTTGTTTCCACTCGCCGTTTTCCCAGTAGAACGAATCGCCTTGGATCTCAAGCATGTTCGTTTCTGGGTCAAAGTTGGTCGCAAACTTCTTACCGTGGTCGCCTGCGTTCACGTCCATTACGTCGATAGTGTCAATTTCATCAAACAGATGCTTCACTGCGTACGCCGCGAATACTGATACTACGCCTGGATCGAAACCCGCACCTAGGATACCCGTGATGCCCGCTTCTTCGAACTTCTCACGGTAACCCCATTGCCAGTCGTAAGCTTCAGGTACTTGCTGACCTTCAGAACATAGGTCAACTGCCACTGATGTATCTAAGTATGAAACTTTTGCTCGGTAACACGCTTCCATGATTGGCATGTTAACCCACGGAGGACCCGCGTTAATCACTAGATCCGGTTTTACTTCTTCAATAAGAGCAACCAGAGAATCTACGTCGTCAGCATTCACTGCACGCGCGTCTAGTTTCTTAGCTGAATCTTTCAGGTTGTTTTTCTTCTGAATCGATTCGATGATCTTCTCACACTTACCGATAGTACGTGATGCGATTGTGATATCACCCAGAACGTCGTTGTTTTGTGCTGCTTTATGTGCAACAACCCAGCCAACGCCGCCTGCACCAATCTGTAGAACTGCCATAGTTTTCCGTTACCTTTATTAAACTAGCTCAACTGCTAGCGTGTTGATTTTCAAGAGCAAAGATTCAAAGTCCGCTGTCGTTAGACAAGGATTCAAAATCGTAAATTTAAGAGCGGTCTTACCATCAACGATGGTTTCACCAAGAACTGCAATACCGCGAGTCAACGCCTCAAGACGCAATGTTTTGTTCAGTTCATCTAAATCTGCACAAGCGTTTGTTGCACGGAATAGAACCGTAGAAAGCGCTGGCTCAGCCAGAAGTTCAAACTGCTCGTGGTCACGAACCATGTCCGCTACTTGTTGCGTTTGTACTAGCAAGTGATCGTACATATCGCCAAGCGCCTTAGGACCGACGTTTTGCATCGTCATAAAGACTTTCAATGCATCAAAGCGCTTCGTCGTTGCAATAGATTTGTCCACCAAGTTTGGTAGCTCATCGTGTTCACGGTTCAGGTAGTCAGCATGATGAAGTAGGAACTTAAAGTTCGACTTATCATTAACCAGTAGAGCACCACAGCTGATTGTTTGGTAGAACAGTTTGTGGAAGTCGACACTGATCGAGTGCGCACGCTCTACACCTTTCAGGCGCGATTTGTGGCTGCTAAGAATCAGTGCACCACCATAAGCGCCATCCACGTGCATCCACATTTCGTGTTTCACTGCCATATCAGCAATGAAATCAAGATCGTCAATTGCGCCGTGATCAGTCGTACCTGCGGTGCCAACAATAGCGAATGGAATCAAACCTTCTTCTTTTGCTTGCGTTAGAACGTGATCTAACTGAGTAATGTCCATTGTGCCGTCAGCGTTCGCATCGACGGTCATCACAGCTTTCTCACCGAGTCCCATCCAAGATGCTGACTTTTGAACCGTGAAGTGTGATTTCTTAGAGCACACAATGCGCAGTTTGTCTGCGTAATCAGGAAGACCCAGCTTTTGGATTGAGTGGCTGCTAAGCTTGTCAGCAATCCAGTCACGCGCCAGCATTAAGCCCATTTGGTTGCTTTGTGTGCCGCCGCTAGTAAAGATGCCATCCGCCTTCTCACCAAGCTCGTATTTATCGCACAGCCAGTTAATCACTTTTTGCTCTACGTAAGTCGCAGAAGATGCTTGATCCCATGAATCCATTGATTGGTTCAACGCTGCAATCATCGCTTCTGCCGCGACTGCAGGCATCAGAGGAGGCGTATGCAAGTGAGCAATACAATCAGGGTGTTGAGTGAAGATCGCGTTTTTAGCGACAAGTTCTGCCGCTTCATCAATCACCGATTTCAGCGATGCATTTTTGTTATCCAGATCGACAGCATTAATTGCAGCTTCTAGAAACTGAGGATTCATACCTGAGTATGGTGCGTTCACTTGTTCGAATACCGACTTCATCGCCGCTGTCGTGTGATTCATTACAGACGCAAATTCAGCACTGCCAAGTTCACCGGTATGAATGAAGTGCTTTTTCCATTCTTCTTGTTGCGATGTTTCAACATGGCTACCGCCTGCTGCGATGATCGCATCTTCAAGAACTCGTAGAGCAAAGTCGATTTGCTCGAAAGAGATGATAAGCGGAGGAAGGAAGCGAATCACAGAGCCATCACGACCACCCTTTTCTACCATCAAGCCACGCTCAAGTGCCGCTCGTTGGATAGCAAGAGTAAGCTGACCATCAGCGAGAGGCTCTCCGAACTTATTCAATTCGCCGTTTGGATTCTTAATTTCTACACCCAGCATTAAGCCTTTACCGCGAACGTCTGCGATACAGTTAACGCGTTTTTGAATGCTCTCAAGACCAAAGCGTAGATACTGGCCTGCAACGTTTGCGTGCTCAACAAGATTGTCGCGTTGGATGATTTCGAGTGCTTTCGCACCTGAGACCATAGCAAGTTGGTTACCACGGAACGTACCGGTGTGTTCACCTGGCTTCCACGTATCGTGTTGCTTATTGATCACAAGCAGCGACATTGGTAAGCCGCCACCAATCGCTTTAGACAAACACAAAATATCAGGAACGATCCCTGCTTCTTCGAATGCGAAGTTGTAACCAGATTTACCCACACCACATTGAATTTCATCAAAGATTAGAAGGATACCGTGCTCATCACAGATGCGGCGCAACTCACGTAGCCAGAATGCAGGCGCAGGAATAACACCACCCTCACCTTGCACAGGCTCCACGATAATCGCAGCAGGCTTCATGATGCCCGCTTCATCATCGTTGAGCAGACGCTCGATGTAACGAATACTCGCTTTCGCCCCTTCGTCACCACCTAGACCAAATGGACAACGTAAGCTGTAAGGGAAAGGCATAAAGTGTACGTCTGACATCAAACCAGTACGGCGAGCTTTAGTACCCAAGTTACCCATCATGCCCATGGTACCGTTTGTCATGCCATGGTATGCACCGCGGAAAGCAAACATGGTGTTACGACCCGTGGTTTGTTTGGCCAGCTTGATTGCTGCCTCAACCGCGTCTGCACCAGAAGGGCCACAGAACTGAATCACGCAGTTGTCACTCAGCTCTTGAGGAAGAAAGCCTTTAACAGACTTAATAAAATGCGTTTTCGCAGACGTTGCAATATCCAGAGTCTGATACGGTAGGCCAGAATCCAATTGTTCTTTAAGCGCTTGGTTGATTTCTGGGTGGTTGTAACCCAAAGCCAAAGTGCCGGCCCCTGCAAGACAATCTAGGAAGATTTGACCACGCGTATCTTCAACCAAACAGCCATAGGCTTGCTTGATCGCTATTGGTAAACGACGTGGGTAAGAACGAACCTCAGATTCATGTTCCGCCTGTTCAATAAGGATTTGATCTGGCGTTAAATCATACGTTCCATCAACAACTGGAACCTGAGTAGAAAAAGTGTTTGCGATAGTATTATCGACTTCAAAGGCAGTGCTCATACTACATGACCCCTTGAATTAGAATGATTCTCTATCCTGTATTTATTATCGTTAGCATTAAATTACAGGAGATACAGATACACCTCCGCATTCGTCATCGATTAAACGACAAATACAGATAACCCGTCACAAAAAGCGTGACTTTTATTAAGCTTGGGAAGTAATCAAGGCTCCGTAATGCACCCGTTTTGTAAAACAGGACATTTCGGTAGTATGAAGCTGATTAGTGTGTGTTTATTTAAAGGTTTCAATGTTGGGTTTCCCATTAACATGCCGCTTCTACAGCACTAGTATCCCGTCTATCAACAAAAGGCTTTGTCGATACCTACCCTACGCAGTGTCACAATCAGCTTGAATGGTCGCTGCGCGTATCCCCCAGAGAATCAAATGACGTAAAATTACGCTCCGAGATTGCGCGCGAATTTATCACAGAATAAAATCGTCTGGCAATACGTTTTCATCAGTTTCATATTGATTAAGATCACAATAACAATAAACCGAGTGCTAAGGGATTTGCCACAATATGGATCTGTCTCGCAGAAAAGTGCATTAGAGCTGTGTAAGCAGAAAGAAATAAGCAGAACTAGAAGCAGACCAACATCGTCGAAGCTGCAGTTTAGGGATAGTGTCAAACGAGAAAAGAAAAAGCCCAGCATAAATGCTGGGCTTATAATCTGGAGCGACACACGAGGTTCGAACTCGTGACCTCAACCTTGGCAAGGTTGCGCTCTACCAACTGAGCTAGTGTCGCAGATTTTGAGATGGTGCCCCGGGCCGGACTTGAACCGGCACAACGCGAACGTCGAGGGATTTTAAATCCCTTGTGTCTACCAATTCCACCACCAGGGCACACAAATATTCTTTGTGATGCCTTTACAGAAAAGTAAAACACCATCTGATACCGCTAATCGCCATATCATTTAAATTTGGAGCGACACACGAGGTTCGAACTCGTGACCTCAACCTTGGCAAGGTTGCGCTCTACCAACTGAGCTAGTGTCGCATTTATTCTCGAAAGTCATTCACTCTCAAAAGAATAATGGAGGCGCCTCCCGGAGTCGAACCGAGGTCCACGGATTTGCAATCCGCTGCATAGCCACTCTGCCAAGGCGCCTCATTTGTGAAGGAAGCTTAACTTCTCTCACCACCCTTTCAAGCTATGCTCTCTTGGGTACGGAATGCATTCTACGGATTCGGACGATCGAGTCAACACTATTTTTATTTTTTTAAATCGTTTGACCAGAATTTGTTCGAAAGACGGTAAATTGATTAGTTTTAATACTGAGATTAGCCCAAATACTCTTGTTTATCATGAATATTGCGCTACGCCGTTCACCTACCCTATGGCATTCCTTCTTGTATTAACTATCGATAATTAAAGGAACAAACCGCATTACGCGTTTAGTAGGATTAAAAACAAGACTCATGTCACATTTTTCTTTATCATGAATCCGAGACACAAAAAAGCAGGCTATCAAGCCTGCTTCTTAAAATGCTATTTGTGTTGGATTCTTTTAATGGTGCTCTTCATTGAGCAAATCATCCTTTGCAGCAGCCAGGTACTGAACCATTGACCAATACGTTAGGAAGGTTGCCACATACAAGGCACCAAAGCCTAACCACACCATCCAATCGTCATAACGCCAAATCAAAACCCACAGAGCAAACATTTGTGAGACAGTCTTGACTTTGCCCACCCAAGAAACCGCCACACTGGCTCGTTTCCCGATCTCGGCCATCCACTCGCGCAATGCAGAGATAATGATTTCACGCGCTATCATAGTAACCGCAGGGATCGTGACCCAAATCGTGTGGTAATGCTCAGTGATCAAAATCAACGCCGTCGCAACCAGCACTTTATCAGCCACTGGGTCGATGAAAGCACCAAAACGAGACGTTTGGCCTAGCTTACGAGCAAGCATGCCATCTAGCCAGTCAGTAAAACCTGCAACCCAGAAAACCATTGCTGCTGCAAAAGGAGCCCAAGAGTAAGGTAGATAGAAGACAACCACAAAAACTGGGATTAGGAACAGTCTTAGTAGAGATAGAATGTTCGGGATATTCAAACGCATTTTATTATTCTCTTACACATTGCGGCTTAATGTTGCGGGATTTTCCTTATTGTTTCAATGCTTGGAAAATAATTTCTGCCAAAGAGTGACTAATTCCCGGTACTTTGGCGATTTCTTCAACACTTGCGCGCTTTAATTCCTGTAAACCGCCCATGTATTTGAGCAAGGCTTGACGACGCTTTGGACCCACGCCCTCAATTCCTTCTAACGCACTGGTTCGTCGGGTTTTTCCCCGTTTAGCCCGATGCCCCGCAATTGCGTGGTTATGGCTTTCGTCGCGAATGTGCTGAATGAGGTGAAGTGCTGGCGCGTCACTTGGCAAATTAAACTCATCACCATCTACGGTAATTAAGGTTTCAAGGCCAGGCTTGCGGGTCACACCTTTGGCAATACCAATCATAGTTGGACGCTTCGGCCAATCTCCCCAGTAGTGGGATATGATTTCATGCGCTCGGTTGAGCTGCCCTTTACCACCATCGATGAAGATGATGTCAGGAATCTTCTCTACATCAAGCTGCTTCGAATAACGACGCTCTAGAGCTTGTCCCATTGCTGCGTAATCATCACCACCAGTAATGCCTGTAATGTTGTAACGACGATACTCCTGTTTAACAGGGCCTTCACTGTTGAACACCACGCATGAGGCAATGGTACTCTCGCCCATCGTGTGCGAGATATCGAAACATTCCATACGAGCGATGCTTTCCATCCCCAAGACTTCTCGCAGAGCTTTAAAACGCTGATTGATGGTCATCTTGTGATTGATCTTGGTGGTGATTGCCGTCAAAGCGTTAGTATTCGATAGTTTGAGGTAACGTCCACGTGACCCTGTTGGAGAGGTATGGAACTGAACCTTACGACCAGCAACCTCGCTCAGCGCCTGCTGAATCGGCTCTATATCGCCACTTAGCTCTTGATTCAAAATAATACGAGACGGGATGGTGCGCGCCTCGTTGTGGCTCAAATAGTACTGAGTAAGGAAGCTATCAAAGACTTCTTGTTGACTGGTGTTCTGTGGAATCTTAGGAAAATGACTGCGACTGCCTAGCACCTTGCCCTGACGAATCATCAAGATATGGATACAAGCGATACCGTTTTCTTGTGCAAAACCAAGTACGTCCATATCATCCATACTGTCTTCTGAAACGTACTGCTGTTCTTGTACGCGTCGAATCGCTTGAATCTGATCACGAAATTTCGCTGCATCTTCAAAGCGGAGCTGCTGGCTTGCCACTTCCATCTTCTCGATTAGTTGCTCAAGCACTTGTTTATCTTTACCCTGCAAAAACAAGCGAACAAAGCCCACCAGCTCGGCATATTCTTCATCAGAAATTATGGTGCTGACACACGGCCCTGCACAGCGACCAATTTGGTACATCAAACAAGGGCGAGTACGGTTGGAATAAACCGTATCTTCACACTGACGAACAGGGAGTGTTTTCTGCAAAAGGTGCAAAGTTTCTCGTACCGCACCAGAATCCGGGTATGGTCCAAAGTACTCACCTTTGCGCTTTTTCGCACCACGATGCATAGACAATCGCGGATGTTTATGGCCGCTAATGAAAATATAAGGGTACGATTTGTCATCACGCAGAAGTACGTTGTATTTCGGTAAATATTGCTTGATGTAGTTGTGCTCAAGGATGAGCGCTTCCGTCTCGGTGTGGGTTACCGTGACGTCAATTTTAGCGATATTACTTACGAGAGCGCGGGTCTTTTCACTGTCGACTTTCTTACGAAAATAACTTGAGAGGCGCTTTTTTAGATCTTTGGCTTTGCCGACATAAATCACAACAGCCTCGGCGTTGTACATTCTGTAAACGCCGGGCTGATGAGTTACTGTCTTGAGAAAGGAAGCCGAATCGAAGGGTTGATTCACACTAAAGGGTCTCGGTGTCCAGCATTCCGTGGCGGATCGCTAAGTGTGTTAACTCAACGTCACCATTGATGTCCAATTTACTAAACAGACGGTAGCGGTAGCTGTTGACTGTTTTTGGACTTAAATTAAGTTGTTCAGAAATATCCGTTACTTTCTGCCCTTTGGTGATCATCATCATGATCTGCAATTCACGTTCTGAAAGGTCTTTAAATGGATTCTCTGAGGCTGGTGAGAATTGACTCAACGCCATCTGCTGCGCAATCTCTGGTGAGATGTAACGCTGTCCACTGTTAACCACTCGAATGGCATTCACCATTTCGTCAGGTCCTGCACCTTTCGTTAAATAACCAGAAGCTCCCGCTTGCATGACTTTTGTCGGAAACGGGTTTTCAGTATGAACGGTTAAAACGATGATTTTGACATCAGGATTCACTCGAAGAATCTTCTTAGTAGCTTCCAAGCCACCGATTCCTGGCATATTCATGTCCATCAAAACGACGTCAGCATGATTACTGCGACACCATTTTACTGCATCTTCACCGCTGTCAGCTTCTCCTGCTACGTTCATTCCACGGACGTCTTCAATAATACGTCGTATCCCTGTGCGAACCAGCTCGTGATCATCTACAAGGAAAACATTTATCAAACTTGTATCTCCACACTTTTAATTGGCTCTGCACCCACATTCAGTTTATTCAATGCGGATATCAGTATGAGTGCCTATATAATACCGTATATGGCAAAAATTGCTTTATATGAATATGTGCTGAAACGCAAAGTTTAGCAAGAACTTATTTCTATATCTGGTCAGTAAGGCTGAATTTGCATATTTATCACAACCTTAGCCGAACAAAAAACCATCAACAAGTCGCTTCCCACATCATTGGGACAGCCATACAACAAATTGTCCTCACAACGAAAATGTAAACAAGTAATGCCCGAAAGAAGCGTGCCACAATGTGATACTGGTCAATTTAACAACATTATCAATAAGTTAACCTCGAACAGAAATTGGGTAGGAACGAGTGTCTCATATTTAATTCTAATTCAATTTCATCATTAAATTAGATTTGCAAATGCATATTGTTTCATTATTATGGCCGCCGCAATTTTATATTGCAGTTCTAAATTGGATATAACTTAAATATCAGGAAAATATAATGAAAAAGCTCTTAGCAGTGGCAGCGCTAGCTACTCTTCCTCTTTCAAACGTTGCAATGGCTGACTCTGACATCGGTTGTGGCTTAGGTACTATGATTTTCGACGGTAAGTCTGGCAAAGTATTTAAAGTACTAGGTGCAACAACTAACGGCACTTCTGGTAACCAAACGTTCGGTATCACTTTCGGTACGCTAGGTTGTGACGGTAACGGCACTATCACTTCAGCACAAAAACTAGCACTATTTATCGATGGCAACATGGATAACCTAGCTCGCGATATCGCGAAAGGCGAAGGTGAGACTCTTGCTACGCTTTCTGAAGTTTGGGGCATTCAAGAAGCCGATAAAGCGGCTTTCAACCAAATGGCTCAAGAAAACTTTGCGAAAGTATTCAAATCTGAGAATGTGACTTCACAAGAAGTCTTCGCTAACCTAAACGACTTGGTTGCTGAAAACAACGCTCTAGCTGCTTACACTATCTAAGCACTGGCCCCCCTAATAGAAAGTGTCCTTTTGGACACTTTTTTAATGCTATATTTTCGCGGTATTCGATGAAGTTCCCTTTTTGCACACATGCTTTAATCCTCTCGGCAAGTGTCTTTGCCTCCCCACTCTCAGCTCATGTTCACCAGATAGACTTGCAACAATTGTCCGAGGAGCCTTACTGGTTAAAGTTGGGGCATTACCTTCCTGCGACTTTGAGTGATTATAAAAGCACCGTTGACTCGAAAGCCTTTTTTTTATCAGTGGACGGCAAAACAAACCCAGAAGCTGAGTTGATCGCTACTTTTAATGCCTTTTACAACGCCGATGACACAACAAAGGCTGAAATGCGTTGTCGTTACCCAGCCCGCTTTACTTGGCTTGAACAACAACAGGATCGTGTGGCGATACTAAACTGCCCAGAAATGAATGACTGGAAAGAAGTACTAGACCCGGCAGGCATGACGTTAGTTTTTCCTACCGCCTTTATGAACAACCCTTCCTCCATGTTTGGCCATACATTGCTAAGAATCGATGCAAAGGATCAAACAAGACACAAGGAACTCGTGGCGTTTGCTGTTAATTTTGCTGCTGAGCCTCAGACCAATGATAATGCCGCTTTATACGCTCTCAAAGGCTTAGCAGGCAGCTATCCAGGTCGATTTACTGTCATGCCCTACTATCGCAAAGTCCGTGAATACAACGATATTGAATCTCGTGATATCTGGGAGTACAAGCTCAAGCTATCAGAAGATGAAGTAAATCGTGTGCTATTGCACCTATGGGAAATGCAAACTGCTGAATTCGATTACTACTTCATTGATGAAAACTGCTCTTATCAATTGCTCGCGCTACTTGAACTGGCAAGAGATGATCTATCTTTAGTTGCCGACTTCCCAGTTCACGCAATTCCATCAGATACGGTAGCAACACTCGCAGACAGTCACCTTTTAGATGAGCCTGAATATCGCGCTGCATTTGGCACTCGACTGCTTCATCAATCTAACGAAATAGACGAAGACCTTTTTCAAGCTGCAATCAAGGCTAAGCAAGGAGAATACCCTAGCGCTGCAAAATTTACGGATGAAGAGCGAGCAGCGATACTTGAGTTCGCTTACGAATGGCTAAACTATGAGCTTTACGACGACGGTTTAGAAAGAGATCCAACAGCAAAACAGCTGACTCAACTTCTCTATCAGCGCAGTCGAATCAAAGCTGACTCTCCCTTCTCTCCTGTGGAAGCACCTAAAGTATCCCCTGAAAAAGGCCATGCTTCTGCTCGAGTTGGATTGAGCTACCAATATAATGATGGGGCAACAAATCGAACACTCTTCCATTGGCGTGCTGCCTACCATGATTTGCTCGACTCTCAAGCGGGTTTTATTCCGGGAGCGAAAATTAGCTTTCTAGATACCACATTGAGTATCGACCAAGCGTCAAACGCCAGACTCGAGAACTTTCAACTTTTAGATGCGATGGCTTTAGCACCGGGAAATCGTGTTTTTGACAGCTTAGCGTGGAACATCCGTGGTGGCTTCGACCGAATGCCGGCAGAGAGCAAACTTGCCGGTCGATGGTTTGCTCAAGGTGGTGTAGGTAAAGCTTGGGGCGAGTCAGACAAGCTTCATCTATACACTCTCTTCTCCTTAGATGTTAGCGCAGGAGAACTCACTGAATACGACCTTACCGTGGGCTCTGGTGTTGAAGCTGGTGTTTTATGGCAAGCCACTCACAATCATCGTTTAGCCTTACAAGGTCAGTATCTGTATCTGTTTGACTCACTCGTAGATCAAAATGCTAAAGCAACAGCGAGTTGGAACTGGGCGTTGAGTCGAAACTGGGCAATTCGAAGCGAAGTCGAGTACCAGCATTGGTCTAGAGAAAACACCACAGCGAAGCTCACGGGATATTTTTACTACTGAGTTTTTGCTAATATCCTCTGATTAAGTAAAAAGGCTACCATATGTGGCCTTTTTGGTTTTTAAAGGAAATATTCGTTGGCGATTCAGCAAGGCTTTTTACTCACCAGACAAGCTCGGGACCTTTCAGGGCAAACTCAAATCGATCTTTGGGTCGCGACTAATAACGGGCCCGTAAACCTGACCATTCAAGGCGAAAAGCCTGTCTTTTTTATTGAGCAGAGTCATCAAGATCATGCTAGTACGCTAGCTAAGCAACATCATATCCCTTTAGAAATCAAACCACTCAACCTAAAAAGCTTTGAACTCATCCCCCTAAGTGCTTGCTACTGTCAAACGATCAGAGATTCATACACCTTGTCTGATCTGCTCGCTAAAGATGACATCATGACACTGGAAGCCGATATAAAACTCGCCGATCGCTTTCTCATGGAACGCTTCATTAAGGGAAGCATTGAGTTTACTGGTCGGTTTCAGGCTCAAAAGAATCATACTAAAGTATCTAAAGCCCAGTGCCGTCAAGGCGACTATATTCCTAGTTTGCATGTCGTTTCGCTCGATTTAGAGTGCTCAGAGAAAGGCATCCTCTATTCGATTGGTTTAGATAGCCCTGCTGATTCACGCGTGATCATGATTGGCGAACCTGAACCGGCAGACACACCAATCCAATGGGTGAAAGATGAGAAAGCGCTGCTTCAGGCGCTAATCGCTTGGTTTAAGCAATTTGACCCAGATGTGATTGTCGGCTGGAACGTTATCGACTTTGATTTCCGTCTACTGCACAAGCGTGCCGAGTGGCACAACATGAAGCTGGTGCTAGGCCGCGCTGACCAACCGAGTTTCTTCCGCAGCTCCGCGCAAAGCCAACAGGGCTTTATCTCTATTCCTGGTCGCGTGGTACTCGATGGTATCGATACGCTCAAAACCGCGACATACCATTTCCGCTCTTGGTCACTTGAGTCTGTTTCACAAGAACTCCTTGGCGAAGGTAAAGAGATTCATAACGTTCATGATCGAATGGACGAAATCAATCGCATGTACCGTTCAGACAAACCGTCTCTCGCTAAATACAACTTGCAAGACTGTGTGTTGGTCAACAAGATTTTTGACCACACTCACCTACTCGACTTCGCTATCGAACGCTCCCGCTTAACGGGAGTGGAACTGGATCGCGTTGGAGGCTCAGTGGCAGCGTTTACTAATTTGTATCTGCCGCAGATCCACCGAGCAGGGTATGTTGCGCCAAACCTGCATCCAGAAAACTGGATTGCCAGCCCGGGCGGCTATGTGATGGACTCCATCCCAAACCTTTACGACTCGGTATTGGTGCTAGATTTTAAGAGCCTGTACCCCTCGATTATTCGTTCATTCTTGATCGACCCTATGGGCTTAGTCGAAGGTTTGCAGCTTCAAATCGGCACAGCAGACGATGAAGCGGTACCCGGATTCCGTGGCGGTCAGTTCCATCGCTCGAAACACTTCTTGCCAGAAATGATCGAAAAACTTTGGGCAGCGCGCGATGTTGCAAAGAAGAACAATGAAAAAGCGTTCTCACAAGCGATCAAAATCATCATGAACTCATTTTATGGCGTGCTTGGTTCTTCTGGCTGTCGTTTCTTTGATACCCGCCTAGCTTCCAGCATCACTATGCGTGGGCATGAAATCATGAAGCAGACCAAGGTCTTGATTGAAGACAAAGGCTATCAAGTTATATATGGCGATACTGACTCAACTTTTGTCTCTTTAAACGGCGCCTTTAGCCAAGCAGACGCAGATAAAATTGGTAATGAACTGGTCGACTACATCAACCAATGGTGGAGTGACCATTTACGCAGTGAGTACAACCTCAACTCGATTCTTGAACTCGAATACGAAACCCATTATCGCAAGTTTTTAATGCCAACCATTCGAGGCGCGGAAACCGGCTCCAAGAAACGCTACGCAGGTTTGATTGGTGAAGGCGAACAAGAACGCATTATCTTCAAAGGATTAGAAAGTGCACGCACCGACTGGACACCACTGGCACAGCGATTCCAGAACATCTTGTATCAAATGGTCTTCAATGGTGAAGACCCTAGTGACTATGTGCGAGAGATGGTCGAAAAAACCAATAATGGTGAGTTTGATGATCAGTTAGTGTATCAAAAGCGATTACGCCGTAAGCTGCACGAATATCAAAAGAACATTCCGCCACAAGTACGTGCTGCGCGCTTGGCCGATGATATCAATGCGAAACTAGGCAGGCCATTGCAGTATCAAAATCGTGGTCGAATCGAGTACTTGATTACCGTAAACGGGCCAGAGCCACACGAATACCGTAATAGTCCTATCGACTATCAACACTATATTGATAAGCAGTTAAAACCTGTTGCGGATGCGATATTACCGTTTATTGGTACTAATTTTGAGCAACTCTCTGCACCACAAATGGGATTGTTCTAAAAGTACGACCAATGTTCTTTATTAAGGTTATCCGATTCGAAATTCCGTCTTCTGATATTCCTTCACTAGCCATTGCCCATATCCATCCAACAAGCCAAGCACCGAGCGTTTGGGAATCGAACGTCCAGAAAGCAAAATTCCCAATCGAGCAATTTCCGTCTCTTTCTCTGGGTGGTACTGAAGAAATACATTGCCACACTCCACGGGGTCATCAAACCAGCGTCGGTCTTTGTGCATAATAACAGAATAGGAAGCCCGTAATAGCTTCTTCGCGATAGTAACCTGAGCGCTAATCAGTTCGTCGGTGTCCTTGGCTTGCACTATTTTGGTTCGATATATCGACACCCACTCTTCTACATCCATGTTCCAATGCTTGGCAATCTCCCAGCTTGGAATGTAGTCACCAAAACAATCCGCAAGATCATCGCCGTAGACGCAAACACAACAATGCTTGAGCATGAAACCCCAGGTAAAAATACTATCTAGGTTGGCGACTTCTTTGGTCAGAGCTGTTCGTATAGAAACACCTGTCACTTGGGGATAACCTTTTTGCACACGCCAACGGATGGTATTAAGCAAAGTCACTCTGTTGTCTTCAAACCCAGTCTTAGTCACCACAACAATATCAAGGTTTGATTTGCCTACAACTGCGGTTTTACGCGCCACACTGCCATAGACATAAACACTATGGAGGTTTGGCCCTAAGCCCCCTTTTAAGCACATTAAAACTTCTCGAATCAAGGCTTCAAATTGGGGTTGGCAAGGTTCGCTTGGATCAATAACAGGTAGAGACATGTATCAGGAAATAAAAAGAGTTAATTGGAATATAGCCTATGATCGATCAGCTTCTGTAACGAATCAAGTTTATCGGTACTATACATCTAGGTTTCAGCTAACCACATGACTTCGAAGCTAAGGTTTAGCTTATATGGAGGTAAATATTTTGATGTCAGCTAGACAACTTAGCGCTATAATCTCCAAGTTTTGCTTAATAAGTGTAAATAGGAAAATACAATGCCAAAGGCAAGTGAAATCAAAAAAGGCTTCGCAATCGAGTCTAATGGTAAAACTCTTCTAGTAAAAGACATCGAAGTAACGACTCCTGGTGGTCGTGGCGGCGCTAAAATCTACAAAATGCGTTGTACAGATCTAAACACTGGTGCTCGTGTAGATGAGCGTTACAAGTCTGATGACGTTGTTGAAACAGTAGAAATGAACAAACGTGCAGTTGTGTACTCATACGCTGATGGTGATGAGCACATCTTCATGGATAACGAAGACTACTCACAATACACATTCAAGCACGCTGAAGTTGAAGATGACATGCTGTTCATCAACGAAGATACACAAGGTATCCATATTATCCTTGTAAACGGCGCTGCAGTTGGTATTGAACTACCATCGTCTGTTGAACTAGTGATTGAAGAAACTGATCCATCAATCAAAGGTGCATCTGCATCTGCGCGTACTAAACCAGCTCGCTTTGCTTCTGGCCTTGTTGTTCAAGTTCCAGAATACATCGCAACTGGCGAACGTGTAATTGTGAACACGACTGAACGTAAGTTCATGAGCCGAGCATAAGCATGTCTGATTTGATTTCTTACGACGACGTTATCGACGCTGCGTACGACATCTTCCTTGAAATGGCTCCAGACAACCTAGAGCCAGCTGATGTCATTCTGTTTACTGCGCAATTTGAAGATCGTGGTGCCGCTGAGCTTGTTGAAACTGGTGATGACTGGGTTGAACATGTTGGCTTTGACATCGACAAAGAAGTGTATGCAGAAGTTCGAATCGGCTTAGTAAACGAGGAAAATGACGTACTTGATGACGTTTTTGCTCGTATGCTAATCAGTCGAGACCCAGAACATAAGTTCTGTCATATGCTTTGGAAACGTGATTAACGGTTCCCTCAACATGATCAAAAACACCAGCTTCATGCTGGTGTTTTTTTATGTATGAAACCGACTTACGTCACTGTCCTCTTTTAATAAGACAGACAAGAAAAAGGCTTGCCGGGTAAGCAAGCCTTTCTAATTTTCGCTATCGATTAACGATGCTTGTTACGTGCACCCTGATCACCAGCGCTCTTCTTTGGCTTGCGGCGAGAAGGGTTGTTGCTGCGGCCTTTAGGCGTATTTACGCGCTCTTCGTGACGCTTAACAGCGCGACGGATTTTTTGGCTACGAGCACGTTCACGTTTGCGTGAAGTGTTATCTTTGTTCAGATCAAGCATGGTTTCTTTTTCTGGACGAAGCTCTACCAATTCTCGTAGGTAGTTTACTTCTTTAAGATCAAGTTCCATCCAACCGCCACGAGGCAGTTTCTTGTCCAGATAGATATCACCGTAACGAACACGTTTTAGGCGACTAACCGTCGTATCTTGCGATTCCCACAGACGGCGAACTTCACGATTACGACCTTCGTTGATTGCAACATAGAACGTGTGGTTCATACCTTCACCACCCGCATATACCACATCTTCAAAGCGCGCCATACCGTCTTCAAGTTCAACACCACGAACCAAGTTTTTCACTTTTTGTTCAGTTACTTCGCCGAAAACACGAACAAGGTATTCACGCTCTACCTGACGACTTGGGTGCATAAGGCGGTTTGCCAACTCACCATCGGTTGTAAACAGCAGTAGACCTGATGTGTTCGCATCAAGACGACCTACTGAAATCCAACGAGAACCACGAATCTTTGGCAGACGATCGAAAACAGTGCGACGACCTTCTGGGTCGTGACGAGTACATAGTTCACCTTCAGGCTTGTAGTAAGCCAAAACACGACAGATCACTTCTTCTTGCGCCTTTGCAGACACAACGTGACCATCGATACGAACTACGCTGTTCTCATCTTCGAGTCTTTCACCAAGTTTAGCTACGATTCCGTTCACGCTAACGCGACCAGATTTAATTAACGATTCAATCTCACGACGAGAACCGTGACCTGCACGTGCTAATACTTTTTGTAACTTTTCGCTCATTTATCTACCTATGTGTCGTCTTCACAGACGTCGAGACCAGAATTGGTCATCATTTTGCAAGTTACCCACATGAATGGGATTTTTTCGGTCGGACATTATACGAGATTCTTAAATCTATTGTAAGAGCATTTCGTGCTTTGGTTGATGAAATTGCAGATTAGGATTCCACTCCAATTCCTCCAGCAAATAACCCAATAGTACTAAAACGAATCAGAAAAATTCGCTCTAAACTCAAACGCTAATAACCCACCACTTCAGCCTTACCTTGATAAAATTATCAGGATTTCTCACAGCTAGGGCGTGTTTCAGTGTCACTAGTCTCTTTGACGCATACAATCAAAAGGAAAAGATATGTCTCGATCAGAAAGCAGCTCAACAGCTCCCGACTATAATTGGATTTTTGGAACGGCTGAGGAAGATGATGTTAAAGGAACGGTCGATTCTTTTACGCCAGATGTATTCGTAGGCGATAGCGGAGATGAAAAGTTCGTCGGCTTTGGCGGAAATGATTATATCGATGGCAAAGGTGGTAATGATTATCTACTGGGTGGCAAGGGCGAAGATCATGTTTCTGGCGGAAGTGGCAACGACTATCTTTCTGGAGGATTAGGGGATGACTTCCTTTACGGTGGAGAAGGTGATGACATTCTATTCGATTACTCTGGCAACAACTTTCTCAATGCGGGCCTAGGAAACGACAAGCTTATCGTGGGTGATGGTAACTCCACGCTCGCTGGAGGCTCAGGCAACGACGAGTTTGTATTCTCTAATCGCCTCTCCGTCAAAACGCCTGAGGGCATCATCACCAGCAATGAGATTGAAATCAAGGCGGAAGTGCTCGACTTCAATATCTTCGAAGACAAGCTGACCTTTGATCTTGGAAGAGATACTGATGGCGATGGCAAGAGAGACTCCTTTCTTGAGTCTGAGGAACAGCTTGAGCTTTCCTTCAATGAATATGGATGGGCGGTTTACTCAAGTGACGAGTTCAATATTGAAGTAACGTTGAAAGGTGTTGATCAAGCGTACGTTGACTACATGAGTAACAACGACATTAATATTTTTGATTTCACCTAAATATACCCAAGTAACCTCGAGATGCTAGGTTCAGCGAGAATGACTTGGTTTGTAGACGCGGCGGCGATTTAAAGGTCTAGTGGGTCTAAATCAAGAATCGGCAACAAAGTATACAAGCCAAGGCAACTCGCCCTTTGGGAGCGTGTCGTTGACCCGATTACTGCGTCAAACAACTTGGAAAGAGCTGGCTATTCCGCTGCGTTGTTTTCCTTGACCTCGAATCAATGACAACGCTCTGAATCCTGCATCTTGAAGTCACTTGGGTATAATATCTAAACCCCAATCAAAAAAGGGAAGCGGTAACGCCTCCCTTTCTTATTTCTTTAACAGCAAACCAATTATTCAAATGGTGCAGGGTCGCCAGAGCCAACACGTGCAACAACGGCTTCACCTTCACTAAAGTCAATTACCGTCGTTGGCTGTTCACCTAAATAGCCGCCGTTAAGGATAACGTCTACCGCGTGCTCTAGTTTGTCACGGATATCCTCTGGATCCGATTCTGTCACGTCATTACCCGGAAGGATAAGCGACGTTGACATCATTGGTTCACCAAGCGCTTCCAAAAGGTCTAGCGCAATACGGTTATCTGGTACACGAATACCAATGGTCTTGCGTTTTGCGTTCATCAAACGGCGAGGCACTTCTTTCGTGCCTTTAAAGATGAATGTGTAAGGCCCTGGTGTATTATTTTTCAATAGTCGAAACGCGGTGTTATCAACTCGCGCGTACAGAGAAAGCTCCGATAAATCACGGCATAACAAAGTAAAGTTATGCTTGTCATCCAGACGACGGATCTGACAGATACGTTCCAACGCCTGCTTGTTCTCCAGTTGACAGCCTAGCGCGTAACCGGAATCGGTTGGGTACACCACAACACCGCCATTACGAATGATTGCTACTGCTTGATTAATCAAGCGAGCCTGTGGGTTTTCTGGATGAACGTAAAAAAACTGGCTCATTGTAATTCCTCATTATCGAACCTCTCGGCTCTATATTTTTTAGGGAGTTTCGACTTCGTCTTGTTGCTTGTTGTCCAACGAAGGATCAATACCCCAATCTTTCCAAACTGGTTCTACGCCCGCAGGTAACCAGAGGTTTCTTCCCAACTCCATCCACGGTGATGGATAGTGAAAATCGCTGCCTTGAGAAGCTAATAGTTTGTATTGTATAGCATAATCAGCCAAGTTGCGTCTTTCTTGTTGCGCTTGTTGAGGTTGCGCAACTTCCATGGCATCTCCGCCTGCTTCGACAAATGCCGCTAACAAGCGTTTTACCCACTTTGCGGTAAGCTGATAACGACCCGGATGAGCCAATACAGCAGAACCACCCGCGGCATGAATCGCGTCAACCGCATCTTTCATGGAACACCAATTCGGTGGAACATAACCAGGGTTAGAGCGCGTCAGGAATTTCTTAAACACCATCTGCATGTTTTTGGCGTAACCATTGTCCACCAGCCATTTGGCGAAGTGAGCTCGTGTAATGGGCGCATCACCTGCAATTTGCTGGACTTCTTCTAGTACGCCCTCACGGGTGGCTTTTTGTAGACGCTCCGCGATCAATTCAGCTCGAACCACGCGGTGCGTTTTCTGCTGCTCAATCAGCTCCGTCAATGCTGGGCTATCTGGATCGATATTCAACCCCACAATGTGGATGTCTTTGTTCTGCCAAACGGTAGAGATCTCGATACCGTTGATGATTTTTATCGGGAGATTGTTCTGTTCAACGTATTGCTTGGCCGGAGCTAAGCCGTCAACCGTATCATGATCCGTGATCGCCAAAACCTCGATATCAAAACTCAATGCCCTATCCACTAAATCATGTGGTGCAAATCGACCATCTGATGCCGTAGTGTGGCTGTGTAAATCAATTCTCATCTTTTTTGTCGTTTTAATGCTGTTTTGGGGTTGACTTTTCACCTCTGCACTAGTTAACTAGTACACAAATACAAAGTACCTAGTTAAGGCTCACCATGTTACAAGAATTTAACCAAAACCAGGAAGCGAAAGTTGCAGTTCATACGAATAAGATGAATTCTGCTGATCTTGCTTGGTGGCGCACTTGGACAAGTTCTTGGTGGGCGAACGTGTACTTCTAGTTTATAGAATTAAACAACACAAAGCCCGCTACTTCAGCGGGCTTTTTATTTTGTCGTTCATCTCACATTCAACTGCTTAAACATTCATCGAATATGACCAAAACTTGATTGGGTGAACGTTTGCTTTATGCCACTATGTACGGCAGGAAGATATAAAACAGCTATAAGGAGGTCTTGTGAATAAGGCCATTGATATTCAGAAACTTGGACAGCTTGAAGTGCTAACGGCCTCCGTCCCTTATACTCAAGACCCGACTCGCTTGTTCCACACATTATGTGAGAACAAGACTGACAGCCTATTACTAGAATCCGCTGAGATCGATTCAAAGCAAGATTTAAAATCACTACTGATTGTCGATTCGGCCGTGCGTCTAGTCTGCTTTGGTCATAGCGTCAGCATGCAGGCATTGACCAACAACGGTAAAAACCTACTTTCCCATTTAAACCAGAACATTCGTGGTGACGTTGAGAGTGATTTCGATGGCGAAACGCTGACTTTGGAATTCACTCAACCGTGCGACACACTAGATGAAGACTCTCGCCTACGTGAAGCCTCTTCTTTCGATGCGCTGCGTTTGGTTCAGCATAGTTTTGATATTTCACAGCAAGACAAACACGCGATTTTCCTTGGTGGTCTGTTTGCCTACGACTTAGTCGCAAACTTCGAGCCTCTTGGTAATGCAGAAGCAACAAACCAGTGCCCAGATTACGTTTTCTACGTAGCGGAAACGCTGTTGGTTGTGGATCATCAAACCGAATCTTGCCAGCTGCAAGCGACTTTGTTTGTCGATGATTCAGAAAAAACAACACTAGAAACTCGCATCGCAGAAATCAGCTCTCAATGTGCGGCGCCAAAACTGCTGCCAAGTGCAGAGCAAATCGCCGACGTCACGGTTGAACCTAGCGTATCTGATTCAGACTTCTGCCAAATCGTTCGTGACTTAAAAGAGTTCGTAGTGAAAGGCGATGTGTTCCAAGTAGTACCGTCTCGCCGATTTACACTCCCTTGCCCTTCCCCATTGGCAGCCTACAAAGAACTTAAACAAAGTAACCCAAGCCCTTACATGTTCTACATGCAAGACGAACTGTTTACTTTGTTTGGCGCATCACCAGAAAGCGCGCTTAAGTACGAAACCGATACCAACCAAATTGAAATCTACCCAATCGCAGGCACTCGTCGCCGTGGTAAACGCCCTAACGGCGAGATCGATTTCGACCTAGATAGCCGCATCGAACTTGAACTGCGCACCGACATGAAAGAAAACGCAGAACACATGATGTTGGTTGACTTAGCACGTAACGACGTCGCTCGTATTGCACAAGCGGGCACTCGCCACGTAGCAGACCTACTAAAAGTTGACCGCTACAGCCACGTGATGCACCTAGTATCGCGCGTGGTTGGCCAACTGCGTGAAGACCTAGATGCACTGCACGCATACCAAGCTTGTATGAACATGGGCACGCTCACTGGCGCACCAAAGATTCGTGCGATGCAGTTGATTCGCGATGTAGAAGGCGCACGACGCGGTAGCTACGGCGGCGCTGTGGGTTACCTTACCGGCGAAGGCACACTCGACACATGTATCGTCATTCGCTCTGCTTACGTAGAAAATGGCATTGCTCAAGTTCAAGCCGGTGCTGGCGTGGTGTTCGACTCTGATCCGCAAGCGGAAGCAGACGAAACGCGCGGTAAAGCACAAGCGGTAATCTCTGCTATCCAAGCAGCGCATAAGTCACAATAAGGAATAGGGTTCAGAGATGGCTAATATCATTTTTATCGATAACTTTGACTCGTTCACCTACAACCTTGTGGATCAGTTCCGCTCGCTAGGTCACTCAGTCAAGATTTACCGAAACAACATCCCAGCAGAAACCATCGAACAAGCGGTAAACGAGCTTGAAAACCCAGTGGTTCTGCTATCACCAGGTCCTGGTGCACCGTCAGAGGCAGGGTCAATGCCAGAGCTTATCCAACGCATGAAAGGCAAAGTACCGATGATCGGCATTTGTCTTGGTCACCAAGCGATTGTCGAAGCATACGGAGGCACCGTTGCTGGCGCGGGCGAAATTATTCACGGCAAGGTCTCTATGATGGAGCACCAAAACCATGCGATTTACCAAAACCTACCATCACCACTTGCAATTGCACGTTACCACTCGCTGGTTGCGACCAAGGTTCCTGAGAGCCTAACCATCACAGCAGAAGTGGATGACTTGGTAATGTCTGTTGTACATGAAGAAGATAAAGTTTGCGGGTTCCAGTTTCACCCGGAATCTATTATGACGACCTACGGAGCAACACTGTTGGCCAATGCCATTGAATGGGCACTTGAAGAACAAACTTCAGCGAACCCACTCACTGCTTAAAAAGCACTTGGCACATAAGAAATTTAGGAGAGGAAATATGGAAGCAATCATCAACCCTATTATTACCAAACTGTACGAGCAAGAATCGCTTACTCAGGAAGAGAGCCAACAGCTATTCGACATCATTATCCGTGGTGAATTAGACCCAATTTTGATGGCATCAGCGCTGACTGCACTAAAAATCAAAGGCGAAACGCCAGATGAAATTGCGGGCGCGGCGAAAGCACTGCTGGCAAACGCAAACCCATTCCCTCGCCCAGATTACGATTTCGCAGATATCGTAGGTACGGGCGGTGACGGTCACAACACCATCAACATTTCAACCACTGCGGCGTTTGTTGCTGCAGCATGTGGTCTAAAAGTAGCGAAACACGGTAACCGCAGCGTTTCGAGTAAATCTGGTTCTTCTGACCTTCTTGACTCGTTTGGTATTAACCTAGCTATGAGCGCAGAAGATACGCGCAAAGCGGTAGACGAGATCGGTGTTGCTTTCCTATTTGCACCTCAATACCACGGTGGTGTGCGCCATGCGATGCCAGTGCGTCAAACCATGAAAACACGCACCATCTTTAACATCCTTGGCCCACTGATTAACCCTGCTCGTCCAAACATCGAATTGATGGGCGTTTACAGTGAAGAACTGGTTCGTCCTATCGCAGAAACCATGCTACAAATGGGTATGAAGCGCGCAGCAGTAGTACACGGCAGTGGTTTGGATGAAGTGGCGATTCACGGTGAAACAACGGTTGCAGAAATCAAAGACGGCAAGATCACTGAGTACACGCTAACTCCAGCAGACTTCGGTCTAGAAGCGCACCCGCTAGAAGCGATCAAAGGTGGCGATCCTGAAGAAAACAAAGCGATCATTACCAATATTCTGACGGGTAAAGGTACAGACGCACAATTGGGCGCAGTGGCAGTAAACGTTGCTCTGCTAATGCGTCTATTCGGCCACGAAGATTTAAAAGCCAACACGCAACAAGCGATTGAGGCAATGAATTCTGGTAAGGCGTACCAATTGGTACAACAACTTGCCGCACACGCTTAAGGAATTGAAGAAGATGACTGACTTCAACACTCAGCAAGCTGACAACCTGTCTGAACACGTTTCTAAGAAAGAAGCAGAAATGGCAGAAGTACTGGCGAAAATTGTCCGCGACAAATATCAGTGGGTAGCAGACCGTAAGGTGTCTCAACCGCTAAGCACATTTCAGTCTGATTTGCTGCCATCGGACCGCAGCTTCTACGATGCACTGAGTGGCGAAAAGACGGCATTCATCACCGAATGTAAGAAGGCATCTCCTTCTAAAGGTTTGATTCGTGATCACTTCGACTTGGATTACATTGCATCGGTTTACAACAACCATGCAGATGCAATTTCAGTCTTAACAGACGAGAAGTACTTCCAAGGTAACTTTGACTTTCTTCCTCAAGTACGTGGTCAAGTCAAACAACCCGTTCTGTGCAAAGACTTCATGGTAGATACCTACCAAGTTTACCTAGCACGTCATTACAGTGCTGATGCCGTGCTACTGATGCTTTCTGTCCTAAATGACGAAGAGTACAAAGCGCTAGAAGAAGCAGCACACAGCCTGAACATGGGTATCCTGACCGAAGTCAGCAACGAAGAAGAGCTTCATCGTGCTGTTAAGCTAGGCGCACGCGTTATCGGCATCAATAACCGTAACCTTCGCGACCTAAGTACTGATTTGAATCGTACGAAAGAACTGGCACCGACAATTCGTGAACTGGCTCCTAACGCAACAGTAATCTCAGAATCTGGCATTTATACACATCAACAAGTTCGTGATTTAGCGGAATACGCAGACGGCTTCTTGATTGGTAGTTCACTGATGGCAGAAGACAACCTAGAGCTAGCAGTACGCAAAGTGACGCTGGGCGAAAATAAAGTCTGTGGTCTCACTCATCCAGATGACGCAGCAAAAGCGTATCAATCTGGCGCAGTATTTGGTGGCCTGATTTTTGTCGAGAAGTCGAAGCGTGCGGTCGACCTTGAGAGTGCGCGCTTAACCATGAGCGGTGCTCCGCTGAACTATGTAGGCGTTTTCCAAAATCACGATATCGATTTTGTTGCTTCTGTCGTGACCTCTTTGGGTTTAAAAGCGGTGCAACTGCACGGTCAAGAAGACCAAGCTTACGTAAACCAACTCAAAGCCGAACTGCCAGCAGCGGTAGAAATTTGGAAAGCTTACGGCGTTACTGATGCCAAGCCAGAACTACTAGCAGACAACATTGATCGCCATCTATTAGATGCGCAAGTTGGCACTCAAACTGGCGGAACTGGTCAAGTGTTCGACTGGTCACTGATCGGCGACCCAAGTCAAATTATGCTAGCGGGCGGACTGTCGCCAGAAAATGCTCAACAAGCAGCGACACTAGGTTGCTTGGGATTAGATTTAAACTCTGGTGTAGAAAGCGCACCAGGCAAAAAAGATTCACAGAAGTTGCTCGCGGCCTTCACCGCCATTCGCAACTACTAAAGCTGGATATCAGCTAAAAAATTTAAAGCTATTCGTAGCGAAAAATACGAGAAGGAATATAACGATGGCAAAACTGAATGCCTACTTTGGCGAATACGGCGGTCAGTACGTTCCGCAAATTCTAGTTCCAGCATTGGAGCAACTAGAGCAAGCGTTTATCGACGCGCAAGAAGATCCAGAATTCCGCAGCGAATTCATGACGCTTCTTCAAGAGTATGCGGGCCGTCCAACGGCTTTGACTCTAACTCGTAACCTAACCAAAGGTACGAAAACCAAACTGTACCTAAAACGTGAAGACCTACTTCACGGTGGCGCGCACAAGACCAACCAAGTGTTAGGTCAAGCACTGCTTGCGAAACGCATGGGTAAAAACGAAATCATCGCTGAAACAGGCGCAGGCCAACACGGTGTTGCAACCGCACTAGCGTGTGCACTACTTGGCCTTAAGTGTCGCGTGTACATGGGTGCAAAAGACGTTGAACGTCAAAGCCCGAACGTATTCCGTATGAAGCTTATGGGCGCAGAAGTTATTCCTGTCCACTCGGGTTCAGCAACACTTAAAGACGCGTGTAACGAAGCGCTACGCGACTGGTCTGCAACTTATGAAGACGCGCACTACCTATTAGGTACAGCGGCAGGCCCTCACCCATTCCCAACCATCGTGCGCGATTTCCAACGCATGATTGGTGAAGAAACGAAGAATCAGATTTTGGCACGTGAAGGTCGTCTTCCTGACGCAGTTATCGCGTGTGTGGGCGGTGGTTCAAACGCTATCGGTATGTTTGCTGACTTCATCGAAGAAGAAAGCGTTCGCCTAATTGGTGTTGAGCCAGCTGGTAAAGGTATCGATACCGACCAACACGGCGCACCACTTAAACACGGTAAAACGGGTATCTTCTTTGGTATGAAAGCGCCATTGATGCAAGATCCAAACGGTCAAGTTGAAGAGTCATACTCTGTTTCTGCTGGTCTTGATTTCCCTTCAGTTGGTCCACAGCACGCACATCTAAACGCAATTGGCCGTGCTGAATATGACAACGTGACGGATGATGAAGCACTAGAAGCGTTCCAAGAAATTGCGCGTCACGAAGGTATCATCCCTGCTCTAGAATCTTCTCACGCACTGGCTCATGCACTGCGTATGGCTCGTGAGAATCCAGAAAAAGAACAATTGTTAGTTGTGAACCTATCAGGTCGTGGTGATAAAGATATCTTCACTGTACATGCCATCCTAGAAGAAAAAGGAGCGATCTAATGAGCCGTTATGCAAAGATGTTTGAGCGCCTAAACGAGAAAAAACAAGGCGCGTTTGTACCGTTCGTAACGGTTTGCGATCCAAACGCAGAACAGTCTTACAAAATCATGGAAACATTGGTTGAGTCGGGCGCAGATGCCCTAGAACTCGGTATTCCATTCTCAGATCCTCTTGCGGATGGCCCGACTATCCAAGGTGCGAACATTCGTGCTCTAGATTCTGGTGCTACGCCTGATATCTGCTTCGAGCAAATTGGTAAGATCCGAGCTAAGTACCCAGAGCTACCTATTGGCCTTCTGATGTACGCGAACCTTGTATACTCTCGTGGTATCGAAAACTTCTATGAGCGCTGCGCAAAAGCGGGCATCGATTCGGTTTTGATTGCAGACGTACCAACCAATGAAAGTGCAGAGTTTGTTGCTGCTGCAGAGAAGTTTGGTATTCACCCAATCTTCATCGCACCACCAACGGCAAGTGACGAGACACTGAAGCAAGTATCAGAGCTAGGTGGTGGCTACACTTACCTACTATCTCGTGCAGGTGTGACTGGCGCGGAAACCAAAGCAAACATGCCTGTTGGTCACATGCTCGATAAACTGAATCAATTTGACGCGCCACCAGCGCTACTTGGTTTTGGTATTTCCGAGCCAGCGCAGGTAAAACAAGCTCTAGAATCTGGAGCAGCAGGAGCAATTTCTGGTTCAGCCGTTGTAAAAATTATCGAAGCGAACGTTGAGCAACCACAAACCATGCTCGACAAACTAAGCGAATTCGTTTCTGCAATGAAAGCTGCAACACAAAAATAACGTATCACTAATTTAATCAATATGAGATCGATTCCTTATTAAGCGATAAGAATCGATCTTTTTTTTAACATTCACTTTCTAAAATGCCCCTTCCTTTACCATTAATTTTATAAACACATCCAAGCTCGAACATGATCAACACCAATAGCAAACGTTTGCTGTTGGTTAAAAAATTATCACCAGTCAATAAATTACTTATTAGCTAGTCATTTTGTACTGAAATTGTATTGCTAATTGTGAATGATAAGTGTAAAAAGCAAGGCGATATAATTATCCAAATAACAACTTTAGATTGGTGGGTAATTTTAGGATTTTACATATTATTAGCACAGAGGTTATGGAAGTGTTAAAACAAAAGAGTTTGCTAAACAACATTGGCGTGCAAGTCGTCATTGCAATGATCGTCGGTACTGCCGTTGGTGCCTTCATGGGTCACAGTGCAACTGTATTTGCGCCACTAGGTGCTATCTTTATCAACCTAATCAAAATGTTAGTGATCCCATTAGTCGCTGTTGCATTGATTTCAGGTGCGGCAGGTCTGGGCAATAGTCAATCTGCTGGTAAAGTGGGCTTAGTAACCCTAGGTTACTTCGGTCTAACATCAGCTCTGGCAGTAGCACTGGCACTGTTTATGGGTGAAGTATTCCAACCAGGCATGGGTATCGACGTTTCTGGCGTTGAAGGCATGTTCTCGGCAGAATACGCTTCAAAAGGTGAACTACCTACTTTCTGGGCAACCATCACTGGTATGATCCCAACTAACGTTTTCCAATCACTAAACGAAGCAAATATCCTTCAAATCCTAGTGTTCTGTATGTTCTTCGGCATCGCGATTTCAAAGCAAGAGAAAGCTCGCCGCGAACCAATCATCAATGGTGTTAACTGCATCGTTGACGCGATGGTTTGGATGATCAACAAAGTGATGATCATCGCACCTATCGGCGTATTTGGTCTGATGGCAGAAGCGGTAGGTACGTTTGGTTTTGGTGCCCTAATGGTGGTGTTCAAACTGTTCGTCGTTTACGTCGCTGCAATTCTAGTATTTGGTTTCGTGGTTTACCCAGCAATGGTGCACGTGTTCACTAAAACATCAGCGAAGAAGTTCGTATCTGCAATGAAGAAACCACAAGCGGTTGCACTGTCTACAGCTTCTTCAATGGCGACACTGCCAGTAACAATGGATACGTGTGAGAAAGAGCTAGGTGTTCGCAACTCAACAGCGTCATTTGTTCTGCCTCTTGGCGCGACCATCAACATGTCTGGTAACGCGATTTACTACGGCCTAGTGGCCATTTTCTTCGCGCAACTGTTCAACATTGACCTAGGCATGGGCGCTTACATCGCTATCATCGTGACATCTACACTAGGTGCGGTAGGCCAAGCTGGTGTCCCTGGCCCTTCATTTCTAGTTGTGGCGGTACTGCTTGCTGCTGGTATTCCAATCGAAGGCTTACCACTGCTGTTCGCTCTTGACCGTATCTTCGATATGATTCGTACGGCACTAAACATCACCGGTGACGCAGCATGTGCTGTTATCGTTGATGCGCTAGTGGAAGAAGAAGCAGAACAAGTAGAGCTTCAAAAACAAGAAGCGTAATTACCTACTTTATTTTGTATTTAATTGAAACCGGGATTCGTTCCGGTTTTTTATCGCCTTAATTCTTCGCCTCCTCTCACAATATGGCAAAAGAGTCCTAGCCCTATGCCTCTTCTTACTATGAAACCTGTTTTAATACGATTAGTATATTCAGCATAAGAGTCGATATAGAACAAGACCTTAAGCAACTGCTTTTTAGAATGTGCGTTAGACACAACTAGCAGTATGCTCAATCAATTCGACACAAACATAATGATAAGGGTGGTTTGGCAAACACCTGATTGAAACGTCAAACGAGGCTAGGATGGCGCAATACTCGACTGAAGTAGAGTCGAGCCTAGAATTTCATCTTGATTCAAGAGTCAAAAAAGAAAGAGCTTTTGAAGCATTTATTAGGCTTGAAACTATTCAAGGCAAACACCTAATTGAAGAGGTTTGTCGAAAACGTATTTCTGATGCAAGAAAAATAGACCCATCGCTAGAAAGCGGTAATTTGCTCAAAATAATCACCTCCAATGCATATGAGAAAGCATGCCTTTCGAGTTCACTTGGAAGTATAGCCATTGAGCTAGAAGCGCTAGAAAGCACAATTCACCAACACTACCCATCGTGGCTCGATTTTTGGTGTGATTATCTCATCTATAAGCTTCGCAAGAGTTACCAAGGGTATAGCTGTCCAGAGCAAGCTCCAACTTACGCTTACATGCCACGAGTCGATGGGTATTACAAATCCGAACTCGTAAACGTCTCCAGCAATACCGAGTTAGTTTTCACACCATATTGCAGCCAACCGATGAGACTTGCTGATGCCATACTAATGAGCAATTTACAAACCCTTGTCCGCAAAGAGCAATGGTATGAGATTTTGTTGGACTTGGAGTTATCCCAAAATGAAACACATTTTGTATTAACCGCCCCGAGTATCGATTCAGAACATAGGCATCTTATATCAAGCGCTCGAATTCAGTGCGGGAAATCACTTTCTGAATGGTTGTTCTTTTCTCATTACTTCAATAACCCTTTGTGGCATTTTGAAAACTCTAATGAATTGGGGCAGCTTCTTGTTCAACAAAAAGTGACCTCTGAAACAACGACTTCTGATGCTTCCTTACAACATCAATTACATCACCACACACTGAACAAAAATGCCATTTGCGAAATAATAAGACTGGCAATTTCTGCCCCACGTTCACTTGGGCTGTATTTCTTGTACCTTAGCCAAAAACGTTTAGCTGAAGTGCTAGACGAGAATCAGTTCTGCACGGCTTTCATCATTACGCAAAATCCGGCCATGCTCTATTTTTATCAATCGATGTCGCAGAAAAGCTACACAAACTTGGCATTTTTCAGTTCCGGTACAGAGCAAATCAATAAAGGTATGTGGTATTTGCCCAATGTACGGAGAGACTTCGAGACAACGGACTTTCGAAGCTATAAAACGAAAGTCCTAGCAGAAAAGCGGAGTCAAAATTGATATGGATATTTTGAATCTCTTTGACGTAATGACGTATCCAAAAGCAATAACACTGGTCGTGACTGCTGGCTTTGTATTGGCATGGATCGGATACTTCATCAACTCATTAGTTCGTAAGCACTATGATTTTAAATCTGGGTATTATCTCTATTACATCGGCTACTCTTTCAGTCTATGCCTGTGGATATTAACCAATGTGTACTTTCACACCGAGCTGCCATTATTGCTCGGAAAAACACTATCTATTGGTTTAGCCGTATTGTCGAATTTGTTTGCTTACTCGGCATTTGCATTTGCTTATACGTTTTCGTGTTTACTTAGTGCCGGAGTATCAAAACCAGAACTAAAGTCCAGCCAAAAGTTGGTGCTCTTAGCCTTTAGTACAGTCGCTATAGCAATAAATCTAGTACCAGGACTTACCGTCATTGATGTTGCTTTTGCCGCACCTAGTGAGTTTTCAATTCAGTTTGGCCCATTAACTAGCTTATTTTTCACCTTGGTTTTTGTGTTGATCATCCTTACGCTAAAAAACCTGTTTTATATTAAAGGAAGTAAATTTAGACTTATCAAAGTCCGCTCTAACTACATGATTGCCGGGATTGTTATCTTTATGCTTTCTACGCTAACAATTCAGGTTGGAATGACTTTTTTCCTTAATGACTTTTCGCTAACTTGGCTTCCACCTGCCCTATCCATCAGTGAAATGCTCTTTGTCGGATATGCATTGCTGACATCACGTTTTTACAGCGCTAGGTATTTGACATACATGGTAATCACCGCGGTGTTTACTGCAGCAATGTACTCTATTCCCCTCGTTGCCTTATACATCCCGTTATCAGAAAGTCACCAATTGGTCACTGCTGCTTTCATCTGTTCATTCATCGGCATAACTTGGCAATCTGTATTCAAACAGGTAAGTCGCTATACGTCCTTCCTCATCTATGGGGAAGTTCTAACCCCCGTTCAGCAAATTCTTTCTCTAGAAAGTGAGTTTAAAGATTCAATCGATGATGCAATGCATCAACTGGCTTTTTTACTGAATATATCAAGTGAGAAGCTTCGTCTAGTGACCAGCAGTTATACCGAAACCGTTTATGAAAACTACTTGCCGAATAAGAAATCTGCACTGGTTTTTGACGAGTTGGTGGAACGGCTAGAGCAGTCCTATTCAACTGAACGTGAACTAAAACAGCTGCATGAGAAAATGAGCTCGAATAAGACCGCACTCGTATTACCGCTTTTTGGAAAAGGAAAGTCTGTGACTCATTTGCTTATCTCTCCTCACAAAATCGATAATGCACTCTTCTCCAACGAAGAAATTTCGGCACTGCAAACGCTATTAAACCGCGTCCAGACAACCATTGAAGCCGACAGGAAGATCAGACAAAGTCGCGCTCTGGCGAATTCGATTGCCCATGAAATGCGAAATCCATTAGCGCAAGTTCAGCTCCAGTTTGAAAAGCTAAAGCAGCATATCGAAAAGAAATCAGAAACAGCAGATACCTTAGCGGATATAGAAAAAGGACAAGGCGCAATTCAAAGAGGTCGCCAGCTTATTGATATTATTCTGCGAGAAGTGAGCGACAACGCTCAAGAGCATGAGCCAAGCTCACAAGTCTCCATTCAGGCGGCTGTGCAGCAAGCGGTACAGCGCTATGGGTTTGAAAGTGCTGAAACAAGTCAACGTATTCACTTATCTGCGAATAATGATTTTATTGCCAACTTAAACGAAACACTGTTTAGCTTTGTCATCTTCAATCTTTTGCGAAATGCGATTTACTACTTCGATTCTTACCCTCAGAGTCAAATTGAGATTCAATATGAGATTGGCCAGTATGAAAACACTCTCGTCTTTCGTGATACCGGGCCTGGCATTGACGAAAATATTCTGCACAGAGTATTTGAGGACTTTTTCAGCCACCAAAAAAGCGGTGGTAGCGGACTTGGTCTTGGCTACTGTCAACGTGTTATGCGCTCGTTTGGAGGCCGAATCGAGTGTCAATCGGTCTTAGGGCAATACACTGAGTTTTATCTATATTTCCCAGTGGTACCAAATGCCATCCAACCTATCGACAAGAAGATAACCAACCTACAGTCACTGTCAGCTCAACCGAGTAAAGCGCTAACGAATCGTGACGGGCTTCAGTTTAACAACGTCAAAGTTAATGCCCCAACAATTCTTATCGTCGATGATAAAGAAGTCCAACGTGCGTTGGTTCAGATGTATCTTGATAAACTTAAGGTCAATACTATTCAAGCAAACAACGGTGAAACTGCCGTCAATATATTCAAATCAAATCATATTGACTTGGTATTGATGGATGTACAGATGCCAATCATGAATGGATTTGAAGCAAGCAAAAAAATCAAAGAGTTATCTCCAAACACCCCTATTATTGCTTTATCAGGAGAGTCAGGAGCTCGTGAACTAGAGCTGATTCACGAGTTGATGGATGATCGCCTTTCAAAACCTACGACCATAACTGCCCTCAACAATATTCTTGATCGATGGCTCAATAATCAGCATACAAGAGAACAAGAAGTAGAAAAGATATAAAACATGGCACTTGTTATGCAACATCGTCAGCAATAGGAACATTACAGTACCAATTAATACATTAAATTATTGGTACTGTGAGGAGGCTATATGCTAATGCAGAGACATACTTACTACGGATTGATACACCACGGTATAAAAGCACTGTTGTTAGACAGAGTTGGGCACTTTACTGAGGATGAATACCATCAGTATTTGTCTATCATGACAGGCAAATCAACCTGCTTCACAATGTCTGAAGAAGAGCTTGAAATGACGGTCCACAATTTATTGCACGAAGGCTACTTAGAAGACGTAAAATCATTGGTCTCCCAGTACCAAAACGTAGCTTAGCCAAGGTAGAAAATTGCCGCGTAAACGTGGCAATTTTTGTCTCTAAACACCTTCAAGTGTTCACATTGCCCGAGATTCCGCTAGACTGTCCTCAACTCAACAACTCGGTTTTTCTGCAATATGAAGCAAATCATTGATTTTATTCCCCTCATAGTCTTCTTTGCCCTGTACAAGATGTACGATATATATGTTGCGACTGGGGCACTTATTGTCGCAACCGCGATTCAGATTGTGTTGACGTTCGCTTTATACAAAAAAGTAGAAAAGATGCAGCTCATTACCTTTGCTATGGTCGCAATCTTCGGTGGCATGACAATCTTCCTACACGATGAAAACTTCATTAAGTGGAAAGTCACCATCGTTTATATGATCTTCGCCATTGGTCTAGCAGTTAGCCATGCGATGGGCAAATCGGCAATCAAAGGCATGTTGGGTAAAGAGATCTCCTTACCAGAAGCCGTTTGGACGAAGATCAACTGGGCATGGGTTGGCTTCTTCTCTCTCTGTGCGGGCTTAAACGTTTATGTTGCTTTTAAGCTTCCATTAGATGTGTGGGTAAACTTCAAAGTATTTGGCTTGTTGATTGCAACGTTTGCGTACATGATCGCAACAGGTTTCTACATCTACAAACACATGCCCAAAGAGCAGAAAGAAGACTCATCCGATGTATCGGTTGATGATTAAAAACTCAGTTTTGCTATAATCCGCGCACATTTATTATTTACAGCGACCCTTGGGTCGCTGTTTTGTTGTTTGCTCCATTTTTTGCATATTAGAAATATTAGGATGTCATCATGAGTGAAGAAGGTCATTCACCTAAAGGGCAATTACTGCTTCGTACTTTGGCTATGCCAGCCGACACAAATGCCAACGGCGATATCTTTGGCGGTTGGATCATGTCTCAATTGGATTTAGCTGGTGCAATCTTGGCCAAAGAAATATCTTCCGGCCGCGTTGTTACTGTTTCAGTTTCCAGCATTACCTTTAAAAAGCCGGTTAGCGTTGGAGACGTTGTATGTTGCTACGGCGTATGCAGTAAAATTGGTCGTACTTCAATGAGCGTTGATCTAGAGGTTTGGGTAAAACCAGTCAAAGTACACGGTGTTGAAGATCGCTTCATGGTTTGTGATGCCACATTCAACTACGTAGCCATCGATAGTGACGGTAAACCACGCCCGATTCAAAAGTAATCTATTGTACTTAAATGCTAGGAATTGCTTCACAATTTCGCATGTAAACTTGTTCGTGGTATAAAAAAGGCGTTAAATTAACACTTTACCCTCCCAATTAAGGAACTATGCTATGTGGTATGTCATCTTTTCTCAGGATATTGAGAATTCGTTGGAAAAACGTCTAAGTGTTCGCCCTCAACACCTTGAGCGCTTACAACAATTACAAGATGAAGGTCGCCTACTTACAGCAGGGCCAATGCCAGCGGTCGATTCCGATAATCCCGGTGAAGCAGGCTTTACTGGCTCAACCGTGATAGCAGAGTTTGCTAGTTTGGAAGATGCCCAAGCATGGGCAGACGCTGACCCTTACATTGCGGCGGGTGTTTACGAAAACGTGATCGTAAAGCCGTTTAAGAAAGTATTTTAAGTTATGAAAAAATTACTGTGTCTCTTCCTTGTATTTGGTGCGTTAGCCGGTTGTACATCTAACGATGACCAACAACGTCAGCTTGAACTGATGGCATCAAACCGCGCAGGCGTTCTATCTGCAGGCCTGCCTGTTGAGTATGGCCCACTTAAGATCTTGCGCGTTTCATCCAATAAAAATGTTGTTGAGATGATGATGATCTATAACGACGATGCGCTAGGTGCTAAGCCGTTAAATCAAGTACTCAATACCAGTATCTACACATACTGCAATACACCTGCAGTACGTAAACAAATCGATATGGGATTGATGTACCGAATTAAGATCCGCAACTCTCGTGGCCAATTAATAGCAGATGAGTTGGTATCTGAACAAACTTGTACTGCAACTCAGCAGCCACAGTAATGCGCTTATTCGTTCACTAGAATGAGTAAGAAATCAGATAAGAAGAAAGCGAGGCTCAATGTCCTCGCTTTTTTATTTCCATTCGCTAGTAATCATTACGCGAGCTCAGTTCGTAACTTTTTCGCAGCCGAAACCAGATTGGCTAACGCCGCTTCGGTTTCTGTCCAGTTACGAGTTTTCAAGCCACAGTCTGGGTTCACCCACAAGCGCTGCGCTGGTATTTTCTCTGCCGCTTTTTTGATCAAGCCTTCAATCCAATCTTCTGTAGGAATGTTAGGTGAATGAATGTCGTACACACCAGGTCCAATTTCATTTGGATAATTGAAATCCTCAAACGCTTTGAGTAGTTCCATGTTAGAACGAGACGTCTCAATAGTAATGACATCCGCATCCATTGCCGCAACAGAGTAAATAATTTCATTGAACTCGCTATAGCACATATGTGTATGAATTTGAGTTTCTGGCTTCGCGCTAGCTGCCGAGATCTTAAATGCATCAACGGCCCAGTTGAGGTACTCATGATGATCGCGTTTTTTCAGAGGTAAGCCTTCACGAATCGCAGGCTCATCAATTTGAATAATATTGATACCAGCCTCTTGTAAATCTGATACTTCATCTCGCAACGCAAGGGCGAGCTGGTTTGCAATTTCTTTACGAGTGATATCTTCACGAGGAAATGTCCAACACAAAATCGTCACAGGGCCAGTTAGCATACCTTTCATCTGCTTACTCGTTAGTGATTGCGCGTAGGTCGACCACTCTACCGTAATTGGTTTTTCGCGTTCTACGTCAGCGACCACAATCGCAGGTTTCACGCAGCGAGAGCCATAGCTTTGTACCCAGCCAAACTTGGTGGTTTGGAAGCCAGCTAAGTTTTCTGCAAAATACTCCACCATATCGTTGCGTTCAGCTTCACCGTGTACCAATACATCAAGGTCGAGCGCTTCTTGACGCTTTACCGCGTCGGCAATGTGACCTTTCAGCGCTTGATGATACTCAGCCTCTGAAAGTTGACCGCTTCTGAACGCACTGCGCTGAACACGTATTTCACCGGTTTGGGGAAAAGAACCGATAGTCGTAGTAGGCAACAATGGCAAACCTAGTACTTCGGCTTGATGCGCCGCACGCTCGACATAAGGAGCACTGCGCTCCGTCAAAGAAGCCGAAATCCCTTCCAAACGATGTTGTACATGTGGCTTGTTTACGTGAGTCGCGGTTTTACGAGCTTTTATTGGCTGGCTATATGTGTCACAAGCGAGGATCGCATTGTGGTCACCATCTAGTGCGCGTCCAAGTAACGCTACTTCAGTCACTTTTTGTTTTGCAAACGCAAACCAACTTTTCACCTCATCACTTAGCGCTGGTTCCAATTCCAAATCCACAGGGCTATGCAGAAGTGAACAAGAACTCGCGATCCAAAGCCTATCACCAAGTTTGTCTTTGATTGGTTGCAAGCGCTCTAACTGGGAGCTTAAATCTGAGCGCCAAACATTACGGCCGTTTATCACACCAGCAGAAAGTACCCAACCTTGTGGTAGTTTAGCGACAACTTCCTCTAGCTGCTCTGGAGCGGCTGACAAATCAATATGCAAGCCATCGACTTTCAGATCTATAACCTTATCAATCGTGTCAGTAACAGAATCAAAATAGGTCGTGAGAAGCACCTTCACATCACTTCGGATCACTTGATAAGCCAACTTAAACGCGTCAGCCCACTTATCTTCAAGTTCAAGTGAAAGAACTGGCTCATCAATTTGTACCCATTCCACACCTTGGCTTGCCAACTTAGACAAAATCGCTTGGTACGGTGTGAGTAATCTCGGCAGTAAGGTAAGGCGGTCAAAGTCTTCTTCTACTTCTTTGCCCAAGTACAGATAGCTAAGCGGACCAAGCAACACAGGCTTTACTTTATGCCCCGCTTTGATTGCTTCGTTCACTTCTTCAAACAACTGTGGCCAGCTGACTTCAAATGTATCGTCCTTACTGAATTCAGGTACAATGTAGTGATAGTTGGTATTGAACCACTTGGTCATGTCAGAGGCCGCTGCACCTGCACAGCCACACCCCGATTGAGACTGACCACGACCCACTTTGAATAAGGTATCCAGATCTGGGAAGCCAGTTGCATGACGCTTAGGAACATGTCCCAAAAGCAGCGTCGTGGTTAATACGTGATCGTACCAAGCAAAATCTCCGGCAGTTGCGAAACTCAATCCCGCTTCTGATTGGGTGTTCCAGTTTTTCTCGCGTAGTGCCGCGCCGACTCGTTTAAGCTCAGCTTGATCGATTTCACCTCGCCAGTATTTCTCCTGTGCAAACTTCAGTTCGCGCTTTTCGCCAATGCGTGGGTAACCAAGAATATGCGTTGTCGTAGCCATGTCCGTATTCCTTATTCATTTTCTGATATTGAGGTCAGCACATCGGGAATGAAATTCACCAAGATGTCTGGATGGCTAAAACTATCTCTCTCATGCATGAGTTGAACAACATCCAATTATTCAACTTGTTTATTAAAAAAATTCATAGTGAGCGATCTCACTCGCACTAGATTGACACAAATGGACGTCTAGACGTTTACATATCCATTTTTTATCGGTAAGTTAATATGGCTCATGGAAGACACATAAGGATGAAAGGGATTCATGATAGAGTTGAAACACTTACGTACCCTCACCTCGTTAAGAGATACTGGGTCACTCACTGCGACCGCGACGGCATTGCATTTAACGCAATCCGCCCTTTCACACCAAATCAAAGACCTAGAATCTCGCATTGGTGGTCAGCTGTTTTTGCGAAAAACTCGCCCAGTAAAATTCACTTCTGAAGGAGAGATCCTACTGCGTCTTGCTGATGAAATATTGCCAAAGATCGCCAGATCCGAGAACGAGCTGGCCAGCCTCAAAGAGGACGTTAACGGACGCTTGCACATGGCAATTGAGTGCCATTCTTGCTTCCAGTGGTTGATGCCTGCACTGAAGGAATATCAGTTAACGTGGCCAAGTGTCACGCTCGATTTCTCGTCCGGATTTGGCTTTGAGCCTCTACCTGCATTACTCGCCGGAGAACTTGATTTAGTGATCACTTCCGATATTCAGCCACGCTCTGAAGTGCATTATGAGCCACTATTCGATTTCGAAATGCGTCTGATCACGTCCACCAGCCATCCCCTTGCCAATAAAGAGATCATTGAACCTGAAGATCTTGCCGATCAAACCATGCTTTCTTACCCAGTCCAGAAACAAAGATTGGATGTGGTGAAGCACTTCTTACAGCCAGCAGGTATAGAGCCAGCAAAATGGAAGCAAGCAGATAACACGCTAATGCTGGTACAAATGGTGTCAGCAGGCTTGGGAGTCGCGGCATTGCCTAACTGGGCTATTTCGGAGTTTTCGCGTCAAGGGCTCATCACCAGTAAGCCATTTGGGGATGGGTTGTGGCGTCGCTTATTTGCAGCAACACGCAACTCAGAAAAGGATAAGCGTTACTTGCAAGCCTTCTTTGCCACCGCGCGCCAACAATGCAAAAGCCACCTTGACGGCATCAAGATGGCTTAAAATATGGGATATAGAAACGAAATTAACGTTCGTAGGATTTGAATTGATTGGTAAGTGGGTCGTATTGGTAACCAAGCATATCAAGCTTGCCCACCACCGATTCCACGTCCATCTCATACATAGAAACCAGTTCTTCAAAGCTGTCGCACTCTAAGCGCAACTTTTCATTCACGATACCCAGCAAGATAATGCTGTCCCAGTTACTCACATTGCTTAAGTCCATAGCGACACTCCTCTAAAACAAGGTATTCTGCCTCAATTCTGTTGAGCACATGCGTCTTGGCGCGCTCTAATCCAATAGAGGCTATATCTAAAGCGTAGACTTAATCTAATGATTTGAAAGTGAGCTCGGTCTAAATCCCGAGCTCATCAATAAGAATTCTGATAGGAGTGTTAAACAGATAGGCTTATGCGCTAAGCAGGAATAGACCTTGAAGGCTGGTCATTGAAGCAAGAGCAAGTAACAATGCCGCTGCAACTTGGACTTTGTTTGGTGTCTTATGGGTAAAGATATGCCAGCACCAAACCACGATCGCCATAATCAGCATCGCCAATGACGCCAAGATATGTTGAGTAACAGAGTTAAGCGTCACTTCATCTAATTGATAGGCAGAGAACAGGCTCATCACAACCAACAGCATACCTGATACCACGCCTGTCACTGGAAGAATGCGATGGAAAGCTTGTAGACGGCTACGCGCTATCACAAGTAGAAGCTGCGCAAATACTGCCCCTAAGAAGAAAACCATCAGAGCCATAGAAGCGGAAGCAGCCCAGTACGGTTGTTCTATCACTTGAATGCTCACATAAGCAAACGCCAAACCGTTCGCTAGATGCAGCGCCCATAAAGGACCTTTTTCACGTGTCTTTTTGGTTTGAACTTGTGAGTAAAAATAGAAGATAGTGAATACAATCATGAATGCTTCAATACGAAGCGATGCTACTGCTAACCAAAGAATGCCAATTGATGGCAACATCTTGTGCAGACGACCACGTTGACCCGGACAGATATCGCCCTTAATCAAAAGCAAGGTCAACAGCGCTTGGGCGCCAAATAGCATAGGAGGAAAAGTTAACAGCAGTTGTTGAATCATGTTGAATGCAAACTCAAAAGTCATTTTGGGGTGGCGATAATAGCAAATCACTATGATCTCTACTACTACCGCCCTAATCTATTGATACGTTTACTGGCATTCAACTATTTGCTAGGTAGTACAAAATATCATCTTGTGTAATAACACCTCGGAAATAATGATTTTCGTCGCAAACAACCCAAGGAAAACTAATATTAGCTTGTAGCAGCTCAGGAATATATTTGAGCTTGGTGCTTGACTCTACCGTTTGAAACTTAGTACTCATCACTTGATTAATGGGTTTCTTCCAAACTCTAGCTTCTCTCTCTGTCTCTAAATCCGTCCCCATGGAAGGTGTCAAATGTAGACTGATGTGCTCTTTCAAAATAATGCCAACACAACGCTTTTCATCAACAACAACTAACGGGGAGCCCTCATTCAAATTCATAAACTCGACTGCAAGGGACAAAGGCTCGCCAGGATCGAGGTGGTGAACATTCGCATGACATATCGAGAGCAACGAAGCGTTGGGGTTCAATTTTGACTGCACCTCAACAAACAGATCCTCGTATGAAACAAGCTTGTCAAACATTACTGTGGGAAGCGCCTCTGAGAACACAAACCCCTGCATGAAGTCTACACCTATTCTTGATAGCGCTTTCAGCTCAGCCAATGTTTCAACCCCTTCCGCAATAACTTGCACTCCTAAACTGTGGGCAAGCTGAGTGATCATTTTGACAATATTGTATTTCGTACTTCCCTCTGTAAGGTTTTGCACAAACTTTCTGTCAATTTTAAGTACATCAAACTGACCATCTTCAAGGTAAGAAAAGGAAGAGTACCCCGTGCCAAAATCGTCAATAGCAACCCTGATGCCATGTTGACGCAGTTGTTCAAGAGCCATCGCGTGCTCAGCATCTTGCTCAAAGTACGCAGTTTCAGTTAGCTCTATGGTTACCGCGCGGGGGTCAACGCCACTCGACTGAATGATTTCAAATGAATTTTGCAATACTTGTAATGAGTCAAGACGAGTATTCAAAGACCGATTAATGGTTAAGCCAATATCTTCTCCATAAACACTCTGCAAATGTGGCAACTGCTTGATAGCAATTTGGCAAACCAAATCATCCAGCGCTGAAACCAACTCAAGATCTTCAATAACAGTGATCATCTCTTGAGTGCTGCACTGCTGATTTTTATGTTGGAACCGAGCGAGTGCCTCAAATTTTACAACTCGTCCTGTTTTAGTCTCTATAATTGGTTGAAAATAAACATCTATTTGTTTTGATGCTATTTGTTCTCTCAACTGGCTTTCTAGTTGAAGTCGTTTTACCAGTTCAGAGTGCAAATCACTGTTGTAAAAGTTGAAGTAACTTTCAATTCCAGATTTAGCAGAAACCATTGCTTGTGCAGCTTGAACTACCGCTTTAGTTGGACTGTCTGTATCATAACCAATGACCGAGACACCTGTACGACCTGCGACAACGGAATCGTGCATTTCAGAGCCTACTTCCGCCCTTAGTTCAGTGAAGAACCCTCGAATTGCAATTTGTATCAATCGTAATGGGCTAAGCCAACGGCATTTGGGTGTTTGTATACAAATAGAAAAAACATTTTTGGTAAGTTGGCTCGCTATACTGACATGTTTACTGCGCATTAAAAAATCAGAAAAACCTAACTGCTCTTCAACCATAAGTTGGGAGCTGAACTTAGGAGCAAGAGTCATGACAATCTTGATGTCTTTTTTCAAATCATTGCCACATAAGGCATTAAGTTGTTTTTCGAACTCTAACTTATTTGGTAGATAACTAATCCAATTAGAGTGACCATCTTTTCGGCTCTTTAATCTAAATAAAGACGCGGAAATGTCCGTCGAAAAACCCAAATATAGAATTTGCTGACTTGGAAGAGCAAGCTTATAGACACAAAGGTGATGAGCTTGGTCGCCTCCCGAAGCATTGAGGCTGAGTAAGTTGCCAGACCAACTTCCTTCCCGTTCGACTTCTTCCCAAATTTTCTCGTAGAAATCTCGACTATGTAGCTCAGAGCTAAATATCTGAGTTTTGAGTCCGACAATATCTAGGTTTTGATAACCCATTTGTCGTTCAAATGCCGAGTTGCATCCTAATATTTTGGTTTCTTCATCGGCAACCAGCACACCAACATTCGGCAGTTTAAAAATCGTTTCAAGAATTTTGGCCAGTTCTTCAGTTCCGTGTAGCTTTAACTGTGGGACCAGAGTTCCTTGGATGTAGGCATCATTAATCTTTTCAAAACAACAATCTATGTGAACTAAGACATCCTGTTTCGGAACGATACAGCATGAGAATCCGTCCTCTCCACCTAATGCCTTTACTCGGTTAAAACGATTCAGAGCATCTTCTCTTTGCTGTTTAGACATATAGTCAATTAACTGCTCAAAGCTAAATATCGGTTCTTCGATTGCACAGCAATCCTTTAGTGCTTGCCTATCACAATCAAATACAAGTGTTTCTAAATCAAGCGACCAATTAATCACTTTGCTTGCATTCCTTTGTGTGAGCTCTGCCTGCTGCAGCATATTAAGCATTTCAGTCATAACTTAGCCTCACTCCTTTAGCACCTCCTGTGCAACACCTTGAGTATAGAAAAGTTTTCCTATAAGCACACTAATGCTTATAGGTAAAGTTTGATCCCCCTCAAACCTTGTAACCTTAAGAATTAAATGGCCAAATTGCCTAAAAATTCTTCCTAAAAATCGTAGCTCTGAACAAATCGCCTTGAACTAGCTGAGATATGCGACTTCACTGTAGATACCTGATCATCAAATCGCTATAATTCGCGCTCCCTGGAACAGAGAGCAAAATATGACCAACGACATTACTCCTATTCATGAGTACAAAAAATACTGGGCTGAGTGTTTTGGTACGGCACCTTTCTTGCCGACCAGCCGCAAAGAAATGGACGCCCTAGGATGGGATAGTTGTGACATTATCATTGTCACGGGTGACGCATACGTGGACCACCCGAGCTTTGGTATGGCAATCATTGGTCGTCTTCTAGAAGCACAAGGCTTCCGTGTTGGTATCATTGCTCAACCAGAATGGAACAACAAAGATGCTTTCATGCAGCTTGGTAAGCCAAATCTGTTCTTCGGGATCACCGCGGGTAACATGGACTCGATGATCAACCGTTACACGGCGGATAAAAAGCTTCGTCACGATGATGCGTACACGCCAAACAACGAAGGCGGTAAACGTCCTGATCGTGCAACCTTGGTGTATTCACAGCGTTGTCGTGAAGCCTATAAAGGCACACCTATCGTTCTTGGTGGTATCGAAGCAAGTTTGCGACGTGTGGCTCACTACGATTACTGGTCTGATAAAGTTCGCCGCTCTGTTCTGTTCGATGCAAAAGCGGACATCCTTCTTTTTGGTAACGCAGAACGTGCCCTAGTGGAAGTCGCGCACCGTCTTGCCGATGGCGAAGACATTTCGACCATGACCAACATTCGCGGTACTGCGGTAAACCTTGCGGCAGAGCCAGAAGGCTACACCATTATCGATTCTTCTCGCATTGAGAAACCTCGTAAAGAAGCGTTCGTACCTAAGAACCCTTACGAAGTGGAAACTCAGTGCGATACCAAAAAAGATGAGCCCGTCGCACAGCCGATCACGATTCGTCCATCGCGTCACGATGCAGCAACGACCGCTGTCCGCCTGCCTCATTTTGAAAAACTCAACAACGACCGTATTCTTTATGCGCACGCGAGCCGTGTGATGCACTTGGAAACCAACCCATACTCTGGCCGCGCACTGATTCAGCGTCATGGTGACCGTGAGCTTTGGGTAAACCAAGCTCCGATCCCGCTAAGCACAGAAGAGATGGACTACGTGTTCGGCCTATCGTACGCACGTGTTCCCCACCCAATGTACGGCAAAGCAAAAATTCCTGCTTACGACATGATTAAGACCTCGGTTAACATCATGCGTGGCTGTTTTGGTGGCTGTTCTTTCTGTTCGATTACCGAGCACGAAGGCCGCATCATTCAAAACCGCTCACAAGACTCAATCATCAATGAGCTGGAAGAGATCCGCGACAAAGTACCTGGCTTTACCGGTACAATCTCTGACTTGGGTGGCCCTACAGCAAACATGTACCGTCTTGGCTGTAGCGATCCGAAAGCAGAAGCAAACTGTCGTCGCCCTTCTTGTGTGTTCCCAGGTATCTGTAACAAACTAAACACGGACCACAAACACACCATCGATCTTTACCGTGCCGCGCGTAAAGTGGAAGGCGTGAAGAAAGTCATGATCGCATCAGGCGTACGTTACGACCTAGCGATTGAATCACCAGAGTACGTGAAAGAGCTTGTAACTCACCACGTAGGCGGTTACCTGAAGATTGCTCCAGAGCATACCGAGAAAGGTCCACTGGACCTGATGATGAAACCGGGCATGGGCACTTACGACCGCTTTAAAGAGATGTTTGAGAAGTACAGCGCGGAAGCGGGTAAGAAGCAATACCTGATCCCTTACTTCATCTCAGCACACCCAGGTACCGAAGACGAAGACATGCTGAACTTGGCGCTGTGGTTGAAGAAAAACAACTTCGAGTGTGACCAAGTACAGAACTTCTACCCATCGCCGATGTGTAACGCAACGTCAATGTACTACTCAGAGACAAACCCTCTGAAACGCGTGAAGTACAAACAACGTGAAGATGTACCAGTAGCAAAAGGTGAACGTCAACGTCGTCTACATAAAGCGCTACTTCGCTACCACGATCCAGATAACTGGCCAATGATCCGTGAAGCGCTGATCAACATGGGCAAGAAGCACCTGATTGGTGATAAGCCGAACTGTCTGGTTCCAGCAGAAGACATTGATGCGCAAACACCAGCACAACGTCGTAAGTCTGGTCGTCACGGTGCAAACCGTTTCGCAACTAAACACACCAAGAACCAACCAGGCTTTGGTGGTCACTTGAACAAACGTTCTGAAGGTGGCTCGCGTGATGGCAAACCATCTGGCAACCGCAACGGTTCAGGTAAAACGCAAGGCGGTCAAAACGGCCAAGGTCGTGGAAACCAAAACCGCGGTAATGGTGGCGCAAATGGTCAACGTCCTAACTCGAGCTCTCGACCAGGCGGTAACAACCAAAACCGTTCAAACGGCGCAGGTTCACAAGGTCAAGGTCGTCCTCAAGGACAAGGCAAACCGGCTGGTCAACGCAAACCGAAACGCCGTTAATTCAATATGACTTGAATACTAAAAAGGGCTCCAGAGATAACTCTGGAGCCCTTTTGTTTTGTCTGAATGAACCTGGATAGCTAAATTATTTCGCTACGTTACCTGCAACGTTCAGTGCATCCCAAGTACGTGCGAATGGTGGTGCGTAGCAGAAGTCCATGTAGCCTAGTTGCTGTGTTGTCATCTTCGCGGTGATGGCAACAGCAAGTGCGTTGATTCTGCCTACTGCGCCTTTCTTACCAACGATTTCGCCACCAAGCAATACATTGGTTTCTGGGTGATAAACCAGCTTCACTTTAATGTCTTCTTGACCTGGGTAGTAGTCGGTTTGGTTCTTATCTGAAATGGTTGAAACCTTCACTTCCAAACCGTGTTCTTTGGCTAGAAGTTCTGATACGCCTGTGCATGCCAGTTCGTAGTCCAGCACTTTCAAGCAAGACGAGCCCAAGAAACCACTCATGTAAGTGTCTTTGCCTGCAAGTTTATCCGCCATCATGCGCGCTTGTTTGTTAGCAGTGGTTGCAAGTGGAACATACACTGATTTTCCTAGCGCCATGTGGTGAACCACTGCACAGTCGCCAGCTGCGTAGATGTGTGCATCTTCTGTTGCGCCAAACTCATCGACTAGTAGTGCGCCGTTCGCGGCTTTTGGTAACTCGAACGCTTCTGTGTTTGGTTTAAAGCCAAGTGACATGATCACAACGTCTGCTTCCACATTGCCGTTGTCGGTTTCTACGATGTAACCGCCTTGCTCTGCGTCGCGAATGGCTGATACGCTGCAACTGGTTTTTAGCTCAGCGCCAGATTCACGAATCGCGCCTTCTACCACTTCAATCATCTCAGGGCTGAACTGACGGCTCATCACGTGTTGTTCACGCTCAATAATGGTGACGTGTTTGCCTAGTAGGTGCGCAGCATCGAACACTTCAAGGCCGATAAAGCCGCCGCCGATAACGCAAACGCGTTGTTTGTTGCTGTCCTTAAGCGCTTCTTTTACCGCCAAGCCATCTTCCATGCTGGTTAGCGTGTATACGTGTTCTGGGTTGAACTCGCCAAACGATGGCACGATTGGACGCGCGCCCGTGGCAATCACCAACATATCGTAATCGATGGTGCTTTCTTCACCTTGGTGACGGACTTTAATCTGCTTTTCAGTGCGGTCTAGTGCCACCATTTCAGTTTCAATGCGCACGTCTAAACCCGATTTAATCGCTTGTTCTGGCGTACGAGAAATCATGCGTTCAGTGTCATCAAACATGCCACCAGCAAAGTAAGGTAAGCCACACGCACCGAACGAGATGTAATCGCGCTTATCTAGCACAATCACTTCATCTGATGGCTGATTACGTTTGTATTTCGCTGCGAAACTCATACCTGCAGCACTACCGCCTACGACAACAACTTTCATATTTATTACCTAAATAACCTGAACTCAGGAAAAACGGAGAGCACCCGCGTTGGGTGCTCTTTATTAAGTTTGGAAATTACACTGCTGCTTCTTTTGTTACTGTTGCAGCAACATCAGCGTTGTATTGCTCAGTGTTTAGTGAGCCATTCTTCTTCGCGGTTAGTACACCTGACAACATTGAGCCAGAGATGTTAAGCGCGGTACGAGCCATGTCGATAAGTGCTTCGATAGAAACCAGAATCGCCACAACCGTAATGTCTAGACCCATGATAGTCAGCACCGCTACCGCCGCGAACGTTGCACCGCCACCAACACCTGCGATACCGAATGAAGCAATCGCGATGACAGCAATCAGTTGTAGGATGAAGCCTAGGTCAACTGGCATGCCCATTACTTGAGCCGCCATGATAGCTAGCATTGCTGGGTAGATACCCGCACAACCGTTCTGACCGATACTGGTACCGAATGTTGCTGACATGTTTGCTGTTTCTTCGTCCACACCTAGACGTTGAGTTTGAGTTTCAACGTTTAGTGGGATTGCTGCCATGCTTGAGCGAGAACCGAAGCCAAATACAAGCACTGGCCAGATTTTCTTCATGAACTTCGCAGGAGACAGACCGAACATAGACACCATCACGAAGTGGATAGCGAACATGACACCGATTGCCACGTAGCTTGCTAGTAGGAAGCGACCCATTTCTGCTAGTGCGAACAAATCGTTTGTCATCATGAACGTGGTCATCAGAGCGAATACACCGTAAGGCGTCAGCTTCAGAATCTCACGTACCATTGAAAGTACGACTTCTTTTGCAGAGTTGATGAAATCAACGAAGTTTTGCACTTTCTCAGGCTTACGGTTTTTCACTTGCAGGATACAGTAACCAAGGAACATACCGAACAATACCGTTGATAGCGTCGACGTACGTTGAGAGCCCGTTAGCATGTCAAAGATGTTGGTTGGGATGATAGACAGCGCCATACCTGACAGGCCGCTGCTTGCCATCGCATCTTGTGTTGCAATCAGAGAGTCACCACGCGCTTCGATAGCGCTGTTAGTGCCGATAGTGCTGACTAGCGCGTTTGCATCGATACCGAATAGGTAAATACTTGCGATGCCCACTGCGGCAGAGATAGCACAAGTGAAAAGTAGAATACCGATGATTTTTGGTGCGATACGCGAAAGTGCACCGCCTTCTACGTTCATGATCGAAGAGATCATCGCTACAAATACTAGCGGGATAACGATCATTTGTAGAAGCTTGATGTAGCCTTTACCGAACACAGAAATCAGTTCAGCAAAACCTGCCGTTGCAACGTTGCCAACACCGAATACAAGTTGAATCGCACCGCCGAATAACAGACCAGCAGCAAGCGCACTCAGTACGCGGAAGTTAAAGCTTTTCTTTTGTTTTTTGAAGTTCGCAAGTAATGCGTAGAACCCAAAGAACAGGATGCTCAATCCAATAAATGAAACGCTCATGAGAATCTCCTATTGATACTCATTTATGTCCGAAAATCGGTTACTTTTTGTATGCAATGGCTTCAACTTCAACCAATGCGTCTTTTGGTAGTCTTGCTGCTTCAACGCAAGAGCGAGCTGGTGCGTTTTCTGTACCAAATACCTCTGTGTACACTTCGTTAAATGCGGCGAAGTTTTCCATATCTGATAGGAAGCATGTCGTCTTCAATACTGTGTCTAGACCCGCACCGCTTGCTTCTAGAACCGCTTTTAAGTTTTCTAGAGACTGACGAGCTTGCTCTTTGATGCCACCCTCAACAAACTGCATGGTTTCTGGAACCAGTGGTAGTTGGCCTGATGTGTAAACCATGTCGCCGTAAGACGTACCTTGAGAGTAAGGACCGATAGCGGCAGGTGCTTGTTCAGTGGCAATGATCTGTTTCACGATATAACTCCTAAGTTATTAGTTTTATTCTGATTTAAATTCACGGATAAACTTGTAAACCGCCTGACGGCTGATCCCAAGTTGCTCTGATACTTGTGTGGTCGTCTCTTTTAGTTCAAACACACCGTTATCAAACAAACAACGAATGATGGCTTTGTTACGACCTTTAGCGGAAACCGTCTCGTCTTGATCCACCTCTTGCATGGCAGCGCTCAGTGCCTGCTTGATCACGTCGTTCGCGTTATTGCTGAAGGTTTCACTGACCAAGGTTTGCGACACGTGGCACTGTGGCATCAGCGTCTTGACGATTTCTGGAAATGGGAAAGATAAGTTCATGTTGATGCACAGCATGCCAATCGGCTTTTGCTCTGGACCAGCCAAAATGCACGTGGTCGATTTCAATAGCGAGCCATCAGCAGCATTGGTGAAATAGCTCTTCGGAGAGACTTCGCCTGTTTTCTCGAATGTGCTCCACATACGTAAGCCCAAATCGGTGATTGGCGAGCCAATTTCACGCCCGGTATGATGGCCATTCACGATCTTCACGACTGAATTTTCTAGGCTTTCAAATGAATGAATAACCACTTCACAGTACGGTCCGATCAAATCGGCAATCGTGTCTGCCAAACGAAAGTAGTTGCTTAAACATTCTCTATCTTCATCGGTGAATCGTACTTGCTTTACACTCTTCATCTTGGTTTACATTTTTGAACTCAATGACTGTAAATTACTTCTTTCGGGTTAGTTGAGCAATACAGAGTAAACTTCTGTAAACCATCAATTTACGTCTAAAACACCAACAAAAATCGAAGAATTGATCGAAATCACGCGCAATAGTTGAACAAGATCACCAAAAACATATGAGTCAGGTTTAATTTCTTAAACCACATCAAAGTTTAAATATTTAAAATCAAAGATTGCAATTTTGAACACTTTAATGATCTAGCGCAAGTTCTAAAACACAGTAAACACTCCATACGGTAATGACTCCTTAGAAGCACCATTTGATTTATAAAATCCAGCCAATTAAAGCATTCGTCAGATCATTAAATTTGCATAAAACATCACCAAGCATCATTAAATCAATCCCAATTCATACTTGTAGGACGTAGCAAATTTCAAAAAGACGCAAATTAAAGAAAAAAACGGAAGAGAATAGACAAAAAAACCGAGTGCACTACGCACTCGGTTTATCGATAACTCAGTAAAAGAGAGAATAAGAAAGCTTGAACTGTGATGAGAATAAGTCGCTTGGTCAATTTCAGGCAGAGCTGGGAATGTGCTGAAACCTCACCCCTGGCGAAATACCCACTTTGAACTCAACAAATAGTTGCTCACCATGCCTGTCAGTATTCCCAAAACTAATGCAACGTACACCATGAAACCTTGAGTTCCTAAGAATAAAGTGACGCCTTTGAAAACAATGAAATTTGGTAGCGCACTGACACAAGCACTCATCATAAACTTTTGCCATTGTCGTAAAGGATTGGCTTTGTTGGATTGGGAAAATGTAAGCCAGCGATTACCAAGCCAGGTTGTGGTGGCCGCAAACAAAAAGGCAATACTACGGGCAATCATTAGCTCCAAGCCAATAAAATGGAATAGCAACGCAAAGATAATGGTGTCGACCACAAAGCCAACACCACCGACAAAAGCAAACCGAGCAAATTTAGCCATTCGCTTCACTGGTAATACAGCTATATAGGGAGCGCTTAGAATTGGCAGTAAACTCGTTCATGCAACTTAATGATTTGCTCTTGATGAGAACATCAACTTCATGATCTTTACCAACTAAATGGTAACGAGGTAATGATTCTAGAACGGCAAGATCTTCGAGTTGTTTTGCTTGGCCTTGGCTATAAAACTGTCCAGAGAATGGACGCTTGCCAACGTAGAAGACAGGAACTTCATCTTTTACCTGCTCTAAGATCACACGATCGCTGCGGCTATCCGCCTTACCAAGATTCAAAACTAGCATCGCGATCATCAAAAGAACCGGTAGAACAGTTGCGGTCCCAGAAAGCCATTTGAGGTCTTGCTTGTCGACTAGCATCGCGATAATTAACCCAAGCGCGGGAACTCCCGGAAGCACATATGCAGGTAAGATGTTGCCTGCCATCGTAAACAAAATCATTGGGGAAATTAGCCAACAAAGCAAAAAGGTAAATAAACCCTGATGATCGGTTTCGATCTCCTTCAGTGCTTTTCTACGCTTCAAAGCTAAAACGGGTAAAACGATAGACCATGGCGCAGCTGATTGTAGCCAGAATAACCAAATCATACCGCGAGGTTGGTCGTGGGCAGAGCCATATAAGTCCCCTTCCCAACCACTTACCACAAAGCGCTTAAAGTGTTCACCAACGATAAAGTAATCAATAAAGCCAGGGGTCGCCATCTCTGCCATGATGTACCATGGCAATGCAATTGCTAGCATCAGTGCCAATCCGGAAACAATTGGGAAACGCTGCCACAACGTTTTGAAAGCCCCCAAAAAACCATGCTGGATGACAAGCCACGGGAATACAGCTATACCCATGATCACAATCGCCACTGGTCCCTTAGCTAGCAGACCGCACGCTAAACCAAAGAAGCCTAAATAGCCCCAAAGTTGGCTGTACTTATCTTTTCCAAGCCAGCAGTAATAGAAACCTATCATTGCTATTGTCATCGCGAGGGTAAGAGCCATGTCCGTCATGACCGCTCCCGCTGCGATAGAAAAAATGCCACAAGTCGCCAAGACGAGAGAAGCGATCAGCGCACTGAAACCTGCTCGATGAGCCATAAATGCAATGAGGCCGATTGTCAGTACACCCGCTAACCAATGGGGCGCACGCACAGCAAACTCATTCAAGCCAAATAGCTCAATACCGTATGCACTCATCCAAGTAAATAAAGGTGGCTTACCCCAGAAAGGCACGCCGTAGTCAAATTGCGGGGTTAACCAATTCCCAGTTTCCACCATTAAGCGCGCCATTTCTCCATAACGGGCTTCCGTGGTGTCCATTAGAGGATAAGTAGCTAGTGAAATAAGACGGAGTAAAAGAGCAAACGCCAATAACAACCACAGGTGGGTTTTATTAATACTCATGATTACGCGGTTTCTCCCAATTTAAATTTCAGAGATTGGATGGATTGATGTTTTGCTGGCTGCTCGTAAACAGACTGAACAAGATAGAGAGGACGTTGCTTGGTCTCGACGAAAATACGCCCGATGTATTCACCCAAAAGACCAATAGACAGAAGTTGAACGCCACCCAATGCGAGTTGAACCACCATCATGGATGGATAACCGGTGACGGGCTCACCGAATACGACGGTTTTCATCACTATGAAAGCACCATAAAGAAATGCACTAAACGCAACTAAAGCACCCGCCAACGTCGCCAAGCGAAGAGGACGGATTGAAAAGGACGTGATGCCATCCATAGCAAGCCCGATTAGCTTGAGATAGTTCCACTTAGTTTCTCCGCAATGACGAGCATCGCGTTCAAACTGAACCGTGACTTGCTTGAAACCAGGCCAAGAGAAAATACCTTTCATGTAACGGTTACGCTCTGGTAAGGCGTTGATGTGTTTTACCACTTTTGCACTCAACAGACGGAAATCACCTACGTTCTCCGGTACATCAAGCTTCGCCATACTGTTTAGGAGTTTGTAGAAGCAAGCCGCAGAGAAACGTTTAAACCACGTTTCACCATGACGCTCACTGCGTTGCATGTTCACCACGTCATAGCCTTCACGCCATTTGGAGACCATCTTAGGAATCAACTCTGGCGGATCCTGCAGGTCGGCGTCGATCACGATGACAGCCTCACCTTTACAATGCTCTAGGCCTGCACTCATGGCAGATTCCTTTCCAAAATTACGGCTAAGAGCAATACAACGAACCACGCTAGAGGATTGAGAAAAGTTTTGCGCGATCATTAAACTGCTATCTTGGCTACCATCATCAACGTAGATAATTTCGCAATGCTCTGGCATAGCATCTAATACATCAGTTAGGCGGCGATGAAACTCAGGAAGGACTTCCTGTTCATTGTAAAAAGGCACAATGACAGACAAAACCGGTTTAAGCTCAGAGTCTTGATTGACCTTTGAAAAGGTTGCGGCGTGAATGTTTAAAGTCGACATGCTACTCTTCCACTGGAATCTTTTAGTTGCACTAATCTACTTGTTGCAATGTGAAAGAGTTGTTGTCGACATCTTTTTCACGCCCTTAGTGCATAATGTTCGGTTAAAGCAGAAAGCGATTTTCTAAAATCTGCAAAAAATGGAGAGCAATACATGAAACGCGTACTTTTAGTCGAAGATAATCGAGAAATTGCCGGCATGCTTTTCGATTATTTCGAGTGTGCAGGAATGGATCTCGATTATGCAGATAATGGTGAGCTGGGATTGAAACTTGCTATGGAAAACAGCTTCGACATTATTTTGCTCGATTTGATGCTTCCACGAATGGACGGCTTAACGGTATGCAACAAACTTAGAGATGCTGGCAACAATACCCCAGTATTGATGCTGACCGCACTTGATAGCCGTGACGATATGCTTAAAGGCTTCCAGCATGGCGCAGACGACTACCTAACCAAACCATTTGACTTGGATATCTTAGAAGCTCGAATGGAAGCACTCATCCGTCGTTATCGTGGGACTGTGGCTTCAGCCAAACTCGAGTACGGTGAAGTGTCGATCGACCAAAAAACACGAAAAGCTTACAGACAAGACAAGTTACTGGCGCTCAATCCAACCACATACACCATCTTAGAAATGCTGGTAAAGAGTGCCCCGGATATCGTTACGCGTGAGGATATTGCATTTAGCTTGTGGCAAGAAAATGAGCCCAATAATGATGTATTACGCAGCCATATTTACCAGCTGAGGAATCAACTCGATAAACCGTTCGAGTCACATCTGTTAAAGACAATACCGAAAGTCGGCTTTAGATTGGAGAGTGGTGAATGATACGCCGACTGCTTGACAACACACAGAGCATGACTGGGCGGTTAGCTCTGTTTTTCTCTTTGGTTTCAATCGTCATCGGTATATTTTGCTTCCTATTAGTTACAGCGTCACTACTATGGTCTGAAGATCGTGTCGGTGAGCGTCGCATCATGATAGACAAAAAAGAGGCCATAGAGCACTTTCAACTCTATCCTGATGAAGGGATCATTAAACTCGACCTGCTAACCACCGCGTACAACGATATAGAGTTAGTTCCAACCGAATATCAAGAATACTTAGTAGGAAAAAAACAGTTTCTCGATGAAGTGGGTGACGAAATATCCTCACGTATGGTCTACATGAGTACTTATACACATAATGGTGTTGAGTACCCAGTCATCCTCATTTCGCTCATTGATGAAATTGAAATCACCTACGATGAATTTATCTTCGTCGTCGCTTTAGTACTCAGTGTCGTTGCGGTCCTCATTTTTTTGTTTGGCAGTCTCTTATTGCGACTATCTCAAAGCCTAATTGAGCCTGTAAATTCATTGAAAAGCCAGTTGGATCAACATCATGGTGACCCAACGCAGATTTTTTCAGTTCCAGCCGGATCAGCACAAGAATTCCAGAAACTGGCTTCGCACCTAAACGAATACCGAAGTGAAATTAATAAAACCATCAAGCGTGAACAAGCGTTTGCTCGATATGCGAGTCACGAGCTTCGTACTCCTCTAACGGTAATGAAAGGTTCAAGCAGCTTATTGGCAAGAAGTGCAAATACAGATTTCCAAACACGCCAAGTGAATCGAATTCAGGATGCCACGCAGCAGATGTCAACTATGGTGGACGCCCTACTCGGTTTAGTGCGATACGAGCGCAATGCAGATGACTCTCCTATGCGAAGCATTACCGAAGAGGAACTCAGCCAAATCATCTCCCAAAGCCAAGCTCAAGCGGATGAAAAAGCGCTCAAATTTGATGTTCAGGTAAACGGTAATCCAACAACGCGAGCCACCAAAGCGGTGCTCACTATTATTCTTGGCAACCTAATTCGCAACGGTATTGCGGCAACACCATCAGGGTCGATTCACATAGGCATGGATAAAAACACCATCTCGGTCCGTGACGAAGGGGAAGGCTTCTCAAGTATTCCTCATTCTGATGGTCATGGCTTGGGCTTGATGATTGTGGATGACTTATGCCAACGTTATGGCTGGCAATTTAAGATTGGCACACATCCAGAGGGTGGATGTGAAGCACTGATTGATCTCGCGTCAGAGTATAAAGAGTAGATCATAGCTCCACCCTAAGTAACGCGAATTGCTTAGGCGTAACTTGCTAAGAAAAAGAGTCAATCAGAGAGGTATCTTACTTGCTTAGTATCAACACAGGCAATCTGATACCTCTTTCTGATTCGCTTAATTGACACCCTATGCGATGAGCGCTGCTAATCGTTTGAATGCTTGTGACGTAGGCGCCGACTCTTCACACACAGAAAACAAGTCTTCGATAAAGTACGTCAACGCTCTGGATTCAATGGTTCTAATCGCAGTTTGTTGCTCTTCAGATAAATAGCCGTAAATGCTCGCCGCACCAAAATCACCGAAGATCATCTCACCTTGTTCATTCACCAAGGTATTGTGTGCATACAAATCACCGTGACATACCTTGTTGTCATGCAAGTGATTAAACACATCCACCATCTGTTCAACAATGGCATTTACTTGCTCGACGGTTAAGGTAAACCCTTTTGGGAAGGTGTCTCGTGTGCAGGTTTCCAAAGTTGGCGGCAAACCTAAGTTGTAGTAACTGTTTGGAATCAGCTCCATCACCAACGCTAACTCATTACCGTCATCCACTTGAGCGATGGATTTCACCAAGTTGTTGTGATGTCCCGCTTGCAGACACGCTTCAAGTTCATCATGTGGGTAACCGTCACTTGTCACTTCGCCCTTGAACACTTTCACCGCCACTTCACTCGGGAAGTCGTATTGAGTGTCAGTCCAGTTAGCATGAGAAATCACGCCACTCGCTCCTTGGCCGAGAACATGGTTAAGCGAGTAACTGTTTGTCGTCACTTTCGGCACACTGTCTAGAGAAGATAGATGTTTGCAGAATGGGTTACCTGCGAACGCAAACCACGCCAGCTTAGGCAGCTTCATCAATACGTCCGGGAACTGCTCTAACTGGTTCGCAGATAAACGAATCAATTCCAAATTGACCAAGTTTTCCATGCTATTTGGCAGTTGCTTGATGCGGTTCCCCGCCAATGCCAGCTTTCTTAGGCGCGGTCTTTCACCAAGGCTGTTTGGGAGAACTTCAATCTCGTTATCCGTCAGAATCAACCAACGTAACTGGCTTGGCAGCGAGGCTTCACTCACCATTTTGATCTTATTGGTTTTAAACCCAACCATCTCAAGGTTTGGTAGCTTGCCCAGAACCTCTGGCAAATGGGTGAACTGGTTATTCGAAGCAAAGATGATTTTCAGCTTGGTCAGTTGTTCCAATTCTGGAGGTAAATCTGACAGTGCGTTGCCGGATAAGTCCAATACTTCAAGCGTTTCTGCAAGCTCTAAAATTTCCATCGGAAACTCAGTTAGCCCTTCCGCCAACTTCAGTTGTTTGATTCCTACTAATTGTCCTGTTTGTAATTGTTCTAGAGTCTGCAAAACCAAGCCTTCTGATTGAATGAAAATAAGCGGCGTAGTTTACGTGGCTTGAAGAAGAAACGCGAGTCGTGATACCGCTTGGTTCATTTAAGCTGCAAACCTTGTTGGATATGAAACCTTTTAAGACTCCCATGACCATCAGGAATAATCGAAAAGGTTGTATTGAAACACGGACTTTTTATCTGAGTTTAATGGCGTTACACTACGCGCCCTTTTTACGGCAAGGTCACGTGGTTGGACACGTCAGCAGTAGCATGAAACTCTCTGAAAGCCCGATAACTCAACACAACTTTAACGGTCATACCTTTTTCCTAAAGCGTGATGACATGCTGCACTCTCACTTTTCTGGGAATAAAGCACGTAAGTTTATGGCGTTGATGGAAACGCAGAATAGCGATATCAAAACGCTTATCAGTTATGGTTCAGCCCAATCCAATGCGATGTATTCCCTTGCTGCACTGGCACAAATCAAAGGCTGGAACTTCGAGTTCTACGTTCAGCACATTCCTTCTTGGCTCCAAGACGCGCCGATTGGTAACTATCGTGGCGCACTTGATCTGGGAATGACCATCACCGCAATGCAAAACATTGGCTCTGAGCTTCACCCTCTGGAGTATATTGAACAAGTGCGTGGTGTGGACGAAACCACCCTTGTGGTACCAGAAGGTGGACGAGCTTCCATTGCCGAACCGGGTGTGAAACAGCTAGCGATGGAAATCCTTGAGTGGACGCGCTTTGAAGGCAGTAAACAGTTTGTCATCGCCTTACCATCCGGAACAGGCACAACCGCACTCTATTTGAGTAAGCATTTAAAACCACACGGAATAGACGTAGTAACCTGTGCTTGCGTAGGTGACGCACAATACCTGACTGAACAATTCAATACTTTGGAAACGGATAACCATCCGACCATTTTATCCGTACGCGATAAGCACCACTTCGGCCGTTTATACCAAAGCGATTACGAAACATGGAACGCGTTGCACGACCAAACTAACCTTGAGTTTGACCTGCTTTATGACCCTTACATGTGGCAGTGTTTACAGCCGTGGTTGGCAGAAAATAAAGACAAAACTCTCATCTATATCCATCAAGGTGGATTACTTGGCAACGAGTCCATGTTGCCAAGATATCAACGAGAATTCGAATAAATGCTGTAGCGGAATCTGGTTACTTAATGAGTGTTAGGATTGATTTAAATTCTGGCACGCGGCAATCTTCAACCATTTCATACAAGCACATTTCCACACCAGTTAAACCAACACCATTGGCGGTCAGTTTGGCTAGCGCCAGCGCTTTGTTAGCTGGTGTTCGGGAAGAAACACAATCAGTCACAAGTTCCACTCGGTAACCCATCTGCCGCAGCGAGACCGCAGTTTGATACACGCAAATATGTGCCTCGATGCCACAAACCAACCACGTATCGACTTTGGCATTTTCTACAGCGAGTTTGAATGTCGGCTCTTTGCAACCATCAAACGTGTACTTGGCGATCGGCAGATGATCTTTCGCCAACACTTCACGAATTGGCTCTACCGTTGGCCCCAAGCGCTCTGGGTTTTGCTCTAGCCAAACGATAGGTAAGTTGAGTGCTTTCGCTCCTTTGACTAGTTTGGTGGTGCTTTCAATCAGCGCTTCGCTTTCATGCATGAGCGTTGCCAACTTACCTTGTACATCGACAATAATCAGACCCGTGGCATTTTTCGATAACATTCTCATCTCCTATGAGTCGCTTGAGAATCAACATATTCAAGCGTTTGATTAAGATAAATCTACCAGAACTACCAAACAATCAGATGAGCAAATTCGCAAAGTTATTGCCCGCTCACGCTATTCCTATTGAAATTTTTCTCTAAACAGCTCAATCAAGGCTTTAACCTTGTTTGGTAAAAACAGGTTAGATGGATAAATCAGAGTCAGATGCTGTTTAGGATGAGTAAACTCTGGCAACACTTCGACCAACTGCCCGTCCTCCAAGGCAGGCTTTGAATGCACTTGAGGTATGAATGCGATGCCGTTTCCTGCAATCGCCATTAGACGCAGCAAGTTCAAATCATCTGACCTAACCGCCACGTGTAATTCTGGATCCAATAAATCTGCGTTGTATCTATTGGTCAACAACCGATGATGTTTTAAGTCATCCATGTTTTTCAGCGGCGGATGTGCATCAAGATAGGCTTGGGATGCCACGAAATGACTACGATACGGCAATAAACTGAACTGAACATAACTGTCATCCGAGACTTTTGCAACGCTCGGAAGAAGCTGAAGGTCGAATGCTTGGCGCTTGAGATCGACACTCTCTTGATGGTTTTCAATCTCCACCGACATCTCCGGGTAGCGCGTGGTGTATTCGTTGATGATCCAATTGAACGCCGCCGAGCTCATCAACGCAGAAGGAATAGCAACCCGTACTTTCCCCGTCAGTTCTTGTTGATATTCGTGCATCACATTCAAACCTTGCTGAATGTGCTCAATGGGTTGCCCCACCAGCTCAAACAGACGCTTGCCGTGCTCGGTCAACTCAATGGTTCGCGTGGTTCTAATCAGCAATTGGCAGCCTAGCGCTTTTTCCAACTCCTGTAGTCTGCGGCTCACTTTGGAGCGCTGTAATTGGTTAGCGTCTGCGGCAGCACTGATGCCTCCGTGTACAACGGTTTGGCTAAACAGGTGAAGATCATCGAAACTTACGTTCATTGTCCTACTTTTAGGTCATTCATGCACTTAATGTCATTCTACTGAACTGTGACCAACTTCTCTATAATCGCCTGTCTTATTTGCTTGTTAGCGCCATAAATTCAGGTATCTCTTATGACAGCGGATCATAAATTCAAACACTGGATGCGAACACTTATTGTCCTGTTCATTGTACTCTTTTTCTACATCATCATTGCTGACCGTCACGCGCCAATCACCACCGAAGGGCGAGTTCAAGGTTATGTGGTGCAAGTCGCGCCAGAGGTCTCTGGCAAAGTGACCGACGTGCTTATCGACAACAACCAGTCGGTTCACAAAGGCGATGTGCTATTCAAAATCGATGACCGCAAATACAAAATTGCTCTAGAGCAAGCGGAGTTGTCACTGCAATCGGCTTACGAAAAAGAAGCCACCCTCTACTCACAACGTGAAGCAGCATTGGCGAACATTGCACGAGCAGAAGCGACCTACAATAACGCACACCGTGAATACTCCCGTCTGCAGAAGCTGTCTCAACAGAAAGTCATTTCACAATCGAACTTAGACAACGCCTACGCACAAAACCAAGTATCGCGTGCAGCCCTAAAGGCTGAGCAGCAAAACCTGAAAGTGATTGAAGCCCAACTTGGCGATAAAAAAGGCCAAAGCACCGCTGTGCGCATTGCTAAAAATGGTATCGAGAAAGCACAGCTCGATCTTGCAAATACCTCAGTACTTGCACCAAGTGACGGTGTTGTGACTAACCTGCAGTTGGAAGTGGGAACCATGGCAAACACTAACATGCCACTACTGACATTCGTACCAACAGGTTCAATGTGGGTGGCGGCTGATTTCCGCGAGAAATCGGTTGCCAACGTCAATAACAGCTATCACGCAATGGTCGCGTTTGATGCTAATCCAGGCTCAGTCTACGACTTCGATCTGTCCAGCCGAGATTACGGTGTCGCTGCAGCACAACAAACACCCAATGGCGCGCTAACCAAAGTCGAAGTAAACAACCGTTGGGTACGAGATGCACAGCGCACTCGCGTGAACCTAACCAGTGAAGAAGCACTGCCTTCATCGCTATTTGTCGGCTCGCGTGCAACCATCGTGCTTTATCCAGACAACAGCCCGTTCTGGGCGCTGATGGCACAAGTACAAATCTATCTTGCTAGCTGGTTCCACTTTATCTACTAGGCGGCTACGATGAAAACCTTACGTATTTGGTTCGGCTGCTCGATGGGGTTGGCATTGAGCATGATCTTTGGTTGGTCATACGGTTTCTTTGCCGTCATGCTGCCACTGTTCGTGCTCGGCCGCATGGATCACTTCAGTCTACCATTGGTATTGATGGTGCTGTTCTCGGCGGTTTGGACCACGGTTCAAGCCACCTTTATTCTCGAATACTTACAGTTCCATCCCACTCTGATGTTCGCGGCTGTGGGCATCATGATGATGTTCAAATGCATTGCAATGATGAACCAGAAAACCTACTTGTTTGGCTATATGGGATTGCTGGTCGGCTCTATCGTACTTAACTTTGCAAGCTACGATTTCATGGATATTGAAGAGTTCAACGTCAACCTTTGGGTAATCTCATTCAGCAATATCTTTGTTTGCGCCCTTGCCTACTGGCTGTTCCCAGAGCCTGAATCAAAGATCCTGCAAACAGAAATGACCACGCCAGTGAAAAGCGATATCGACTACATTAGCCAAGTTGCAATGGGTTGGGTCGTCGCTATGGCAGCGTTTGTGGTGTTCCAAGTGGGTGATTTGTACGACTCACTCTCTGCACAAGCTTCGATACTCATTATCCTAACGCCAATGACACTGGCAGGCTCAATGGCAATGGCAAAGATACGCATCATCGGCACCGCACTAGGCTGTATTGCGGGTATGACAGTACAGTTAATTTTGGGCAGTTGGTTTGGGCACGGTTTGTTGTTCTGGCTAGCATTTACCATCGCGATGGGACCATTTTGTCTGTGGCTCACCAAGGGGCAAGCCAAAGCCGCCATTGCATTCTCGGCCATGTCTGCTCTATCCGTGCCACTAACAACATCGTTAGTTCCCGAGCAAAAAGACGCGTTCTTTTCCATCTTGTACCGCTTTAGCTCTATCTTCATTGCGGTGTTGCTCACTGCCATGGTGATGTGGGTCGTACACCACTGGATTCGAGTGATGCTGTTGAAGCACCCAGAGATTCAACATGTGGAAATGTAGTTGTGCATGTGCATGGTGAACCGAACCTCGTTCTGGTTCTGGACGGTTTACATCAGTAGCCGCTTGTGAAAACTACGCACTACTATTCGTTATATAATTACAAACTGCCTGCGTTCTCTCTTTTTCTTATCATGAACGCAGGTGATGACCATCAACTACAAGCCATGTAACAAACTGTTTGATTGCTATTTATTGTGATTGAACGTCACTATTTATCAATTAATCTCTCATTAAGAGCCAGTTCTGCTCATCACCATCTGCCTGCATTTTCAAAACCCAATAAATATGTAAACAAAATGATCCAATTGTTAGATTCTCGATAACCACAATCGCAAAAACTGATCCTTAAATTACGTCACACTTTCACGATCACAATTTATTGACACAAATCGCTAGAGAATTTTTCATTAACGTGTGTAAATCACAATTCAATCTCTGGTGCTCAATCTTCTATTGAAATACACCTTAAGATCACCTCATCGATTCAACTTACCCTACACATAACGAATAAAGGATTGATGAAGATGAAAAAGGTCTTACTAAAAGCGGCAGCTTTAACGCTAGCCCTTGCTGCTGCAGGCGTTCAAGCTAAAGATTATGAAATCGTAAACGTAGTTAAAGTGTCTGGCATTCCTTGGTTTAACCAAATGAACAAAGGGATCGAGCAAGCAGCTACGGATTTCGGCGTGACAGCTCGCCAGCTTGGTCCTTCCACTCCAGATCCAGCGCAACAAGTTAAAATTATTGAAGACTTGATTGCCAAAGGCGTTGATGCAATTACTGTGGTACCGAATGATGTAACTGTATTGGAGCCAGTATTTAAAAAAGCTCGTGAGAAAGGGATTATCGTATTAACCCATGAATCACCAGATGGACATGGCGCGGATTGGGATATCGAAACGATTGATAACCAAGCCTACGCGAAAGCAACCATGGATGAGCTTGCAAAAAATATGGACAAGCAAGGTGGTTACGCGGTTTATGTTGGCTCATTAACGGTGCCACTGCATAACAACTGGGCAAATCTAGCGATCGATTACCAAAAGAAAAACTACCCAGACATGTATGAAGTCACTAGCCGTATGCCCGTTGCAGAAAGCATCGATCAATCTTATGCAGCAACGAATGACCTGATGAAAGCACACCCAGATATGGCAGGCATCGTTTCTTACGGTTCATTAGGTGGTATCGGTGCAGGTGAAGCCATTAAGAAAAAACGCGCAAAAGACAAAATCAGCGTCGTGGGTATTATGATGCCAAGCCAAGCTGCTCCTTACTTAGCTCGTGGCGAGATTGATAAAGGCTTCTTGTGGAACCCAGCAGATGCAGGCTATGCCATGGTTGCCGTTGCTAAGCAAATGCTCGAAGGCAAAGACGTATCTCAAGGGGTCAATGTCCAAGGGCTGGGCGATGCAGAAATCGATACGCAAAACCGCGTGATCAAGTTTAACAAGATTCTAGAAGTGGATAAAACCAACGCACGTCAACTTGGTTTCTAAGCTAAACAAACTCTGTTCTAAATTGGGCGGTGCAACGCCGCCCTACCATATTGGAAATGATCATGTCTGGAACTCCTTTTATTACCCTCAAGCAAGTATCCAAGCACTTTGGTTCCGTGAAGGCATTGGATGGGATAAACCTAACATTCAATCAGGGTGAGGTGCACTGCTTAGCCGGCAAAAATGGCTGTGGGAAAAGCACATTATTTAAAGTGATATCTGGCGTTCACGCACCAGAGAAAGGCGCTGAAATCACATTAGCGGGCAAACGCTACTCTCGACTCACTCCACAGCAATCAATAGAACACGGCATTCAAGTTATCTATCAAGACTTATCCCTATTCCCAAACTTGACTGTCGCAGAGAATATTGCCATTCAGGATCATGTTGAATGGACAAAAGGGCTGGTGCAACAAAAGCGTATCCAGAGCATTGCAACTCAAGCAATGGCAAAAGTCGGTGTCAAATTACCACTGGATAAACGCGTTGAGCAGCTTTCAATTGCCGAATGTCAGCTCGTCGCCATTTGCCGAGCCATGGCATCTGATGCCAAATTAATGATCATGGATGAGCCAACCGCCTCACTCACTCGCACCGAAGTGAATCACCTCATCGAAGTGGTAGCAGACCTTAAATCCAAAGGCGTCACGGTGGTATTTGTGAGCCACAAGCTTGATGAAGTAATGGAGATCTCCGACCGAATCACGGTCATTCGTGATGGCCGTACCATCGGTACCTATCAAGCTGATGAAGTAGACAGCGACGAATTGGCTTTTCTAATGACCGGACAACGATTCGAATTCACTCCTCTTGCCGATTACCACCAGCAAGGTGCCGTCAAACTTGAAGTCGAAAAGCTGTCAAAACGTGGCCAGTTTGACGATATTTCATTTCAAGTTCGTGCGGGAGAGATCGTCTCCATCACCGGCTTACTTGGCGCAGGCCGAACCGAATTGTGTATGGCATTGTTCGGTATGACTCAACCAGACAGCGGCGTTATCCGCATAAACGGCCAACCGACTACATTCAAATCTAACCGTGACGCGATTTCTCAAGGCATCGGTTATGTCTCTGAAGACCGCATGTCGACTGGGTTGGTGATGGAACAAGCGATTCAAGACAACATCACTGCCTCAGTCATGCACAGACTGAAGAAGCCCTCAGGTTTTCTTGACCATCTAAAGGCAAACAAGCTCGTCGATAGATTGATTTCTTCATTGTCCATCAAAGTCGCGGACCCAAAACTCCCGGTAACCAGTTTATCCGGTGGTAATGCGCAGCGTATCTCTATCGCAAAATGGATAGCCGCTGAGCCAGAAGTGCTCATCCTTGACTCTCCGACCGTGGGTGTAGACGTTGCCAACAAAGAAGCAATCTACACCATCGCAAAAGACCTTGCCGCAAAAGGAATGGCAATCATCATGGTCAGCGATGAAATCCCAGAAGTGTTCTACAACAGTCACCGCGTGATTGTGATGAAAGAAGGACGTTTTACTCATGACTTCCAACCCGCTCACTCTACCGAGCAACAAATCATGGAGGCAGTCAATGCTTAACCAGTTTCGTTGTTCCTTATCTTCATTCACCAAGCGTCATGAATTCTACCTCTCATTGATGATTGTGTTGATTGTCGCAGTGCTGACTTTTACCTCTGAAGATTTCCTCACTCTTGGCAACATCTTTGATATGTCAGTCAGCTCTGCATTACTAGGCATCATGGCTTGTGGTTTGTTTGTCGTGCTTATCGCTGGCGGCATCGACATCTCATTCCCAGCGACCGCTGCGATTGCGCAGTACATCACCGCGACGTACATTTTGACGATTGGTGGTAACTTCATGATTGCGTTTGCTATTGCAACCGTTGTGGGTGTGTTACTGGGCATGATCAACGCCACACTAGTATACAAACTCAAGGTGCCAGCGATCATCATTACCATTTCAACATTGAATGTGTTCTTTGGCTTACTGATTTACTTTAGTAACGGCGAATGGTTGTACGGTTTTCCTGACTGGTTTATGGATGGTATTGAGCTGTTCACATTTACCGGTAGCGACGGCTATGACTACGGTTTATCACTGCCAATCTTAACCTTAGTTGCAATGATTGCCCTCACCTCATTCCTGATGTCTAAGACCCGCTTAGGTCGTCAGATTTACGCGGTAGGCGGCAATGCAGACGCGGCGAGTCGTATTGGTATTAACCTCTTTGGTATTAATCTGTTCGTTTATGGCTACATGGGGGCACTTGCAGGCATTGCTTCAGTGGTTCAAACCCAAATTACCCAATCAGTCGCTCCAAACTCTCTGATGGGGTTTGAGCTTACGGTACTGGCTGCAGTTGTACTTGGTGGCACGAGTATGACAGGAGGCAAAGGTACGCTGTTTGGCGTGGTCCTTGGGGTGATCTTGCTCGCTGTTGCTAAGAACGGTCTAACGTTGCTCGGTGTACCTTCATATTGGCACACGGTCGTAACTGGCTTAATCATTGTTTGCAGCATCAGCATGACGGCAATCAATGAGAAAAAACAAGCGCTACAAGAGGCATAAACCATGGAACAAGTGCTAAATAGTTTAAAGCTACCGACAGACAAGAACATTCGTTACTTACTGGTGATTTTAGTTGGCATTCTCGCCGTTATGGCGTTCTCAAGTGGGCAAGCGTTCTTCTCCATTGATAACTTACAATCGATGTCATCGCAAATGCCACTGCTCGGTCTACTGGCACTGGCAATGGCCGTGTGCATGCTGACTGGCGGTATCAACCTGTCGATCATTGCAACAACCAACGCGTGTGGTTTGGTAATGGCGAGCATCATTACTCAAGCTCCTGATAGCTCAACAATGCTTGTCCTGGCGCTTTTCGGAGGCCTCATTACCGCTACGGTTATCGGCTTGCTCAATGGTGCATTGATCGCGTACGTTGGCGTTTCACCAATACTCGCAACCTTAGGGACAATGACCCTGATTAACGGTCTGAACGTGTTGATCTCTGGCGGTAGTGTTATCTCTGGTTTCCCAGAAACCCTTTTGGTACTCGGCAACGGATCTATCTTTGGCGTACCTATGCCGCTGATCTTGTTCGTTGGTTTTGCAATTGGCTTGTGGGCACTATTGGAGCACACCAGTTTAGGCCGAACTATCTACCTGATGGGATCCAATGAAAAAGCCACTCGTTTCTCTGGTATCAACACACAAAAAGCGACCTTGTACGTTTATGTCATCTCTTCTGTGCTTTGCTGGGTCGCAGCCATTGTGATGATGGCAAAATTCAACTCCGCGAAGGCTGGCTACGGAGAATCCTATCTTTTGACGGCCATTCTCGCTTCAGTACTGGGGGGAATTAACCCAGACGGTGGTTTTGGACGCATTATCGGTATTGGTCTTGCACTTGTCGTATTACAAACATTAGAAAGTGGCTTTAATTTGCTGGGAGTGAGCAGCTATCTCACTATGGCGCTATGGGGCGGCATCTTGATCTTATTTATCTTCTTACAAAAAAATAAGGCTTAACGGAGCAGTATATGAGTATTTATTTTATCGGCGTTGATGTAGGCAGTGGCAGCGCCCGTGCGGGTGTCTTTAACGCAGAAGGTCGTAAAGTGGGCGAAGCCAAACGCGACACCATGATGTTCAAACCTCAAGCTAACTTCGTTGAGCAATCTTCCGATGACATCTGGCAATGTGTGTGTCTTGCGGTTAAAGATGCAGTATCCCAAGCCAACATCGACCCTATCCAAGTCAAAGGCATCGGTTTCGATGCAACTTGTTCATTAGTCGTGTTGGATAAAAGTGGCCAGCCGCTAACGGTGAGTCCTACTGGGCGCAGCGAACAAAACGTCGTAATGTGGATGGACCATCGCGCTATTGCGCAAGCCGATCGGATCAACAAAACTCAGCATCCTGTATTGGCTTATGTGGGCAACCGTATCTCACCAGAGATGCAAACACCTAAGCTGCTTTGGCTCAAGCAAAACATGCCAAATACATGGGCAAAAGCGGGTTACTTCTTCGACCTACCCGACTTTTTAACTTGGAAAGCAACATTCGATGCCAGTCGTTCCCTTTGCTCAACCGTATGTAAATGGACATACCTTGGCCATGAAAACAAATGGGATCGAGGCTTTTTCGAACTGATTGGTTTGGAAGACCTACTGGAAGATAATGCAAAAACCATTGGTGACAGAATTCTACCTATGGGCCAGCCTGTCGGTGACGGTCTAACGGTGCACGCAGCCGATGACTTAGGTTTAACCCCAGGTACTGCCGTGGGCACATCCATCATCGACGCCCATGCCGGTGGTATTGGTGTTCTTGGTGCCTCAGGGATGACGGGTGAGAAAGCCGACTTTAACAAACGTCTTGCTCTGATTGGCGGAACCTCGTCTTGCCATATGGCAGCATCAAAGACTGCTCGATTCATTGATGGTGTTTGGGGAGCGTACTACAGTGCAATGATCCCGGGTTACTGGCTCAATGAAGGTGGGCAATCAGCTACCGGTGCTTTGATCGACCACATCATAACCTCTCACCCACTGTATGAAAACGCGAAGGAGCTAGCCGACAAGCAAGGCAAAACCGTTTATCAACTATTAAACGATCGCTTGTTGGAACTGGCTGGCAACAAAGAAGACATCGCATTTTTGACAAAAGACATTCATGTTCTGCCTTACTTCCATGGCAACCGCTCACCGAGAGCGAATGCTCATTTAACTGGCACAATCACCGGACTAAAAATGTCAAAAACGTTGGATGATATGGCACTACAGTACCTTGCAACCATTCAAGGCATCGCACTCGGCACACGCCATATTATCGAAGTGATGAATGACTCAGGCTATGACATCGATACCATTATGGCCTGTGGCGGTGGTACGAAAAACAGTGTCTTTCTACAAGAACACGCCAACGCGACTGGCTGTATGATCCTACTACCAGAAGAGAGTGAAGCCGTGCTTCTTGGCTCTGCAATGTTGGGCTCCGTGGCTGCAGGGTTCTACAGTGATATTCCAGATGCGATGAATGCGATGAGTCGGATAAGCAAAAGCGTGATGCCTCAGACAGAAAAAATAAAACACTTCTATGATGCGAAGTACAAAATTTTCCACAAAATGTATGAGGACGATGCTCAATACAAACGTCTAATGGAAGCGTTTTAAAACACCAAACCCAAGGCTCATCACCTTGGGTTTTCTAATTCTGGGTACAGATAAGCCATACCATCACATTGGCTCACTCATCCCTTAGATAAATGATTTAAAGGAGCCCATCCCCATTCACCCAACGCCCCAACCTTCTCGCACCATATCCAGCCATTTAGCTCATATTCTTCGACAAGTTCATCGCCCACTGACAGCGTGTGTTCTTTTGCAAAGTAATCTTTGCGCACCAGAACATCGCAGCCTTCAATTGTAAGTATTTGCGTTGGCACCCAGCCTTCTTTCCCGACGCCTTTGCAGAATACACAATTGGCCCAATCCCCATTTGGGTCGGACTCTTCAATAAATTGTAATTGTTCACCTTCAGACACCTGTATCGGATCCTTTGGTGCATCTGTGTACTCTTTGATTACCTTATATTTCATGGTTTTATTCCTGATCGGTTCTTAGCGCCTGTTGATTGGGTGAGCAATGCAACCTAAACATTGCTTAGCTCAGAGGAATTGAAGGAAAACATACGGACTTCATCACGTGGGAACCAACCCAACTTCTCATAAAATGCTTGCGCATTAAGGTTTTCATTAGCAACAAAAAGGTGAGTTTTCGCAATCCCTACTTGAGACAACGCATCCACTGCACTTGAGATAAGTCGAGCACCAGTACCCAAGCCTCGGCACTCAGGCTTAACCGCTAAATGTTGAACATAACCTCTACGCCCATCTGTCCCGACTAAAATGGCGCCGACAACCACATCACCATCCAACGCAACAAAACTCAAACTAGGATTGCGCTCTAGATATTTGGCGATATTTTCTTTGGAATCGGCATCCCTTAGCAGCATGGCTTCTGTTTCAGACCACAACGCAATAACCTGATCATAGTCTGAGATTTCCATTTCTCTTATCACAGTAAACTTCCCTAAAAACAAAATGATGCAATAGCCTTACTCTATAGACACATCAAGAAGCTTACCAGTCAGTTTTGCTTAAAAATGCCGATAGTTACGCATCAAAGTAGAGGAGTCCAAAAGTGCAGGTTTAGCTTGAGGGAGCTTGAATTCGGTCGAATAAAGGATGAGATATTTGAGCCTATTAAGCTATTGTTTTTGCGCAATCAGAAAGTCTTTTTGCAAGCGCAATAGGCTCAAGTGCAAGTAAGAACATTGCGTGATGCACTTACCTGTTAACGCGATTACCAATTACAAGTATCGTTTCGTTTTGGATCTAGCTTTAGGCTGGTTTCAGTGAACCACTGTGAGGTAAATCCATCAGCAGGAAATAACTCTGTTTTGTCGTCTGAGATCTTGAAAGTGAACTTACCGTTCGAGTTCAACACGACGTAGTTACCGTCGTCTTTCTCCTCAATTTGGTACAGTCTTGGAGCCATGCCAGCGTATGCTTTACCGCTATCACAGAAGATAGCTTCATCCATCGAAGATGACTCATCTTGGTTAACATAAACCCCTTCCAACCATTCAGCAGCAAAACAGCCATTAGCAACCAAACCTAGCGAACAAAGCGATAACAACAGTGATAATTTTTTCATTTTTTCCTCTATATAATCACTTATCTATCCAAGTGGCTTCATCACAAATAATTTAGCCACCATATATGAATCGCGATTAATATACTTGTTTTATATATTCAGCTCTAGCTGATTAAATAGGCATTTTTTGTTTCCGAATTAAAATCACAAAGGGACTGAATTTTATTAGATGCCTTATCTAATACTAACTTTTATAAACCGAATGCTAACTTTTTATAAACAAAAATCAATCTATACTGTTGATTTAATAGACAAAAATAACCAAGAGCTTAACTCTTGGATTTGTTGTGAACGAAATAATTCCTAGCATCTGTCATCCTGAACAGCGAGGGACGAGCGTGATTCAGGATCTACCCACCGAGTGCTGTGAAGTTCGAAGGTTATCGCCATTTCCCAGCGAGTTGTGAGCAGATTCCTAGTCTCGCTTAGATTCGCTGGAATGACCCTGACTTTAATTTATTGCGTCGAACCTAAGTTTTGATATTAGCCAGCCAACTCTTTACGAATGATCTCTGCACCTGCGCTGAGCGCATTGAGCTTCGCGGTTGAAACTTCGCGAGATAGAGGCGCCATGCCACAGTTGGTGCATGGGTAAAGTTTGTCAGCGTCGACGTACTTAAGTGCTTCGCGCAGAGTTTCTGCAACCTCTTCTGGTGTTTCAATCTCGTTGGTTGCCACATCAATTGCGCCAACCATCACCTTCTTGCCGCGGATAAGTTCAAGTAGTTCGATAGGTACACGCGAGTTGTGACACTCAAGCGAGATAATATCGATGTTGGATTTTTGCAGCTTCGGAAATACCTCTTCATATTGTCGCCACTCAGAACCTAGCGTCTTCTTCCAATCCGTATTGGCTTTGATGCCGTAGCCATAGCAGATATGCACTGCGGTTTCGCACTTTAGCCCTTCGATAGCGCGCTCTAAACACGCAATGCCCCACTCGTTCACATCATCAAAGAACACATTAAACGCGGGCTCATCAAATTGGATAATGTCGACGCCTGCCGCTTCAAGCTCTTTGGCTTCTTGGTTAAGGATCTTTGCGAATTCCCAAGCCAGTTTTTCACGGCTACCGTAGTGATCATCATACAATGTGTCGATCATCGTCATTGGCCCCGGCAGCGCCCACTTGATCGGTTGTTTGGTTTGCTGACGCAAGAACTTCGCATCTTCCACAAACACAGGTTTGGTTCGGCTAACTGGGCCAACAACCGTCGGTACACTCGCATCATAGCGGTTACGAATAGTCACGGTTTTGCGGTTCTCAAAGTCTACGCCGCTAAGGTGTTCAATAAAGGTCGTCACAAAGTGTTGGCGAGTTTGTTCACCGTCGCTGACAATATCGACCCCTGCTAGTTCTTGCTCTTGTAAAGAGACACGCAGCGCATCACGTTTGCCATCAATTAGCTCTTCGCCTTGCAGTTTCCACGGTGACCAAAGCGTCTCTGGTTGAGCCAGCCAAGAAGGCTTAGGTAAGCTGCCCGCCGTTGAAGTCGGTAATAGTGTTTTCATCGTCATTCCCTTTTAGATTATCGTTTTCGATTACGCATAATTTGCAGACCATTGCTCAAGGATCGCTTGATAAGGTTTGATGAAGTGCTCCTCAGCAAACTTCCCTTGCTCTTTCGCAAGCTGGCTGCGCTCTTCGCGGTCATAAACGATTTGGGTTAACGAGTGATCGAGATTCTTCAAGTTCGGTTGGTAACATTGACCTGCTACCGCGTTCGCGTTGTAAATCTCTGGGCGATAAATCTTTTGGAACGTCTCCATGGTACTGATGGTGCTGATCAGCTCTAGATTCGAGTAGTCATTCAACAAGTCACCGAAGAAGTAGAACGCTAACGGAGCGACACTGTTTGGCGGCATAAAGTAGCGCACTTGCAAGCCCATCTTTTTGAAGTACTGTTCGGTCAATGACGATTCGTTTGGCTGGTATTCAAAACCCAACACTGGATGCTGGTTGTCAGTACGGCGGTAAACCTTGTTGTCCGACACACTCAAGCAAATCACTGGCGGCTTTTGGAAATGTTGTTGGTACGATTCCGACTTCACGAACGCTTTAAACAGCTTGCCGTGCAACTCACCAAAATCAGCAGGGATGCTAAATTGAGGTTGGTCTTTGTTGTGGTCTAACAGCAGAACGCTAAAGTCGTAATCGCGCACATAAGAAGAGAAGTTGTTACCCACAATCCCTTCGATGCGTTCATTGGTTTTGCGGTCAATAATGTTGGTTTTAAGCACTTCAATGGATGGGAACGCTTCGCCACTGCCTTGGATATCCATATCCACAGAGATGATTTCCAACTCGACACTGTAACGATCGCCATTTGGGTTATCCCAATGTGCCAAGGCATTAAAACGATTGTCGATCATACGCAGTGCATTGCGAAGGTTATTTTGGCGGCTGTCACCACGAGCTAGATTGGCAAAGTTGGTCGTGATGCGTGTGCTGTCTGATGGTTGGTAGTTCTCATCAAAGCGGATGCTTTTAATAGCAAAGTTGAAATCGTTATTCATGGTGAGTTGGTATCCTATTTCCTTAGATAAACGCTGACTGATTCCTAACTCTGTTCTTGGGGATGGTTGTGTTTTTTTGATTTTCCCAATCGTCAGTGTGCGCAGCGTTTACTTCGAAAATTCAGTTCAAAAACAGCTGTCACAGTGCCTAACACCAGAGCAGTCTGTTTTTTATACTTGCTTCGTTACTTGAATAACATTGGTAATACTTCACGTTGAACATGAAGGAATTTCATGGTTTGAGGAAAAAGCCTGTCTAGTGCGCGTTGCACATACAGTCGATAAAGACTTCCATTGCGGGCGTAACACACTTTCCGGCATGGTAGCCACACAGCGGCTTGATCATTTGCGGTGCATCGGTAAACGCGAGCTCTTGCAGACTGCCCTCTTGCAGTTCTTTTTCAACAGTGAAACGAGGCAGATACGAGATACCGATATTACTCTCTACACAGTTTTTGATGGTGTTAATGCTGCTCAGCTCAATCATGTTATCGATGCTGATGTTGCGCTCTTGGATGATGCTCTCAAAAGTCTGACGGAAAAGGCACTTAGGGCCATTGCTGATGAATCCCAAATCAATGTGTTGATCCCTTTTCTGCAAATCCAATCCTGTTAAAAGCGGCGAAGCGACAAGGACTAACGGCTCTTGTTCAAACTCATGCACCTTAAGCGCATCATCGTTACCGACACGATAAAACACACCCAAATCGGCTTTATCAGCAATCAATTCATCACGAATCTTGTAGCAGTTTTGTGATTGTAGAGAGAGCCTTACTTTCGGCGCTCGTATTCTGAATTCCTTCAAAACATTGGCCATTTTGTAAGCAAGCTGAGTTTCTGCGATTAAAACCTTCAACTCCCCTGTCGGCTCAGAACTCTCTTGTTGTGCCGTGCCCTCAATGTTTTCCATCACTCGTGCGAGCTCATAAACGTAAGGAAGAATCTTTTCTCCTGCTTGAGTCAGCACCATTTTTCGGCCGATCTTTTCGAACAACTGTAATGAGAGATCTTGTTCTAACTGTTTGATCTGAAAGGTCACTGTCGACTGAGTGCAATAAAGCTTTTGCGATGCTTTAAGAAACGAGCCTTCCTCAACAATGGTTTTAAACGTAAGGAAACGCTTTAGATTCATGACCAAACTCCTAACTGCATAGTTCGAAAAGTTAAAACTCTTAGTTTAAATATATTCAATTTTTTAATTGATTAACGCGAAGTATAGTGCACAAAAAACAGGAGAGATAGAGATGAGTGCCATCTACACCGCATTTTTCACCTACGTCATCATTACTTCGATCACGCCGGGTCCCAACAACATTTTGTCGCTCAGTGTTGCAACACAACACGGGCTAAAGCGTTCTACCAAAGTCATTTCTGGGATGTTCTGCGGCTATATTGTTTTGATGCTGTTGTGTGGCGTTTTCACTTATCACATGGTCAGCCTGCTTCCTGTGATTACACCTTGGCTCACATGGGTGGGTGCGGCTTATATCATTTGGTTAGCTTGGGGAATCGCGACAAGTGATATCAAAACCGCATCAAAAGATTCTGAGGGCATCACTTTCTTGACGGGCTTTGGTTTGCAGTTCGTGAACGTGAAAATCATTCTGTACGGCGTAACATCCATCTCGACATTCGTGCTGCCTTACACACAAAACATCTACTGGATCTTGGCCACCAGCCTAGTACTCGCGTTTATCGCATTGGCCAGCAACTTGATCTGGGCGATTGCAGGCAAACTTCTTCAATCGCAATTCCAGAAATATGGCAAAGCGATCAATATGACCTTAGCGGCGACACTGATTTACTGCGCGGTACAGTTGTTTGCTTGAGGTTGGGGTGATGAGACGCAGCGATTTCTGCGTCTCGAATTTGTAGTGAAGAGGTTATTGGCTTTGAGTGTACCAGCTCAAAGTTGGATAATTATTAGTTTCGGACAATCGAAAATTAGCAAATTATGAATAACTAAGATTACCGCAAATTGGGAGAAGCCTACGTATTGGTTTGAAGCAGTGGGCTAAAGTTTTGTAGGGCAGCTATTGCTATGCTCTAAACCGCATTAAGGCGTCTTATCCTCAAATGGTTTGTCCGACACCTCTCCCTTACCGTCATATAAAACAACGACTTTTGTATTACCTGTCTTACTATATGGCGCAGATTGTACCCAGCCATTAGGATCTGCATTCTCTCGGATAGTACAGTCATTATGCTTTCTATTGGGATTACAAGAGTACTTGTATAATAGTAATACTTGCTCTTTATTTACTAAGACCTGCATAACTCCATTTGTCTTGAAGTTTGGGTAATAATGGTTGATTGTCTCTATTTTTTGCTTGGCAAGCTCACTGTCTATCACATCATCAATTCGAAACCATTTAGTATCATAATTCGCATCGAAATTACCCCATTCTGGCTTCCAACGCTTTTGCCACTTTTCACGTGATGAGCCGCCACCAACCCCATTTTCCCATTCGCCTTTTATAGCGCTAGGAACACCAATGCCAATGCTGGCACTTTTACAACAGCCCTGAACGCTTCCATACGCAAAGTTTGCACCTCCACCATAAATGTCACTGACCCACATATCACGAATAAAATGTGGACCACCTAAAGACCCGGCATTGCCAATGCTCGCAACTGAAACAGGCTTACTCTCAAAGCAACCATTCAGTAAAAAGCAAATGCTTACAGCAATTAAGAATTTATACTTCATTATCAAATACCACTCGCTTGAGTTGGTTACCTTCTTTCGTTACCGCATTAACAAATTAGCTGATGTATTGATTTTTTTACCTTCGGTTGCTCTGAACCTTATTGGCTAAAAGAAGTTACAGTCATGAAGTTGCATTTAGGTGGTGACTAACCCTGAGTTGCTACCGCAAAGTGAAAAAAGCCTACGTCTTGGTTTGAAGCAGTGGGCTAAGGTTTTGTAGGGCAGCTATCGCTATACTCTAAACCGCATTAAGGCGTCTTATCCTCAAATGGTTGGTCTGACACTTCACCTCTGCCTTCATAAAGAACAACCACTGTTGAGTTCTTATGCGTGCTATACGGTGCTACTTGAACCCACCCGTTAGGGTCTGCTCCCTCTCTAACGGTGCAGTCATCATTTATTTCTGGAGTACAGCCATAAGCATACAAAAGCAAGACCCTATCATTATTCACAAGAAGCTTCATGACTGGGTTTGCATGATGGTTCTTGTAGTAATGGTTCATTGTTTCTATTTTTTGTTTGGCAAGCTCACTGTCTATCACATCATCAATTCGAAACCATTTAGTATCATAATTCTCATCGAAATTACCCCATTCTGGCTTCCAACGCTTTTGCCATTCCTCCTTCCAGTAACTGCTACCGAAACTATTTTCCCATTCGCCTTTTATGGCGCTAGGGATACCAATGCCAATACTGGCACTAGCACAACAGCCTTGAACAGCCCCATACGCAAAGCTCGCGCCGCCACCATAGATATCACTCACCCACATATCACGAATAAAATGAGGGCTTCCTAGTGTCCCTGCATTACCAATGCTCGCAACTGAAACAGGCTTACTCTCAAAGCAACCATTCAGTAAAAAGCACATACTTACGACGATGAAAAATCTATGCTTCATTATCAAATACCACTCGTTTGAGTTGGTTTCCTTCTTTCGTTACCGCGTTAACAAATTAGCTGATGTATTGATTTTTTTACCTTCGGTTGCTCTGAACCTTGTTGGCTAAAGTTTTGTAGGGCAGCTATTGCTATACTCTAAACCGCATTAAGGCGTCTTATCCTCAAATGGTTTGTCTGACACTTCCCCTTTACCATCATATAGGACGGTAACTACAGCGACGCTTTTAGGGTGCCTATTGGGGGAAGGGACTATCCATCCATTAGGGTCTGCACCTTCGTTAACCGTGCAGTCATCATTTGCAGATTTCACACACAAAATAGAATACAGAAGCATAACTTTGTCATCATTAACTAGAAGCTTCATGACTGGGTTTGCACGATGGTTCTTGTAGTAATGGTTCATTGTTTCTATTTTTTGTTTGGCAAGCTCACTGTCTATCACATCATCAATTCGAAACCATTTAGTATCATAATTCTCATCGAAATTACCCCATTCTGGCTTCCAACGCTTTTGCCACTTTTCACGTGATGAGCCACCACCAACCCCATTTTCCCATTCGCCTTTTATAGCGCTAGGAACACCAATACCAATGCTTGCACTAGCACAACAGCCTTGGACGCTCCCATACGCAAAGTTTGCACCTCCACCATAAATATCACTGACCCACATATCACGAATAAAATGTGGACCACCTAAAGACCCGGCATTGCCAATGCTCGCAACTGAAACAGGCTTACTCTCAAAGCAACCATTCAGTAAAAAGCACATGCTTACAGCAATTAAAAATTTATACTTCATTATCAAATACCACTCGCTTGAGTTGGTTACCTTCTTTCGTTACCGCATTAACAATACTGTCCATTGCAGTCTCACACCCTGCATTGATTAGTGCATCATGAGGACGATGTATCCATTCCTTTCCATACTGGCTAATCTCACCTTGCCAATGTATCGCTGCAATGCTTCCTAACGGTTGAGCTAATAATTTTTCATTCAACGTTTTTAAAGCCACATCATTTCCTGTCAATTGGCTAAAATCTTGAGGATAGGCGAGCTTTTCATCATCCCAATTCACACCTGCGACCTCTGCCTGCTGTTTCATTCTTTCTAATGGCAAAGCCGAAAGTGCATTGCTAATAGGCTGTAGCTCGTAATAATAGAGAATGCCATTCACCAGTGTCACAACACCATATAACCCCTTAGTGCGGCATTCCAAATTCCAAGCATCTTGAGCGTGCTTGTATAGGCGTTCGCTGTAAGCGGCGGCTCCATAAACATTCTGTTGTGCTTGTATCTCTTCTCTTATGGATTCTGTTTTTATTAGCTCACGATTATAAGTTGCAGACAGAGGCATCCCATACCTTTCAGGTAAACCTTGCTTTGCATACTGCTCTTTTGAAGGATAACCGCCACCAATGTCTGTGTGACAGCCAGCAAACACTTCCTCATAAAAGTTAGATGGTAGAATGCCATCGCTAGGAAGCAGTGACGTTAGAGGGAAGTTCTTTCTGTATTCGTGATGAGCACTTATCTGGAATACACGCTCCGCACAACTAGTATCAAGTCCTAGTTCAAAATTGCCTTCATCGTTGTTTCCAGCCAGATAGAACGAGCCTACGGTATCGAACAGCCCTAAAAAACGAACACTACAGGTTCGTGTTTCGTCAGGATAATAACCATGTTTACGTTGGCTACTGATATCTTCTTGGTGTGACAATAAGTTTGGGAAAACTTCACCGAATGCTTCACCATCTCGCGGCTTGTCATAATCAGGTAGTCCATCTTTAACGGCATTAACAAAGTGACGAGCTAAAGCCGCGCCGCGACTAAAGCCGAAAACGTCGAACTCAATGTGCGTTATATCGTGAAATAATTGGTTGTCTTTTAAGTACTGGATAATGTTAAAATACTGCTTTGTCCAGTTTTGCCACTTGTAAAATGCCCCTGTTTCGTCCGCGACAAGGTTGTAGGCTACGTCAATGAACGTCGATGTTTTCTCTAAATTGTTTGGGCTAACACCAAACGCTTGCGCTAAATCGACCTCATCTTTTCCTTCATCTATCAAGGTTGGAGTTTGCCACGCCCCATCCACAGTCCCGACCCCAGCAACATAAATTTTATTGGTATCATCATCTAATGGGTAAATTTCAAATAGCCGTGCCACATTGGTGCGTGATTTTACCCCACGTGTTTCTTTGTAGAGATCATTCAGATGGTTTTGCCCAGTTCCATCAAAGAACACCCCAATTCGTAGTATTTTTTCTTCGACTTTTTTCAAGTTAACTACAGGAATGTCTTTTTCGACCAACCTTTCGTTACTAATTGAGACTATTGACGTATTAGCTAAATAGTGATCTGTATAGTCATAATATGTATTCAACGGTTGATTAAATCGCTTAGGACGCTCAGGAGGTATCTCGTAAACGGATTCCTTTTCAATGCGTTGAGGTTGCGATTTCTGTACATTCAAAGAATCACCAAGCGATAAAGACATCGGATCTGCGTCATACTGCGGATTGATACCTAACAAAGCTTTTGGAGCAAGACCGTACTGCTTGGCAATCTTCGCCCACGTTTCTCGTGATCCTGTTTCGGGATCAGTTTGAACAATATGATGAAGTAGCTCTGGCTGTTTTTGCTCGGCTGGTTTCTCTGCTACGGTTCGTTTGATTATGAGATGTTTGGTCGCTTCAAGTAATTGAGGAATATCTAACTTCACTCCATGCTCATTCAGCCACTCTTCGGTCAAGTTATCTAACTCATCACGAGTAATTTGTCTTTGTAGGTAAACAAGATACTGATTTTCAATAACCTTGCCACCTAGCTTCCAAAAGACCAGAATGGCAGATTGGTCCGTGTTGTAACCCCTTTCAGGATCAAGACTCTGATGCGAGCTTAGAGTGGCATAAAAATCCCAACGTTTATCACCCAGTAAACGGTACTCTTGTACCAACTTGCAATCATGGAAGTGATAATAAAAGCCTTCGGTAGGGAACCCTAAACGTTCGCCCAATTGCACAGTGGGTGTCACGGGAATAAATCCTTCATCAGCGACTTGTGTGCCGCTACTCCTGACTTTGACGAGATGCGTGGGAGAAACTCCCATAGCACGAGAAGCAACTTGGGCGACAAGTTGTTTAGGTTCATCAAATGCAGTCAATATAGTGTAGCGGGTGCCATGTTCTGTTTTTGTTTCAACCCAACGACCTAGCTCCACTTCATTCTCTGTATTGGCCAAAATAAAGTGGCAGTTACCCACTTTACGTACCGAATCTTGAGAGCACGTAATTTCAAAGCTGTATTCATACTTTAGCTTAGGAGGTTCATCTGAGTAATCAGGTAATGGAGGCTCAGGAATATACGTAGGCATAGGTAACGGCGGATAGAGATTCTGACTGCGACTGTAACCAGCACTACTTTCATTCATTCGAGTTCTATCCAGCAATGCACTTTGTGCAGCAGGCTCAACATTATTGGTAGCTTGGGGGTTCAAAGCCCACGTATTGCTACTCCCCATCGCTCCTGATTCAGACAGCAGCATCGGTGTTGAGGGTGAATCTGTCAGTAATACAAGGTGTCCTTGCCTTAACTGCTCCATAAAAGCTTTAAACTCCATGCCTGATGGAATGACTGCCTTTAACTCGCTTTCAATGAGTTCATTAAAGCCACCTTCAACGTGTCCAAACTCATAAGCCATTAACTCTGTGATCTGTACAACTCGATAGCTCATATCACCTTGACCTGATTAAATATTTTTACGACTTCATGTTAACTGATACGCAATAGATTGCACGTCGAAGTTGAAAAACATTTATTGAATGAGATTCACACATTGACATGAAGATATCGTGGTTTAGGCATTGAAAAACGCCATTCACTACTGAAGGTGGGATGATGGTTGGGGGAGAAGTTTTTCATACTAACGCTCAATCGAGAGCACGTACCGCCTAAAGCCCATAATGATGATGCTTTTTTCCCTAGGCTCGTATTAGATTTGATGGGGAATGCACGCCTTAAAAAGAAATAGAGCATTAGCTCTGATCAATTTTGGGGCATTTAGTATCACACGCCCCGTTAGCGCACCCTTTGACACCTATTATTTATCTCTACTTTCCCTGATTTCTCACGCAACTAACACTTCCCCCGACTTCCATTTTCCACCACTTTCAACGATACTCTTGCGCCTTATTGTTCAGTTGGAAAACTTCATGCCTCAAGCTAACTCCGTTGTCGTACTCGACTTTGAAACCACAGGTCTGTCTCCGAATATGGGTGATCGCGCAATTGAAATCGGTGCGGTTAAGATCGTTGATGGTGAGGTGGTTGATAGTTTTCAAAAACTTATGAACCCTGGCTTTCGTGTGAGCTCATTTATTGAGGGCTACACAGGTATAACCAATAACATGCTGCGCACCGCGCCGAGTTGCGATGAAGTGATGGCATCGTTCAGTGAGTTTATTGCGGGTGAGAATCTTATCGCGCACAACGCGTCGTTCGATAAGCGATTTCTGGATGCAGAACTAGAGCGAATCGACTGCGGTTATTCTGGCGAGTTCGCGTGTTCTTTATTGGTGGCACGACGCCTGATTCAAGATGCGCCGTCACACAAGTTGGGTGAGTTGGTTCGTTATAAGAACATCGAAAACGACGGTGTATTCCACCGCGCGTTAGCCGATGCACAGGTAACGGCAAAACTGTGGTTGCTGATGGTGGAAGAGCTTGAGCAATCGGGCATTGCAGCGCCAAGCTTCAAGTTTATGCAGACGGTAAGTAAGACAGCAAAAGGAAAAGTGGATCAGCTACTGGCTAAAAGCCGCGCTTAGTTCGACTTCTTGGCGTATCTTCCTACTTGCCTCTATTTAATCAGTTCTGATTCTGTCCTATTGGACAGACAAATTTTGTTATAACGCTTGATAACGACATTGAGATTTTCGTCTTGTTATCAAGCGTTCATCTTATGTGATTCAAACTCACTTAAGCAGATTGGAACCTGCTCATCTAGTATTGAATAAGTGCCCTACTTATTCGCCAACATGCGTTTTTCAACGGTTGCAAGTGCATCCTCAATCGATTGTCTGTCTGTAAGTACATCCGCAATTGCAGCTTGTTGACCAAACCAGAATGGCATCATTTGAGGGATGTTAGGCATTACCTCACCTCGAATCGCATTCTCATAAGTTGCGGCCACTCTAAAGTCTTTCTTCAGTTCTTCATTGAATGATTTCAATGCAGGTACACCAATGGGTTTGTCGTTATTCATGTAGCGAAGACCATCGTTGGTCAGAAGGTAGCTTTCGATAAACTCTCTTGCCAAATCTTCATTTGGTGTGGCAGAACTAATGCCGGCGGTCAGAACCCCCACAAATGGCTTGGATGGGTTACCGTTGAGTTTAGGAAGGACAGCCAACCCATAGTTCATTCCGTTTTTGTCCAAGTTAGCCCATGCCCAAGGGCCATTAATCGTCATAGCTACCTTGCCTTGATTGAAGGCAGACTCAGCATTAGCATAATCGGCATCAGCGATGATGATCTTGTTATCGACGAGCTCTTTCAAAAATGCCATCGACTTATGAGCACCTTTGTTGTTTACCCCTACATCTTTTGCATTGTAGCCTTTATCATTTATACCAAAGGCATAAGCACCATTAGTGGTTAACAATGGCCAAGTAAAGAACGGAGATTTAATATCCCACATAATGGCTTTCTTGCCTTGTTTGGATAGCTCTTTATCTAGGGCGTAAACATCTTCCCAGTTCTCAATTGGCTCTGAAATAATGTCTTTGTTATAAATGAGTGAAAGCGTTTCCGCCGAAATCGGGTATCCGAAATACTTACCATTGAAGTTCATTGCACTCCAAGTGAAGGCTTCAAATTTACTTTTGTATTCCTCACTAGGCTTAACTTCACGAACAAGGCCAGCTTGAGCGTAACCACCAAATCGATCGTGGGCAAAGATCATGATGTCTGGCCCCTGACCAACCGCAGCACGACTCTCGTATTTCACTTCTAGTTTGTCAGGGTATTCCACAACTAAGTTAATACCCGTTTCTTCAGTGAATTTCTTACCAATTTCGATAATGCCGTTGTAGCCTTTGTCACTCGGCACCCACACTGTAATTGTGTCTTCTGAGAAAGCGACAGCGTTTGAAGAAGTTATTGCCAATAATGTAGCGATACTAAGCGCTTTTAGTTTGTTCATTGTTTCACCTTATTATTACTGTTGTTCAACCACTGCTTTAAATCCATAAGGTTCCAAAGTAATGACTGTTTTATTTAACGTAACTGCAGCTTGTTTCGATGAAAAATTAATGCAAATAATGACTTTGTTGTTTTCTTTTTCACGAGAAAAAACAATAACTTCACCGTTTGAAGCTTCTAGAATCTCTGGTACAGAACCATATTGGCCGTTCCATAATGCTGGGTTGTTTTTCTTTAGGAAAAACAGTTCTTTGATTAGCGGTGTAAAGGCGAATGTCTTCCAATCGATGGTATCTTTTTCAAAAAAAGCGAGCTTTTTGCCTAATCCCGACTCTTGCCCGTTATAGATCAATGGCATGCCGTGAAATGTCATCGTCAGCGCCAAATACGCTTTCAATGCATCGCCGAAGATTTTCACATCGCACTCATCCCAGGAATTTTTGTCATGATTCGTAGTAAAAGCCATACGATAAGCATCATATGGGTAACGCGACACCTCTTTTGATAGGTACTCTTTGAAGGATGTGATGATTGGTTTACCAGCAGCCACCGATTTCATAACGTCGTAGAAATCCCAGTTATAAGTCATATCAAACGACTTTTCATGTAGCTCCACCGTTGACCATTCAGCAAGCATGAAGACTGGCTTAATTTCATCCAACGTTGCTCTTACGCGCTCCCAAAATTGGGTTGGAACAAGACCCGCGACATCACAGCGATACCCATCAATGTTAGCCTCTTGAACCCAATACTTAAGAGCGTTTTGCATTTCGTCCCAGAGTGGCTTCTGAGTGTAATCGAAGCCCACGACATCATCCCAATACTCAAGCTCTTCACCGTTATCATAGACGTACGAATGGATCTCTCCTTGGGCATTCTTTAGGTACCATTCAGGATGCTCAGTAACCCAACGGTTATCCCAAGCTGAATGGTTAGCGACCCAATCCATAATGATGTACATTCCTAACTCATGAACGTCATCCACTAGAACTTTGAAATCATCTAAAGTGCCAAGCGTTGGACAAACTCCATAATAATCTTTTACAGAATATGGGCTTCCCAAGCTCCCCTTACGCTCTTTTTCACCAATAGGATGAATGGGCATTAGCCATATAATATCTACACCCAACTCTTTTAGACGCGGAAGGTCTTGTCTAAATGACTGAATGTCTCCTGCTTCTGAATATTGTCTAAGGTTGACCTGGTAAATATTGGCCGATTTTGACCACTCAGGATGCTGAAAGCTTGTATTTACAGTTGCCAATTTAACTCTCCGTGTAAACGTTAAAATTTTTATCGTTGCTGTGTCGAACTACGTCTAATGAGCTCGACGGGTAATATGGTTTGAAGCTCTTCGATCGGTTTGCCATCAAGCAGAGATTTCATTTTTTCTGCTAGTGGCTTTGAAGAGTCATTAATTGGAGACAATGTCACTGTGAGCGGAGGGTTGAATTTGGCGCTGTTAAGGTGAGCTAGCACGTCATCATGTGCAACGACAGATATGTCTTTTCCAACTTCCAGTCCGCTTTGTTTAATTGCTTGATAGCATCCCAAGGCCAAGCTGACACTTGAGCATACGATTGCCGTCGGAATGAAATGATTGTTGGGGTTAAGCAATGCCATTGTGGCTTCAAAACCTTCATGTTCAACAACGGATACGTTGACAACCTTGCTTTTAATATTTGCGACTCTTCTTTCAAAAGCCGCTTGACGCTGCTGAGCAAACGCTAAATGTGTTGGGGCGTTTATGAATGCGATCTTCTCGTGACCAAGCTCTATGAGATGGTCTACTGCAAGTGTGGCGACTTGTTCATTATCAATATCGTAAAAAGCATAGTTAGGTTTAACCTCTGAGCGACCATGAACGACGAACGGGAAGTTTTTTTCCAATAAATATTTGATTCGCGGGTCATCAACTTCTGGCGCTTTTAAAATCAAACCGTCAACCGTTTTTTTTGAGACAAATTGTTTAATGGTAGAGAGCGCGTCGCCTTTCACAGAAGAACCGATGAGTAGATGGTGATTTAATTCCGCAAGGTAAGAACTGATCGAGGCAAGCTCTTCAACATAGGTTGGAGCATCGACTAGTTCGTTCGTTGATTTCAAAATCATTCCAATCATCCCAGAACGGCCAGTAGCCAGTTGTTTTGCACTCGCGTTTGCAGAGTAGTCAAGCTCTTTGGCTGCTTTAAGAACGCGTTCACGAGTTTTCGCTCCTACTTCAGGGTAACCATTTAGAGCTCGACTTACTGTCGCCTTTGATAACTTAAGATGTTCGGAAAGTGTTTTGATAGTCGTCATCATTTTCGACAAATATTTAAACCGGTTTAAATTTAGAGCCAAGAACAATTTAGGACAATAAGAACAATCACTTATTGTGATCACCACCTCTAACTGTGCAAGAAATTTAAACCGGTTTAATTTATAGACAATCGAAGAAAAATGATTAGCCGATCATTAGGCGACAATTTATGGACTTTGCGATAAGGATAGAAAGAAAGGGTTAAGCAATTCTGATTTAACCAACCAAAATTGCTTCTTGTTTAGAGCTGTTTATTAGAGGAACTCAAGTCTATAGGAAGACTTTTTAAGTCGGCACTCTATCCGAAATCACCTTGCCATCTTTAATGGTGATGATGCGTTTGGTGCGCTCTGCTAGGGCGTTATCGTGAGTTACGATGATCAACGTTCTGCCTTCGGCGTGGAGTTGATTGAACAAGGCTTCAATCTCCGCACCAGATTTCGAATCCAATGCCCCTGTTGGTTCATCCGCTAAGATGATTTGCGGATCGTTGACCAAGGCTCTTGCAATCGCGACCCTCTGTTTTTGACCGCCAGAAAGCTGGTTTGGTTTATGGTCGAGACGGTCCCCTAGCCCCACTTGTTCTAACAACTTCGCGGCACGTTGGCGACGCTCCTTGGCTTTGATGCCAGAGTAAACCAAAGGTAATGCCACGTTATCCAACGCTGTCGCGTATTCCAACAAGTTAAAGCTTTGGAAGACAAACCCTATCTTTTGGTTGCGAATACCCGCTAGGTCGTTCGCGCTTAAACTTGCCACGTTTTGACCACCTAGTTGGTATTTACCATCGGTCGGTTTATCTAGGCAGCCGAGCATGTTCATTAGCGTTGATTTCCCCGAACCAGACGGGCCAAGAATCGAAAGAAACTCACCTTGATTGATGGTTAAGTCAACGCCGTCTAGCGCACGTACTTCCGCCTCTCCGCTAGAGTAGTATTTGCAGATGTTGGTTAGCTCAACAAGTGGTTTGTTCGACATCTTCTCTCCAGAATTCTTATTATTATTCACTTTGCAGTGCCTCCAACGGGCTCACTTTGGCAGCTCGGTTTGCAGGCAACCAAGCGGATGCAACACCGATGATCACCAAGGTGGTAATCACAATCGCGACGACAATCCACGACAGCTCCGGGACTGGTTTACCAAGGTGTTCATAGAACACGTTACCTTCTAGGTTGATGGCGCTGATTGCCGATACCAACGCGTAAGTCACGCCTAATCCCAATACGCCACCTAACATCATGGTCATCAGTGATTGGACCAAATAGTGCAAGCGAATCGCCGTTGGTGTAGCACCGACCGCCATTCGTACGCCGATGTCTCGGGTTGAACGCTTCACGGTCGCGTACATAACGTTGGCGATCCCCACGCCCGCAACAGCAAGGGTGACAAAACCGATGATGCCAAGAAAGCTTTGCAGGCCAATCAAGAACTGCTGCATGCTTTTCTGTTTGAGGAACATGTCTTCCACTTGCACCACTTGCTCATCACTGACACTAGCGCCATGTTTGCGAGCAATGACTTGGCGAATGGTCTCTGCGAGCTTTTTGCGGTCGGTGTTAGCTTGTGGCTCCACGTTGATGCCGCCAATATCGCCATTGGTATGAAAGCGCTGCCACGTTGCTAACGGCACAAAGCTGGAATAATTGATTTGGTCGCCCTGCTCAATCTCGGCACTGCTCTTCTTCAATACACCAATCACGGTGAACTCTTCACTGCCAATCTTGACCTTTTCCCCCACGGGATCGGTTTGCAGTGTCACTGGCGCGAACCAGCTGAAGTCATCGACAGGGTTAAACAAGTCTGCCGCGAGCGAATAACCCAATACGACCACTTTGCGCATCTGCTTTTGATCGAGTGGGTTTAGCCAACGTCCGCCATCCATTGGCGTTAGGTTGGTCATTGACGCAAAATCTGTAGTGACGGCCAATGGCTCTTGCCATGAGCCTCGGTCGCCCACAGTAATGCGCTCATTCCAAATTGCGGTCGGTGCAACGCTCTTTACTTCAGGAAGGGCTTTGACCACATCGGTATCGTCAACTTTTAAGGTTAAGAATTTGCCTTGGTGAAAAGCGCCATAATCGACCGTCGCCATGCCACCCGTTAGGTAAATCAGGTTCCCGTTACCATTTTGCGCGGTTCTTAATACGCCCTGACGAATGCCCTCGCCCACGGCCAGCATCGCGGCGATACACAAGGTCGCCCACGCCACAGCAAGAATGGTTAAACCTAAGCGAAGCTTTTCTGCCGCCATTTCCTGAAAGATTTGTCTCATTGGTAGCAACATGATTATGCCCTCGCACTCAAAGCAATTACTGGAGTGAGTCGCGATGCTCGTCTCGCTGGGAAGTAAGACGCTAACAACGCCAGAACCAGTGTGACTAACAGTGACCACGCAATAGAATCTGGTGTGATTACAGGGAAACCTAGCCACTCTGGTAAGGTAATAGAGCCTAACAACGCCACCACCATATACGCGACTAATAAGCCAAGTGCCGTACCGACAGCCACCAAGAACAAGCCCTCCAGAATGAACTGGCTAAGGATGGATTTTTGTGTCGCGCCTATTGCCAAGCGCACGCCGATTTCTCGCGTTCGCTCTGTCACTGAGAGGAACATAATGTTCGCGACACCGAGCGCCCCAACAGCCATGGTCATTGCGCCACTTGCCCCAAGGAAGATTTGAATGCCTCGGAAAATGCCCGTGATTAGCGCAGCACCTTCACTAAAGTCCGGTAGGTTGATCGCTTCTTTATCGGTTGGGTCAAAGTGCAATTGCTTAGCGTAGAAGTTGACAATGGCTTGTCGGAAAGCGGGACCATTCATACCTTCTGTTGGCTTAAGCAATAGCATCCACGGTTTGGCACCCCACAAATCGAGATATGTGGTTTGCGGAATAAAGACTTTGCGGCTGTCGCCGAATGAAATGCCTGCGTCTTCATCTTTGATGATACCAATCACCAAGAAGGGAATGCCGTTCACTTTGACCATTTGCCCAATGCCGATTTCACCCATCTTGGCAATTTGATCACCAAGCACGGCAACACGCGTGTGGTTAGCGATATCAGTTGGTGACAGGTTGCGCGAGCCAGACTCCAACTTACGTTGAATGAGGGAGAAGTAAGACGGGTCAATACCGCTGACGTTACTGGTCAGGTTCTGGCCTTTGTCATTGGTGACGCTCGCATCCCATTTGGCATAAACGCTCGACGCAGCCTCGACAAAGCCGGACTGCTTGATCATATCGACTTTGTCTTGCGGGATCTGAATTTGACGCCTTGAAGGTAAGCCGTGCCATGGTTTGCTGGTGCTCGACGGAAACGCGATTTGCACGTTGTTGACCATAAACGACAACTGCTGAGTTTGATGGCGATAAAAGCCCTCACCCAGTGCAATCAGCACCACCACGGATATCACGCCCCAAGCAATGGCAATGATGGCGAGCATGCTTTTCATGCGATGCGCCATCAGCGTTTGCCATGTTTGTTGCAGTAAACTGGTCATGAATTAAAAGCTCGGGAGATCAGTGCCATGGTGTCGTCGTCTAGCTTACCTGCGGTTTGCAGCAGACCGATGCGTTGACGCCAGTAGTTGTACAAGTTGCTTTGCAGGCTATTTTTGGCCTCAAACAAGTTGTTGTGGGCTCTAATGACTTCCGATACTTCTAACATACCTGCATCGTAAAGTTTCTCTTTGCTGCGCAGCACTTTCTCACGAGAGATAACCAGTTCGTTTGCCATCAAGACTTGGTTCCAGTTGATGTCAACTTGGGTAAACTGCTGGATAACGCGCTTTTGAATGTCGATTTCGACTCTGCGTAGATCTTGTTTGGCACTGAGGATATTCAAGGATGCTTCGTCGACTCTTGCACGCGTTGCACCATTCAGATCGATCGGCACACTTAGAGTAATGCCTGCGTTGAATTCTCCGTCTTTGCGTCGGTCATCATCGTTGTAGCCGACGTTCCCTTTTACGGTTGGGTAGTAACCACCTTGAGCTGAGTCTTTGGCAAACTCGCTGGCTTTCACGTTTTGCGCAGCCACTAACAGCTCCGGGCTGCTGTCTTTGGCAAGCTTTAACCATTGCTCTTGAGAGTCCACCATCATTGGCGGTTGAATAAGAGAATCGGTGCGAATTTGGTCAACGCTTTGTGGGATTTGATTGATCAACGCAGCAAGCTCGGCACGTTTGACTTCCAAATCAGATCTTGCGCTCAAGATCCCCGCTCGGTCAGCTACTTGAGTCGCACGGATCTCTTCTACATCAACGGATTTCACCTTACCAGCGCGGTAACGCTTCTCGATGATCTTCAGCAGTTTGTTGCCTTCTTCCAATTTGGATTGCGCCAATTGCAAATCGCCTTGTGCACTCGCAACATCCAAATACGATGAAAGCAGTCTTTGTGCTAATTCATTGTGCGATTGAGCCAGTTCTAATTGAGCCTTGATGTAGTTGGCATTGGCTTGGTCTAGATCGGACCACAAGCTGCTGTCCCAAATGGTTTGAGAAAGTGATGCTCCGTAGCTATTGGTGTTATCGGCCGATTCACTCCAATCCGCCGATGCCGTCGCACTCAAACCTGGCAGTAATGAACTGCGGCTCGCATCCACACCGACTTCACCGAGTTGCACGCCAATCTTGGCTTTCTCGTAATTTGGGTCACTCTGTTTCGCTTGTTGCCACGCTTGTTCAATTGAAATCGCATAGCTTGGTAAGCTGAGTGTTGCGGCTAAGATCGCGCAACCAATTTTAGACAAATGCAGCTTAGCCATGCGCGGCTCCCATCATCATGCTGTTATCGATGATCTCTTCGTTGAGCTCAACACCATCCAGTACTTCTACATTGATGCCGTCTGACAAACCAAGCTTCACTTTCTGTTTGTGGAAACCTTGTTCTGAACTATCTGGAATCAACACGTTGGGTGTATCGCCATCAAATTGCAGCGCACGCTCAGGCAGAGTTAATACGTTCTCTGATTTCTTCAGTGTGATTTGCGCATTGGATGAGAAGCCCGAGCGAAGCAGTACTTCTTGTGGGATCTTCAGCTCGCCCACTTCCACTTCAAACCCGTTATCAAAACTTTTTGCCGATGCATTGCCTTCTGGCGAGTTTAGGTTCTCTGATTGAATCGCAACTTTGGTCAGCACGCCGGAGATTTCTACATCAGGATACGGCGCAACGGTCAGCAATACCGGCATGCCCGGAGAAAGCTGTGCGGCATCATGTTCGCTTACGCTGCCTTTAAAGATCAGGCTGTTCATATCGGCTAGAGACATCATTTCTGTTGCAGCTTGGCTGGATTCGGTTGAGATGATTGGCTCACCCACTTCCACTTTGCGGTTCAATACTGTGCCGTCAATCGGTGCGTAGATGGTCGAGGTCAAACGCGCGTTACCGATCGATGCTTCACCGCTGCGGATCAATTCGAGGTTCTGGCGTTTTTGAAGCACGTTCGCTTGAGCCGATTTCACTGTCGAGCGCGCGCTAACGTATTCATCGTAGTTGCTTGGAATGATGTCTTGCTTCACCAAGCTCTCTAAGTTGGCGAGCTTTTGCTTAGCGGATTCGAGGTCTGCTTCGCTACGCATTAAATCCGTGGACGCATCCGTAAGTGCCTGTGGCGTCGGGTTCGGACGAACCTTAATCAATGGCTGGCCTTGTTTCACTTTCTCGCCAACTTGGACGTAAATCTCGCCGACGATACCGTCAATTTGCGACTTAATCGAAACTGAGTGTGCAGGGACAATATTGCCGACTGCGACCGCTTGTTTCTCAATGGTTCCCTTTTCCACTGCCAGAGTCGGAAATGCCTCTGGTTGAGCCGAAGATTGCAGATAGAAATACGCACCGCCGCCAAGCAATGCAACGCTCACAGCAGCGACAAGCCAAGTTTTTGCCATCATTGATTCCAATTATTGTTTTGTAGTCTTGTGACCATCTCATGAACATTAAGTTCTAAGGATATCGTGGTTTGAAGCCGCTAAGATTGTCATATTTAGTAAGGTTTTGTCAGGGCGCTTTGACAATAAGCAGGATGAATAGCTGAAATCGGCGTTAAACGCTTAGATTTTGTACTTGTTTGAGAAAGATGGAATTCGCAGAGATGACGCTAACCTAGAAATAAAGAGACAGAATAAAGAAAACCTCAAGTTCACGCGTAAATGAACTTGAGGTCTAGTTTTAGGTTAGTAAGTATTTACAACGCCAGTTTGAAGCCCTCGTGCGTGGCCTTAAAACCCAACTTTTCATAGAAGCGCAGCGCATCAGGGCGTTGTTTATCACTGGTCAATTGAACGAGTTGACAACCTTTGTCTTTCGCCTGCTTTATCGCGTATTCAAACATCTGCTCACCAAAGCCACGTCCGCGATAATCTTGATGAATTCGGACGCCTTCAATCAAGCAACGCCAACTGCCAATGTGGGTCAGATAAGGGATAAAAGTCAGCTGTAACATGCCAACCAAAGCACCTTCAAGTTCTACCACCAGCAATTGGTTGTTCGGGTCTTTGTCAATCGCTTCAAACGCAGAGAGGTAAGCCTGATTCAGTGGCGAGCTTGCGTCTTCTCTCTTGCTTCCTAACGGGTCATTAGCCAGCAATGCAACCAAGCTGGTTAAGTCTTCAAATGTCGCGCTACGGTATGTCAGTGGCATCGATTCTTCCTTGTGTTTTTGCTTTTCGTGTTGTGTTAAGCGAGAGTAGCTTACTTCGTTCGTACCATTTGAGGAAAACCACTTTGCGCGATTTCATAGGTGACGAATCCAAACTTCTCATACAGCTTTTGAGCGGCTTCGTTTTTAGGATGAACGCCAAGACGAATACCATCACAAGTGCCTTCGACTCTCTGTAATAGTGCTTTCATGAGTTCTGATGCGACGCCTTTGCCGCGATGACTGGCATGAACCGCCATTGCCAATTCTGGATACTCAGCATATTGGACAGTTTGGCTCGATTTATAGCGAATCTGAACGATGCCAATTGGCTCATCGAATTGGTTTAATGCGAATAATCCGAGGTCGCCCGCTTTACCCCATTCTTCACAATAGGCTTTGATGTGCGCCAGTTCGAGCACTTTTGGATCGTGGTCGGGTTCATCATCCGGCGTCCAAAGCGCCACCAACAATAGCTCTTTTTGCAGCGCTAAATCAGACGCTGTCACTTCTCTAAACTTCATTTTTTCCGTGGTTCTTCCGTGGATGCTTGTGTTCTTCGTCAGGGTAAATCTCTCAACTTCTTCGCTGGATTCCCTGCATAGATGCCTTTCTCTGTGATGTCTTTCGTCACCACGCTACCTGCGCCAATAACCACACCTTCACAAATTTTCACGGCAAGTATCGTGGCATTCGAGCCTATAGTTACGTTATTGCCAATAACGGTGCGCCCCCAGCTGTCTGGATTCGCGTCTGGTTTTCCGTCTTTGAACAGGTCGTTGGCAAACATTACCCCATGACCAACAAAACAATCACTGCCGATGGTCACGTATTCGCAAATAAAGGTATGAGATTGGATTTTAGTTCGCTCACCAATCACTGTGTTCTTCTGGATTTCAACAAAAGGGCCAACGAATACGCCTTCTTTTAGCTCGCAGCCATAGACGTTTGCAGGTTCGATGATGGTGACATTTTCACCACAAGTCACATCTTTGATTTGTGCGTGTAAGACTTTTGGACTGTACATCTATTCTCCAAAATAAAAATGAGTGATTGATTAGATTTCAACACGACGCCCAGTTGGTAAATGCTCTAAACGCTCATCAAGTACTTCTTTCAACAAATGATACGCTTTCATGCCCGTGCAGTGGCCCGTGTAAAACTTCTCAATGGGGTATTCAGACAGGGCTTTACCTAATGCTTTTATATCGTCTTTAGTACCGCCGATGCCATTAAATACAGGTAAGCCCACAAGATGAAAGCCACCCACTACCGCTTTGATTCTGCAGTTTGGAAATAATTCAATGGCGGTTTCAATCATGTTCAATACTCCGCTGTGCGCACATCCCGTGAACACAACCAAGCCATCTTCTTCCTTGATCACCAAAAGTAACTCGTGTTCAAAAGCATCTTGCTCATAACCGCCATCTTTCGATTGGGTATAGAGGTACTGATTTCCTTTGGGTTGTGGGTACTTGTCGCTGATCTTGGTAATCACATGAACATTCGGAGCAACTTGCGTCGTTTCGCTTACCTGCACTATGCGGTCATTGGTTGTGTCTAACAAAGCTTTGTCGATACCAACATCACTCTTGAAACCAAAAGCTCGAAAGTAATAGTCCTGATCTCCACACGATTTTAAATAGACTTTGGCTACATCGTTTTGCTCTAGAAAGTGAGAAGTACCGTTGCAATGGTCATGATGCCGATGAGAAATAACCGCGAGATCAACTTCTTGGATATCGATGTTTAGTAAAGGTGCGTTGTCGCAAAACGTTCGCCCACTGCCCATATCGAACAACAGTTTGGTTCCTTCTGTATCGATATGCAGCGATAAACCGCGCTCAACACAGAGATCGGCTCGGTCCTCAACACGAGAATTATCAACGAGAGTGGTAACGATCATGGTGTCTCCTAATGACGTTGAACCGCTTTAGTGGATGAGACAATAACGAGATTTGATGCTTCTAGAAAAAAGTAATGGTAATTGTGTGATTAGACAGAGGTTTACAACATCAGTTTCAATCACCTTCGATTCTTACTCTACTTTTAATCCACTTAGCCCATCAAGGGACCTTTTTCTGATCCATTGATGTGGAGTCATCCAGATGAGCAGGTGCAATAACGCCTAAGCAACAAAAGCCCAAAACACATATTTTGGGCTTAGGTGAATAAGATTCTACTGGTCGCAATGTGCAAAAACTATTTGCCCGTCAGTTAGGTTCTTAGCGGCTTCTTTCGCTATCAAAACTTGTTCTTGGGTAACTGTGAATTCAGCCCCCGTTCCCGGCCAGTAGTACCCTTGCTCATCATGACAAAGAGTGATGATTATTGGATCAATTCCAATTGTAGGGGAATCTCCAATCTCTGTGTACATACCGAAAGTAATGTTGGTAGTAATGTGGCCTCGAACTCCATCCAGCACCTTAGCTTGAACCTTATAGTAGTTATCTCCACCGTCTTTCTCCGGTCCCTCAAAGCCCGTTAGTACCACAACAGCCGAGTATGGAGTCTCTTCAACGGCAGTTTGAAGCCTCTCATTTGCTACTGCTTCAGATCCGATGAGAGTCATTAAGCATATTAGCCATTTCATGCTTTCAACTCTTTTAGCTGCATATCCAAACAATCCTGAAGTTCGTCGCTAAGGGCAGGAAATACCGCATACTCTTTCAAGACACCTTGTTTCTTAAATCCACATTTTTCGAGCACGCGAATACTGGCTTGATGGTCAATATGAGGAGCCGTATAAATCTCTTCGACTCCGATGCTTTTCAGATACTCAATGCCGAGCTTACACGCCTGAGTCGCATACCCTTTACCTTGATAATTTCTAGAGATCCCAAAGTGAATTTCGCTATGACTGCCTTCAGGGATTAAGACTAAGCAACCAATGGGAACTTGAGTTGCGCTTTCTTCAATTGCGAGTACCAAGAAATTAGGGTGAGCCAACTCGTACTGAGCTCGCCATCGACCGATCGCTTGTAGCGTTTGAATTGGGCTTAGATGGGCTTGTCGATTGAGATACAAACACGTTTGCTCATCACCAAGGTAGTTTTCAAACAAAGGAACGGCATCAGTTTCTTCAAGGTATCTTATTGCTATATCTTGCGCTTCTCGCCTCATTGGTTCTCACCTTGATACACGTTTGGATTCCAAATCTGCATAAAGTTTTCGGCGGGCTCGATGGGCTTAAAGCCGTATTGTTCATAAAGACCATGTGCATCGCGCGTCGCAAGAATCATTCTACGAAGACCTTGAAGGTCTGGGTGGGACACAATTTCAGAAACCAACCACTTACTAATACCACTGCCGCGGTAATCAGGGAGTACGAAAACATCGGCGAGATAAGCGAAGGTGGCTTTGTCAGTAATAAGGCGAGCAAACGCGATTTGCTGATTCGACTCGGTAAACACACCAAAGCAAAAAGAGTTTCGTATCGCTTTATCTAGCGTGTCCCTTGGCACTCCTTTCGCCCAATAGCTCTGTGAGATGAACTGATGAATGCAATCCAAATCCATCTCTTCAAAGGCTGTGCTAATACGATATCCTTGCATTGCGTTCTCCCAATAAATCAAAGCTTCTCTGCGACGCAAATTAGGTTGTTTGAGTTTTCAGACAACTTATCTTCTGTCCACGAGCTGTATTTTTCGGTAATACATAAACCCGCCTGAGCAAGAAACGCTTCAATTTCAGATAACTTTCGATACCTCAAGTCAATGCTTGAGTAGACCATTGTCCCATCTTGGTAGTGACGTTCTTTCTTCAAATAAAGTACTGTACTTTCAGCGTCATAACGTTCGCTCATTCCCATGTACTTCACTTCGCCTTTGTCTGGCAATTCATAGGTTTGCCACAGCGACATTTCAGCATCAATTTCCAAGTTATCTGGCGTTGGTAAGCGGGTATCAAAGATGAAACGCCCACCTCTATTGAGGTGATTAGAAATCGAATTAAGGACGCCAACTAGCATCTCATCGGAGAGGAAAGCTTGGAAAGCGTTGCCCGTCATAATCGCCATGTCGAAGCGTTTATCGAGAGAGAATTGAGTGGCATCCTGTTGCAAGAAAGAAAGGTTATCTAATCCCTGCGCTTTGTGTTTAGCATGTTTTAACATCCCTTCGGCAATATCAATACCGACAGCATTATCGAGTTGCTTCGCGACAGGTATGGTGACAATACCCGTACCACAGCACACATCCAGCAAACTTCGAGCACCCATCGCCGCAATGTGCTTTTGTATCAGAGCAATATCATCTTCGTAATGTTTATCATACTGAGCATCGTATTCCATGCCTGATGCAAACTCACTCAGGTCTTGTGTCTTCAAAAACAGTCCTTGTTTATTATCTACATCAAGAGTCCGAATGTAGCACGCCATACTCACCTGCACACTTATGTCATTGTAAAATCGTGAAAAAAGTCGACGTGCTACGCATTGATTTAGGCCATCCAGATCCTTGCCAGAATGCCCATTGGCGTTGTGACGCCTGTGGTAATTGAGCTCACTTCTCCATCTTTTAACACATAGATGGTCGGGGTCACGCTAATGCTCCATTCTTGCATGATGGCGCTTTTCGGGTCATTAATGTTGTCAAACTGGTAGTCTTTAGACTGCATGAACTTTTGCACCCGTTCTTGCGGGCCAGACGCACCAGATACCGCAACCACCTCATAGTAATCACTCAACCAACTCACGCTTGGGCTAACAAACTTGCATGCCGGACACCACGTTGCCCAAAAGTACACCACGACGGGTTCTTCATGGCTTTTGGCAATCATATCGACAAATTCGCCATCGGCCATGATCGCACTCAGAGGTGGTGCTTGCTCTTTAGGGATCTCTTTAGTGCGATACCAATCCATGGCGACCGAAATCACGGTCACCATAAGGACGAGTTGTAGCGCTTGACTGAGCCAGTATTTGAGCGACTTGCGCTTTTTTACTGTGTTCACTTAATTGCGCCTCCACTTGCCTGTTCGATTGCTTTCACCACCACATCGTCAGTCAGAATCACTGGCAGAGGAATCCCCTCTGGTGCTGCTGGGCCATACACGATGTTAAATGGCACACCAAAGCGACCGTGCGCACGCAAGAAATCGGTCACTGAGCCATTCGGATGTGTCCAATCGCCTTTCAGTGTCGCCACGTTCGGGCTTTGCAACAGTGAGTAAACCGGATCTTGCCAGATCACGCCGATTTTGTTGGCTTTACAAGTCACACACCAATCTGCAGTCACATCGACGAACACCACACGGCCATTCTTCACGTGGTCTGCAATCGCTTCGTTTGACAGTTTTTCCCAAGCCAAATCTTCTGGCAATGGCGTCGCCCAATGATTTGCAGTCACACTGCCTAGTACCAAACCACCAGCAATCAGAATCAACGAAACCGTGCCAGAGATCGCCAACGCTTTATTGCCATAAATACGCTTAACACGCGCCATGATGACGATGAACGCAGCTAGGCCAATCAGAATGACCCAAAATACCGGCAAGTGATTCGCCATCAATGACAACAACCACGCACTGGTTGCTAACATCATGATGCCGAATACAATTTTCACGACATTCATCCATTGGCCTGGCTTAGGTAGTTTGAGTGCAATCCCCGGGAAGATAGCCACTAAGATCCAAGGCAGTGCCATACCCATAGCTAACGCAGTGAAGATAGCAAACAGAGTCACTACGTCTGCACCCAGTGCAAACGCCACCGCAGTGCCTAGGAAAGGTGCAGAACAAGGCGTTGCTAGCAGAGTCGCGAACATACCTTGCACGTAATGCCCAAGCAGTGAGTTATCACCTTTTGAAGCCAACCAAGTGTTCGTACCCGAAGACAAGCGAATTTCAAACAAGCCAAGCATGTTGGCACCAAACAATCCGGTCACCAACAGCATTAGACCTAAGAACCAAGGGCTTTGGAATTGCACGCCCCAGCCGATGGCGTTACCAGTGAGCTTCAGCACTAAGATAAAGCCAGCGAGTAGCCAGAAAGACGTTAGAATACCTAGCGAAGACGCCACGAACTGAGTGCGAATTTGACGACGTTCAACGCCTTGTGCCGCTACGATGCTACTTAACTTCATGCCGAGAACGGGCAATACACAAGGCATGATGTTGAGAATCAAACCACCGAGTAACGCGAACAAGAAAATGTTCACCAGTGATGTACTTGGTAAGGCTTCAGTAATCAAACCTGCTTTGGCTTGCGCGGTTTCTTGCGCCAATAAGTTGTTGTCTTTGATTGAGACATAAACTGACTGGTTATCCAGCTCTACGTCACCCAACCAAGTATTGACTAGGTAGTTGGCAGTAAGCGTGTTGCCCTCTTGATGCAGCCCTTCTAATTTGAAGCTGTAATCGCTGGTTGCTTCGTCGACACCATCAACCAACACTTCTGGTTTTTGCCAACCTTGTGAGTTAGTCAGTTTGATTTGTAGCTTAGACTGGTTTGCATCCCAGTTCGCTTCTGTCACTTCAACAAATGGTGAAGCTTGAGGCACACTGCTTACCGCTTGCGCGTAAGTGAACATCACATCTTCATCGACTTGTAGATCGGAAGGTAGGAAAGACAGCTGAATGTGGTAATCCGTCAGGACACAAATCGTTGTACATGAAGATAGTGTCAGCGTCGCATCAATCGTCACTGGCTTGTTCATGTCTTCGACGTGCAACGTCATTGGAAAGACAGTGTCACCTTTGTAGCCTAGCGTCTCAATGCCAAGCAGTTCGTATTTCTGCGGGTACGGCCATTGCCAATCCACTTTAGTTAGGTTTTGTGATTTTTCCCAATCAATGGAAGGTGCAACACCGCCCTCACCTGGCGAACGCCAATAGGTTTTCCAGTCACCGGTCAGTTTGACATCAAGGTAACCTGTGATGGTGTTGGTATTCGGGTCTTGCTGTCCGGTTAAGACAAAGCGTGTCTGCACAGGTGGGTGCTGAGGATTGGTCAGCCAACCTGTGTCCGTCATTTGTGCTTGGGCAAACAGTGAGAATAAGCTCAGTGCCAACGTCATGATGAGCATCAACGCGGCTTGAGTCGTTTTTTTCATGTGGTTCATAGTTATTCCTAGTTAAAACAAGTGTAGAAAATCGCTGACGAAACTCGTCAGAAATCACTTGTCATTCGCGGAATACACACAAGGTGAGATGGACTCGATACTTTCGGGCTATCGGTTCGGTCCATTGCCTTTTGCTGGCGAACGCACAACAGCGCCACACGACAAGCGCGAGGATGCCAACAAACAAAACAACGACCAAGGTTTCCAGTTGTTGCTGAGCAAATTGAATCAGCTTTTCAGACAACTCACACTTACCAGATTTGTGTCCGCTCTCTGCTTTTACGATTTTGACTTCATCGCCAACGACCGCAGAAGTAGAGCTCGCGTCATATTGCATGGCACAACTGAACATCAAGCCAGAATTTTTCATCAGACACACCACAATCACCCAGCCAATTAACGCTAGGAGCCATTTACCCTGTTGTCGTGACGCAGCAGATTGTGAGGTGGATGAATGCATTCTAACTTCGATAAATGTGGAAACGCCGGAAATCATACGCAAGTTAGCATAAACCTCAAGTGGTATGATTTTTGGCGTCGCTCTCATTGGTAACAAATTATGATAGTCTTATGACTACCGTTTCCGTAAATAATTCAACATGCTCAATAAAGTTAATCTTGCTGATATTCGCTCGTTCGTTTTGATCGCTCAACTGGGTAACTTCACTAAAGCGGCAGAAGCCCTTTCGGTGTCGCGTTCTCATGTGTCTCGCCAAATCAGTGGGCTCGAAGCGCAAATGGGCGTGACCTTGCTGACCCGCACAACAAGGACGCTGCGCCTGACTCATGCCGGAGAGCGTTTCTACCAAGAATGTGAGAAGGCACTGCACGATATCGACCAAGCGTTGATCGCCGCGGTCGACGACACTCAAGAAGTGCGCGGTTTGATTCGCGTAAACTGCGTGGGTGGTTATATCGGTGAAGACATCATTGCCAAATACGTCAATGAGTTCATGTTGGAATACCCGAACATTACGGTCGATCTCGACTTCTCTTCGCCACGCATTGACTTGATTGAAGATCAATTCGACGTTGCGATTCGCATGGGCGAGTTGGAAGACGCAGGTTTTGTCGCGCGTAAGCTGATGATGATTGATATGGTGACGCTTGCAAGCCCGAAATACTTGAAGACCTATGGCGAACCCGTAACCCCAAAAGAGTTAGCCAAACATCGCACGCTAACGGGCTCAGTCACTCGCTGGAGTTATCGTAACGTTGCTAATCCGAAAGAGCACAGTGATGTGATAGTGAAAGGCAATCTGCGTTGCAAGAACGGCCGCGCACTTGTGATGGGCGCACTACACGGTAACGGAATTATTCGTGTGCCATTGAGTTACTGTGACGAGGAAGTCGAGAAAGGCCAACTGGTCAAAGTGATGCCGGAATGGGAAATCCCGTCTGTGCCACTATCTGCCATTTTCCACCGTGATCGCTACCAACCTAAACGTCTTCGTACCTTCATCGATTTCGTCAAAACCAAATTTGAACAAGACTTTGATGTTTAAGTTTGGCGCATAAAAAAGTGCGTAAGAACCGAAACGCTTACGCACATTATGCAAACTTGATGAAGGCTAAGATAGCTTCTCTATGTAGCCCTCAATATCGACATCATCGATAAGCTCATCTGGCAGATAGCGCTTGGCGTAACTTAGATAAGTGCCACTGGTTAACAGCAGCTTAAATACGTCTTTATCAATGTGCCCACCGAGTGCCATTTTCGACATAATGCTGATTGCCTCACTCAAGGATTTGGCTTTCTTGTACGGTCGATCAGCCGCGGTTAACGCTTCGAAAATATCCGCTACCGCCAGAATGCGTTCAGGGATCGATAGCTCCTCTCCCATCAAACCTCTCGGATAACCAAAGCCTTCCATCGCCTCGTGGTGCGTAGTAGCGTAGCGAGGAACGCGCTCAAGTTCGGGTGGGAACGGTATGCTTTCGAGCATCTTGATTCCGCTGATCATGTGCTCATTAATCTTAAAGCGCTCTTCTGCTGATAACGTACCGCGCTGCACGGCCAAGTTATACAGTTCACCATGGTTATAGAGCTTTTCTGGCACCGTCATATTGATGCCAAACTCAGGGTCAAGATCAAACGGCTGTTCACGCTCAATTACATGCTCAGGACGATCAGAAAGCAGCTTCTCTGTTGCTGGCGTTGGTTGTGGTTGATAACGCGTTTCTTCTAATGGCGATAAACCAAGTCCACAATCGAAGTAACGCGTCCACTCTTTCTCGGCCAGCTTGTGTAGACGTTCGATGTCTTGATCCGACATAAACTCCGCCCCCACATTCGCATTGGCGACAAATTCGAACTCTTCTTTCAGCGCCGCAAATTCTTGTTCTAGTGCTTGCTCGGGCTGCTCATCCACACCCATCGTTTTTAGCTTTTTGAGTAGATATTGAATCTGGGCATCTCGCCACAGCACCTCGAATCGCATACGAACTTCGTGAATGCGGTTGTAGTTGGTTTCTAGCTTACTGCCTTTATCAACCACATACTCAGGCGTCGCGATCTTGCCACAATCATGAAGCCAAGCAGCGATGCGGAACTCACGACGCTCTTCATCGCTTTCAAAAGCGAACGACTCAAACGGCCCTTGCTCTGACTTCTCGGCCTCTTCTGCCAGCATCAAAGCAATCTCCGGCACACGATTACAGTGCCCTGCCGTGTACGGAGACTTTTCATCGATCGCGCGTGCGATAAGCTGAATGACAGATTCAAAGAACTCATTTTGTCTTCGTTCAAACTGTTTAAGCGAGTTGCTGCCTCGCATCACTGAAAGACCTAGTTGGTGAATTTCTTCAATGCGAGAGTGAACACGCTGCACTTTGTCGTATTCGCGATCGCGTACAAATCTGACTTGCTTTCTCAACATATTGATTGGCTGAGAGATTGGTTTCGCCATCTCCCATGCAACGGGAATCAACAACGCAAGAACAAACAAGGATGCGCCCACAGCATATAGCGTCACTTCATTTACACCGGACATGACGTAAGCTTGCGGAATCACGACAGCAAAGTAACGCTCTTCCTTATGAGTGAGTTTGGAGACGAAAACATATTTGTCTTTCCCATTGATCTCCACCAGTTGAACCGAGTTGATGAACTCAGGATCTTTGGCAAATTTGACCAATTCTTCGTATGGCGTAAAGGTATAAGTCGACAGTGCTGCCTTACCCTCAAACCATTTTTCGCGCAGCTCTTTTCTTTGCTCTGGCGTAATTGCATCAATGGCGCGGTTAATGATCTCAACGAGAGGTCTTTGTTCCTCATTCGCCAAGTAGTAAAACGCGTTGGAGAGGTTGGAATCCTTAACTAAAGTGATGGCTAAGTTCTGACGGAATGTTTCGCGTATTTTGTTGACCAATATTTGGCGAATGTCGAGCACAGCGACGATGTCACCGTTCAATACCCCATCGATCGCATCGTGCAAAGAAGCGTAATTGACGATGGTCATTTGCGGGTAAGCTTCTAACAAGTCATCTTGAATGCTCCATCCTTTTAGCAAGCCAATTCTTTCGTTCTTCACTTGCTCTAAGGTATTGATGTGCTTGTTCTCTTCTGTGGTGAGTAACGCAAACTTTGCGTGATAAAGAGGTTCACCCACTACGCCAATGCTCGAAAGGTCATCTTGGTCGGCAATCGATTGAAGAATATCGATATTGCCATTTTTAAAGTCGTTGACGAGCTCATTCCAACTTCGACCGTTCACAAACTTAAACTTTAAGCCGGTCATTTCCGAAATCATCTTAAACAGATCAATCGAGAAGCCATTTGGGCGACCGCCAACGGTGTAATCAACCGGCGCCCAGTTATTTTGGTTCGACACTTTCAACTCTGGCGTTTGTGCTACCAGCGCTCGCTGCTCATCCGTTAAATTCACCGGTGAAACCAAGGGCAAGCGCTCTTCGATGTCGATCATCTTGTTGGTCGCAATCAATCGACCGTTCGCTTGGTAGATAAACGCTTCCGCTTCTGACGCTTGCTTATTTTCGATAAAACGGTTGGTGAGTTGAGCCTCAAGCGAGGAGAGAAGAATGTCCACGCCTACCACGGTATCGGATTCAGGCACCTTAATAGAGAAGGTTTCCCCTGAGACTTTTAGCGTGTTAAACAGATACGGAGAGGTGTTGTAAGTATCATCGTAATCGGCATTTTCAAACCAGCTACGCTGAGTCGGGATGAAGTTACTGAACTCGTCTGAAGCATGGCGTGATACGAAGTTTTCATCGTAGTAAATACTCACCTTACGACGATCTCGCTTCACGCCACTATGAACGACCAACAACCATTTATCGCCGGGGTGCGCTTCCACACGGGAACGTATTTCTTCTGAAGAAAGGTTGATCAGTTGGAAGAAGTCATTGTTCGCTTTGGCAACAAAAATACTGTGAATGCTAGGTTCTCTTACCAGCAATTTAGACAAAGGGATGATGATGCTCTCTTCGGGTGTATCTACCCCAATGAGCGACACCAGCTGCGCGCCACTTCGTGTCACGTTCTCTGCTAAATTTTGTAGATTGGATAGGTGACTCGATACCCCTGTCGCGATGGCTTGATATCGAGTGAGGGTGTGTTGCAGCTCAGTTTTTCTTGCAAAGTGGTATTGCAAAATTATCGCCACACCTACTGTCACTAGGGTACAGAAGACAAACATCAACCCTAGCACTGTCCTTAACGAAATGCGTTTACGTTTTTTCATCGTTTTATCTTGGAGTAATCCAAGCGCCTTAATCCTTTAACCAACTGAAATTATTGTCTAAAAAATAGATTTCAGCCAATCAAAAAACTTTATCGAAGCAAACAAAAACGCCTCCATCTGGAGGCGCTTTATCTTAGTGACTAAATTGAGTTGGGGTACTTAAGTGAAAACGTAACGATTACGCTTGTGCTGGTACGCTTTCAACTTGAGTTTGTTGCTCAGCTTCTTCTTTGTTGAAGCCTTCATGTAGATGGTAGTAACGTTGGTAAATCACGCCAATTTTGGTCGGGTGCTCTTCCGTAGCAGTATCAAATAGACATGAAACCAGTCTCCGAGGCTAGTTTTTTCATTTAAACAGGTTAGAAGCTTGTAAAACATCTCCGCTAAAACAAGCGCATATCGATAAAAAGGGTTATTCTTAGTTATTAAAAGTACGAAATAATAATTGAATGAGCATTCAACCTAATTCTCGCCAATTGATCGCCTGTGAAGAATGCGGCCTAGTTGTCCGTATTCCAGATATACAGCAAGGTCAAAAAGCACAGTGTCCACGCTGCGAGCACTCACTAACAAAAGTTAACGCTAAACCCTATCAAAGTGTAGTGGCGGTATCGATCGCTAGTTTGATCATGTTGGTTTTGAGCATTTCATTTCCATTCATGTCATTTAGCGTTCAAGGGCTCACACAAGAAATAACGTTAATGCATGCAGCCAAAATGCTGGCTGAGTTTCACAACGTTTTACTTGGTGTCCTTTTACTGGCTACCGTAGTCGTGTTACCTGCCATTTATGTCGGTCTGATATTGTTCCTTCACTTGGAAGCATTGAAATCAACGAAGCACCCATTAAGCAAAAAGAAAACGCGCATGGCAAAAGTGCTGTGCCGAATTTTATTCCGGGTGGAACCTTGGCTAATGGTCGATGTATTTCTGATTGGTGTATTGGTTAGCCTGATTAAAATCGCCTCTCTCGCAGATGTCGGTATGGGCAGCTCATTCTGGGCATTCTGCGTGTATACGGTGTTAGTTGTTAAATGTATTTCTATGGTCGATAGAAGCTGGCTCTGGGGGCACTTCATTGCAGCGGTAGAGCTACCAAGTGTAAAAGAAGGCGACACTCACCACAGCGAGAATCACATCGGCTGCCACACTTGTCATCAACTGAACCCTATTGAAGATAAAAAACACCAGAAGTGTATTCGCTGCCAAAGCCCTGTGCATAAGTATGATCCCATAAATAACCTGCAAAAAGCCTGGGCACTATTGTTTGCGTCGATCATTTTCTATATCCCAGCCAACTTATACCCAATGATGTATACCGTCAGCCTTGGTCATTCCGAAGGTTCAACAATCATGGAAGGTGTCGTGCTACTGTGGCAACTGGGCTCTTACCCGATTGCTGCAGTTATCTTCTTCGCTAGTGTATTTATCCCGATGGCCAAAATGCTCGCGCTGGCTTGGTTGTACTACAACGCCCAAAAAGCGCAGTACTTGCCTCCGGAAGAGAGTATCTCGCGTTTAAAAGTGTACCGTATGACCGAGTTCATTGGCCGTTGGTCAATGATCGATATCTTTGTTGTCGCCATCTTAGTGGCTTTAGTGCAACTACAGAACTTAATGGCAATATACCCTGGCCCTGCAGCACTCTCTTTCGCTGCAGTGGTCATTTTTACCATGCTCTCTGCAATGATTTTTGACTCGCGTTTATTGTGGCAACTTCCACAAAAACAAGCGCAGGAGCCAATAACAGATAACTTAACTGAGAAAGCTAAATATGAGTGATGAGAACAAAATAACCGCTCAAATAACCCCACAAAAGCAGATATCTGCGATTTGGATTATCCCAATTCTTGCATTGGCAATGGGCGCATGGATGCTGTTTCAGTACGTCAACAGTACCGGGCCAGAAATCAACCTAAAACTTCCAACCGCAGAGGGTATTGAAGTCGGAAAAACCGAGATCAAAGCTCTAAACGTTAAGGTTGGGGTGATTACCGATGTAAAACTGAGCAAGGACTATGACCACATCATTGCCACCGCACAGATGAATAAAGATGCTAAGCGCATGCTTCGCGAAGACTCGATGTTTTGGGTGGTAAAACCTCGTATTGGTCGTGAAGGCGTATCGGGCTTAGAAACACTGCTTTCCGGTGCTTATATTCAGCTTCAACCTGGTAAATCAAACATAGAGCAAGAGCACTTTGATGTGTTAGATGTTCCACCTGTCGCCGCTCCTGATGCGGAAGGTTTACGAGTAGTACTGACCAACCGAGAGGCAGGTAAACTGGGCGTTGGCGATCCGGTTATCTACAAAGGCTTTACTGTCGGTCGTGTTGAAACTACAAGCTTTGATGTTGATACTCGCCGTGCACTGTACCAACTGTTTATCTTCAAGCCATACGACAGTCTCATTCGAACTAAAACACATTTTTGGTTGAGCTCTGGCGTCGATCTTCAGTTAAACGCTGAAGGCTTCGAAGTCAAATTCGGCTCCTTAGAAACGTTGATCACCGGCGGTGTGACATTTGATACGATTCCAGGAATTGGAGATGGGGCAGAAGTCACTGAAGACATGACAAAATTCCGTTTATTCGATGACGTGAAACAGGTTCGTGAAGGCATGTATGACGAGTACATTCAATTCGTTATGATGTTTGAAGAATCGGTTCGAGGGTTGAAACGCAAAGCACCTGTTGAGTACAGAGGCCTAAGAATTGGTACTGTGATGAAAGTGCCTATGCGCATGCCAACCCCTGAGGAAGATTTTTCCGCAAAGAAAATTCCAGTATTAGTACGTATCGAATTGGGTCGAGTTTATGACAATCTTCCAGTAGATAAACTTCCGCTGTTTAAAGGCAAGTTAAAAGAAGAGTTTAAGAAAGGCCTTCGCGGCACGCTAAAAACTGGTAACTTGCTGACTGGTGCATTGTATATTGATACAGACTTCTACCCAGAGGAAGCCCCATACGTAGCAAGTACTTTCGAGGGCTTAGATGTGTTTCCTACAAAACAAGGGGGCTTTGCTCAAGTACAACGACAGGTTAATGACTTCCTAAATAAGATCAACAATTTACCAATGGAAGATACATTGCTTTCCCTAAACAAGACGCTAAAGACCTCCGAGAAGACATTAGCATCTGCAGAGCGTGTCGCGAGCAGTATCGATAAGTTGCTAAATCAACAAGACACTAAAGCAATACCAGCGGATATTCGTCAAAGCCTGCAGCAGTTACAAAAGACACTTGATGGCTATGGCCCGAACTCAACGATGTACAGCGAAATGGAATCAACGTTGAAAGAGCTAGAGAAAGTGATGACCGAGTTCAGGCCCGTCCTGCAGCAATTGAACGATAAGCCAAACTCACTTGTATTTGGTAAAGATGAGATGAACGACCCAATGCCAGTTAGAGGACAAAAATAATGAAACGTAGAATTTTATTGATCTCTGCCCTACTCGCTGGCTGTAGTAGCGCTCCGAAAAACACCGATGCCTTTTATGTGTTGCCAGAGTTCAGCGCGGCAAACATTAATAGCACCCTAGTAGTCCAACGCACTCCGCTCATTGTTCGTCCTGTCGAGTTAGCCAGTTATCTCGCTGATAGCGGAATTGTGTATCGCACATCAGAAACTCAGATTGTTCAAGCAAAGCACAATCAATGGGCACACAGCATTTCTGAGCAGATCACTTCTCGCGTGATTAACGAACTACGAACCAAACAAACGCAATACTGGCCTGTTGAAGTCAACAACTTGCTCGATCAGAGTCACGAAAGCAAACTTCAGCTTTCTCTAAGCAAGTTCAACGGTAACTTTGAAGGCAATGCGGAGCTCGAAGGCGAATGGTTAATTATTGATGCGAATGGCAAAGTGACAAACAGCGCGCCAGTAAACATCAATGTTCCCTTGCAAGACGACGGCTACGACGCACTTGTTGATGCACTTTCTGAAGGCTTAAGTAATCTAACAGACCAAATAGCCACTAAGCTGTAATCGGCCATGCCAAAAAACAAAGCCCTAGCAATAATGCTAGGGCTTCTTATTCTACCGTCTCTTAGAGCTTAAAGGTTTCCATTCTTGATTTCAGATTATGGGCAAGACTACTAATCTGCTGACAAGCCACCGCCGTTTGCGATGCCCCTTCAGCCATTTCTGTTGAAGCACTATTGATGTGCTCAACACTACGATTCAGTTCCTCAGAGACTGAGTTCTGTTCGCTACAAGCCGTCGCAATTTGAGTACTCATTTGAGCAATGTTATCCACCGAGTGTTCAATTTCATTGATTTGATTACCTGCTTGATTTACTTGTTCCACACACTGGGCAATGCCTGCTTGGCAATCTCGACTTGAGTGCCCCATCTTGCTGGTGTTCTCTTGCAGTTGATTCACGATTTCGATGATTTGCGAAGTTGAATCCTGAGTACGTTGAGCTAAAGAACGAACCTCATCTGCCACAACCGCAAATCCTCGCCCTTGTTCACCCGCACGCGCCGCTTCGATTGCTGCGTTGAGCGCTAGCAAGTTTGTTTGCTCTGCGATGCCGCGAATCACATCTACGACCAGGTTGATGTTGTTCGAACTAGATTCAAGCTCCTGTGCTAAATCATCTGACTCTTGAATTGTCTGCGATACACGCTCGATAACAGCAATAGTTTGTTGAAGCGTTTCCGTACCCTGCTTCGCTACCTCGGTAGCTGAGTAAGCAGAAGTCGCACCTACTTCGGTATTTTGAGCCACTTCCCCTACAGCGGCTTGCATCTCTGTCATTGCAGAAGCGACGGAGCTCAATTCAAGCTGTTGATTCTGCATACCAGAAGCGGTTTGAGAAGAGATTGCGCTGACCTCTTCTACTGCAGCGGTCAATTGAATGGTCGAATCACTAATTTCAGATACTAATGAATGCAAATTGCTTTGCATCGTCACAAGCTCTTTTAGCAAAGTACCAAGTTCATCTTTGGTTAGATCTTCCTCGTCAATCGTGTTGTTCAACTGACCCTGCGCGATCTTAGAAGCAAATGCCAATGCACGATCTACAGGGCGACAAATCGCACGTGAAAGTAAAACTGAAGACAACGCGATGACCACGATAATAACGAGCGCACCAATGCCAGCACTGTATTGAGTCGAAAGCGCCTCTGCATGCACTTCTTCACCAATATGGTTCACAAGCTCATCATTTAGTGCCAGCGTATCATCTAAACTATTCAGTGCTTTTGAGTAAGTTGAGAAGCTGAATAAAACGACTTTGTTCGCTTCATCAGACTTACCTTGGCTAAGTAAATCATTATAAGGTTTAGTCTCTTTTATGTATTGGTTCCAAGTTTCCTTAAATACAGCAAACGATTGCTTTTCTTCCGTATTTAAATTCAATGCTTCAAAAGCGGCAATCCCTGACTGCACATCTGCACGCCATTGATCAAGATCTTTCAGCCATTCACCAATCTTTGGGTGATCCCCATTTGGAAGCAACGAAAACTCATCTTTTCGCACTTTAGTGATGTCGACTTGGATCCCCTTCAGAATAGCAACTGACGGTAGGCTCTTCTCCGTAAGTACCGCAATATTCTTATTCAGAGTCGATAAGCTCAGCACCAACATAATAGATACCACTGCAAATACGGCAAACACAGTCAAATAACTCAACCATATTTTCTTTACGACACTTAAGTCTTTAATACTCATAAACTTCCTCGCGACAGCGTTAATGAGACGTCTCAAAAATGAAACGACATCAAACGCAAAAAACAATACTTACTAACAATGTGACTACTTCACGCCTCTTTATAACCGGGGCGTTACACGCTCACTTTAACCACCCATTGATAAAGTTGTTATCACTATTTTCTGATTTTGATACGTAGCTCTACTTATATATACCGCTTCAATAATCAGCTATTTTTTTCCGTAATATTTCACGACGAATTTCCAAAACCTCATCAATCAATTACGCTTTTATGATGACACAAAAAAACCGAACCATTACAGTTCAGTTTTTTCGATACAAAGCGGTGGTAATAACAATAACTAGTCAGCAATAGCTGATTTAACTGTACGTTTTAAATTCTGCATAAACCCTTTGAACACAGGCATGAAGTCAATGAACAGTGGGTACTTTCTGTCTTTCATCATCACAGGGCCTAGCAAACGTATTGCTACACCAACTTTTGTCGCCTCAGCTTCATCTAGCCCACTTCCCTTTCTCAAGCTATCAACGTCTAATCGTTAAAGAAGCGAATCCAGAAGACAAACGTAGCCAATGGCTCCTAGTCACAGATGAAGGCAATGTAGTCATGGAAAAGATCGCACACGTTGATGAGTTGATACTCAAAAAAATGACACAAGATATGTCTTCGGAAGAGCTCGAAGCTTTTCAAAAAACAACGAGCAAAATAGTTAGAAACTTGAGTGAATAGATGAAAATCGCACGCTATTTAATTTAGCGTGCGTTTTTTGATGATAAATAGAACACGAAGTCAATACGGCTAGACTTTAAAAAAACGCGACTTCTTCTTTTAGTCTGTTCGAAAGCGCATTCAGATTTTGGCTTGCAACGTCGTTATTTTTCATCGAATCAATCGAGTCTTTAGACATACTGGAAATTTGATCCATCGCCACTACAAGCTCGCTCACTACTTGAACTTGTTCTTCTGTCGCACTCACAATGTCACGAACTCGTTCCAGTGAATCCTGCGCTTGTTTCTCAATACTCACCAATAAATGCGTAGCTTCTTCGGTGTTCCTTTGACAACTTTCCACTTGTGGCTGAGTGCTTTCCATCGCATTTACGCTGGCAACCGTTTGGGCTTGAACCTCTTTCAACATGCTTTCAATTTGAGTCGTTGCTTCACCAGTACGTTTAGCTAGATTTCTCACCTCATCTGCAACAACTGCAAAGCCACGCCCAGACTCACCTGCTCGTGCCGCTTCAATTGCAGCATTGAGCGCCAATAAGTTGGTCTGCTCAGAGATGTCACTGATCATATTCACAATGCCACCAATATCGCGCGTTTTCGCTTCCAGCGCTTTCACTTGCCCTACAGTGCCATTCACCGCAGCGGTAACTGACAACATTTGCTCTGCAACAGCAGCAATACGCTCACGGCCATCACGAGCATTCTCTGATGTGTTAGCAGAGTTTTGCTCTGATAAATGAACGATCTTGGCAATCTCATCAATGCGAGCATGCATCGTTTCCAATCTAATCGCCATTTGGTCCGTCAGTGAGGCTTGCTGTTGAGCCGTATCAAATACTGAGCGAGAACCGTGAGACACCTCTTCGACTTGTTCTGCCAATTGTTCTGATGCTCCGCGAATATTGCTGACAATCGAGCTTAGTTTTTCTGACATCAAAGACAGAGAATGCAAAATACTGCCCGGCGCACTATCGCTATGATCTTGTGTTAACTCACCTTCTGCCATCGTCTGAATCGCACTTTGAGCGACAAACGGTTCACCACCCAGTGAACGTCGGAAACTGCGTTCGATAACAAAGCCAACTAAGATTGAAATCAGTAAAGCAATTCCACTCAAAGCAAGCATCAAGCTTTGAAACCCACTTGCCTGTTCGCGAGCAATAGGTGTGAGTTGTTGATTCAATTCCTCTTGGTAATCGATGAACTCATTGATCACCTTCAACCACATTGCAAAGCTAGGGCGAACTTGATCTAACAGCATTGTCGTGACTGGTTCACCGTTTTCTTTCTTGGTAATGACCTCTTGCACCAAAGGCAATGTCTGCGCCTGAATCTCATCAATACTGCGCAAGATTTTTAACTCCTTTTCCGTAAAAGGAACACCATCAGCCATCATCTTCTGCATACGCAACTCCGACTGACGGTAGAATTCTTCGAGCCTTTTGATCTCATTTTCAAAAACACGCATTTCTTGTGTATCACGAGCCATAACCACATCACGAATGGCAATCGCGCGGTCATGAACACTGCCGCGATAGTTAATCGCATATCGTTGTTTCACTGAGTTAATGTCTGTCACCTCAGACAAGGTCATATCGATAAAGTTAACCTTTTGAATTCCAACTATTGTAAGCACTGCCATTAGCGCTACTAACGTACCAAAACCTAGCGCCAAACGAGTTCTCACTTTCAACTGAGCAAGGTATTGCATTTCATACTCCTGATAGCAAACGAGAAAGTTGAGGGCTACTTGATCAGTAGCCTCTATTTTTATTTTTCCACGAAAGAAACCAGACCTTCCAAGCCTTGCAAAAATTACAAATAAAATGTGATTTTGGCTAAGTCAGTTCCAATTCGGTAACCTAATCACAAAAGAAACTCGATTTAACGATGGATGAAGATAATTGGGGCGAGATTTCAGGGTTGCGAAAGGTTTCAATGGCAGGATTGTTGCAGAGGGTAAATAAACTCGTCCAATCGCTTACATCAATTAAATCAATAGGTTTTACCGAATGTAATAGGGCCCATTAGATAAAGAGCCCCCTATTGAGTGTCCGCACTGCTTTACGTTGAGTACGCACTCGATGTAGCTGTATCCGCGAATCTCAGAACAGGTTCAAACCAAACACACCTTTTACATCAAACAGTACTTGTTCGGTTTTCTCACGTGAACGTTGGCTGCCTTGTTTGAGGATATCGACAAGCTGCGCTTTATCATCTAGGAACATGGCGCGTTTTTCTCGGATTGGTCGTAGCATTTCTTGTAAGCATTCTTCCAATACTTTCTTGGTAGTGCCGTCACCTAGCCCGCCACGACGATAATGTGCTTTTAGCTCTTCAACATAATCTTTATCGGTATGAAAAGCATCTAGGTAAGTGAACACGATGTTGCCTTCCACTTGGCCTGGATCTTCGATGCGCAAATGGTTTGGGTCTGTGTACATAGACTTCACAGCCGCTGAAATCTCTTTCTCTTTAGCCCCTAGATTAATCGCGTTACCCATGCTTTTCGACATCTTGTTTTTACCATCGGTACTAGGCAAACGCGGCGCGGCGCTGAGCAGCGGACGGCACTCCTTCAGAATCTCTTTTCCACCGAGATGGTTTATTTTTCTTACGATTTCGTTAGTTTGCTCAAGCATTGGCAATTGATCATCGCCGACAGGAACTAAGGTAGCGTGAAAGCCTGTTATATCTGCCGCTTGAGAGATTGGGTAAGTCAGAAACCCTGTCGGAATCGAACGTTCAAAGCCTTTATTTTGGATTTCGTTTTTTACCGTCGGGTTACGCTCTAACCGCGCAATTGAAACCAGATTGCTGTAGTACATGGTGAGTTCAGCAAGCGCTGGCACCTGAGACTGCAAACAGATGGTCGTTTGAGTCGGGTCGATGCCTACCGCAAGATAATCCGCCACCACGTTCAGAATATTAGAAGAGACCTTAGAAGGGTTGTGCGCGTTATCGGTTAACCCCTGCATGTCGGCAACTAAAATGGTTTGATCGTGCTGACTTTGTAGCGCAACACGTTGCTGTAATGAACCAACGTAATGGCCTAAATGCAAAGGGCCTGTAGCTCGATCGCCAGTAAGAATGATTTCACGTTGTTGAGTACTTAGTGTGGTGTTCATGACTTATCTCCGACTAAAAATAGATCGCTACTGGAGATAAAAAAGACAAGACACTCTTAGCTACCGTCCAGCAGCGTAAGAATGTAAGGATTCCGCGCCGCTCTAATTAGAGCGCCACCAGAAGAAGTTTGATGAAGGGGTAAATGTCGTTTTCATATTTTTTAAACTAACAAGGAGCAGAGCTAAAAACAACCCTACCCCTTGCATAACTTGATTTTCCAGTTTTGATAGGTTCAACCAACACTGAATCAAATTTGGATATACATTGCGATGACCAGTGCAGCGCCAAACACGCTACCTGATACAAACGCAAACAATACCGCTCGGTTCTGTTTACTTTTCATCCGTGAATACCTTAGTTAGAACCAATTAATGGCTCCTAAAATAAAAATCGCGCCTAATCCAATTAGGCTAATTACAAACGCAATACTTCTTAGTATTTTTAAGTTGATGTAGTAAAACAGCATATGCAACACACGACCAGTCAAGTATACCCAAACTGCGATATTGAGCAGATCAGCAGATGCACTAGATAGTAATGCGAACATCACAAACAAGATGTAGATGCCAACACTCTCATTACTGTTATGTAGTGACCGTGACGCCCTAAATAGAAAGCTTTCATGATCTGCTTCTATGGGATGTCCCGGGGTATGCCTTTGGGCTAAACCCAATACGTCCAGAACAAGAAGCTGAACCAGAAAAACCAAACCAGTTAATCCGATTGCAACTATCGTCGGTGAGTAAGCAGTATCAAGCTCCATCTACATTCTCCATAAATCTACACTAAGTTTTGCTCTGTAGGCTCGAGGCAAGCGGACCGAAGTTAAATGCTGAATCGCTATATCTGCGAGCCATTTCAGAAAAACTGACGCTTATGGCTCCCTCTATCTCGAGATTTTTCGCTTTTGGTCACCGTAGTAAAACATCAAAGCAAAATACCCAACTAATAACTAAACTTTTGGGACACTAACCCTTGTTAGGGAGCAAGAGATGAGCGACAAAAACCATCACTCCAAATGCCCTGTTATGCACGGAGCGAACACTAACCAACAAGCCAGCGAGTTCAATTGGTGGCCGAAAAGCCTCAACCTCGACATTCTTCATCAGCACGATCATAAGACCGATCCAATGGGCGCGGACTTTAGCTACGCCGACGCATTTAACTCACTCGATTTCGAGGAAGTGAAAAAAGACCTGAAAGATCTGATGACCGACAGCCAAGACTGGTGGCCAGCAGACTGGGGGCATTACGGTGGCTTAATGATTCGTATGGCGTGGCACTCTGCAGGTACGTATCGAATTGCAGATGGTCGTGGTGGCGCAAGCCGAGGGAACCAGCGTTTTGCGCCACTCAACAGTTGGCCTGATAACGGCAACCTCGACAAAGCACGACGTTTACTGTGGCCAATCAAAAGAAAATACGGCAACAAGCTCTCTTGGGCAGACTTAATGATCCTTGCTGGCAACATGGCTTATGAATCGATGGGCTTTAAAACGTTCGGTTTTGCAGGCGGTCGTGAAGACATTTGGCACCCAGAAAAAGACATCTACTGGGGTGCAGAGAAAGAGTGGCTACAACCGAGCGGCGGCGAAAATAACCGTTACTCTGGCGAACGCGATCTTGAGAACCCACTCGCCGCGGTGATGATGGGCTTGATTTACGTGAACCCAGAAGGCGTCGATGGCAAACCAGACCCACTCAAAACCGCACACGACATGCGAGTCACCTTTGCGCGAATGGCAATGAACGATGAAGAAACTGTTGCGCTAACAGCTGGCGGCCATACCGTGGGTAAAGCTCATGGTAATGGCGATGCTTCGGTACTTGGGCCAGAGCCTGAAGGCGCAGAAATTGAAGACCAAGGTTTTGGCTGGCTCAATAAGACCTCTCGTGGCATAGGGCGTGATACTGTCACCAGTGGCGTTGAAGGTGCATGGACTACTAACCCGACGAAGTGGGATAACGGATACTTCCACTTGCTGTTCACCTACGATTGGGAAATCACCAAGAGCCCTGCAGGTGCCGCCCAATGGAAACCAGTAGACATCAAAGAAGAAGACATGCCAGTGGATGTGGAAGACGCTAACATCCGTCACAATCCGATGATGACCGATGCGGATATGGCACTCAAATATGACCCTGAATATCGCAAGATTGCGGAGCGCTTTCGTGACAATCCAAAAGAGTTCGAAGACTGTTTTGCTCGCGCTTGGTTCAAACTAACACACCGCGATTTAGGCCCTAAGTCTCGTTACCTTGGCCCCGATGTGCCAGCGGAAGATTTGATTTGGCAAGATCCGGTTCCACCTGTCTCTTACTATCTGTCTGAAGACAATATCGATGCACTGAAGATGGCGATTCTCAATAGCGAATTGAGCATTGCTGAGCTCGTTTCTACAGCATGGGACAGCGCACGTACTTACCGTGGCTCTGACCGTCGCGGCGGGGCAAATGGCGCTCGTATTCGTCTTGCCCCACAAAAAGACTGGGTAGGTAACGAACCTGAAAGATTGCAGAAAGTACTCAATGTGCTGGATTCGATTCGCACTACGCACCACTCACCTATCAGCATGGCCGATATGATTGTACTCGGTGGCAGCGTAGGTATTGAGAAGGCCGCCTCCAATGCTGGAATGGATATCTCAGTACCATTTAGCCAAGGCCGTGGAGATGCCACGGATGCAATAACCGACGCCGATTCGTTCGATGTACTCGAGCCAATCCATGATGGCTTCCGTAACTGGCTAAAGTCCAATTACGTGGTCACCGCGGAGGAACTTTTGCTTGAAAGAAGTCAATTGATGCAGCTAACGGCGGTTGAGATGACAGTGCTTATCGGCGGTATGCGCGTACTGGGCACCAACTATGGCGGCACGAGCCAAGGCGTACTCACCGAGAACGTCGGCGCGCTAACTAACGACTTCTTCGTCAACCTCACTGATATGAGTTACACCTGGCACCCAGTCGGTGATAACGAATACGAAATCCGCGAGCGCGCTTCTGGCCAAACAAAATGGACAGCGTCACGTGTGGATTTGGTGTTTGGTTCGAACTCGGTGCTCCGCTCTTACGCAGAGGTTTACGCTCAAGACGACAACAAAGAGAAGTTCGTACATGATTTTGTTGCCGCGTGGGTGAAAGTGATGAACAACGACCGCTTCGACTTATAAAGAACGCTTTATCCTTCACCTTTCAAAAGAGCCGATGACCTCGGCTCTTATTTTTCCATCCTAACGGCCACTGTTCCCTTTCTCCCCGATAGAACAATTGTAATACAATTAATGTTATTCATTGGACAAACATTTGCGCAATTAAAGCGAATATCTCAGTTATATTTGGTATTGACAAACTCATTACCTGAAACACTAAAAACCACCAAAAGCCAAGATAAATCGAACCCACAGTCCAACCGACCTCTCACTTTTGCCCAAAAAAATCGATAAAACCTTATTCACTGCATTTTCCGATTGCAAAATCCAACTGAGGACTTAAGATGAAGCCATATAATCATACAATACGATATTTGGAGTCTAATATGACAAAACCTGTCATTGGTTTCATCGGCCTTGGTCTGATGGGTGGAAACATGGTTGAGAACCTACAAAACCGTGGTTACGAATTAAACGTAATGGATTTGAATAAAGACGCTGTGGCAGCTTGTGTGGCTCGCGGTGCTAAAGCGGCAAACACACCTAAAGAACTTGCTGAAGCAAGTGACATCGTGATGCTATGTCTAACGACTTCTGAAGTTGTAGAAAAGATCGTTTACGGTGAAGAAGGTATTCTAGCGGGTATCAAAGAAGGCGCGACTCTGATCGACTTCGGTACTTCTATCCCAGCTTCAACTCGCAAGATCGGTGCAGACCTTGCAGCGAAAGGCGCTGGCATGATCGACGCGCCTCTAGGCCGTACACCTGCTCACGCAAAAGATGGTCTTTTGAACATCATGGCTGCAGGTGACATCGAAACATTCAACAAGGTGAAGCCTGTACTGGACGATCAAGGTGAAAACGTATTCCACCTTGGCGCGCTAGGTTCTGGTCATGTGACTAAGCTAGTAAACAACTTCATGGGCATGACAACAGTAGCAACCATGTCTCAGGCATTTGCTGTTGCTAAACGTGCTGGCGTTGATGGTCAACAACTATTCGACATCATGTCTGCAGGTCCATCAAACTCACCATTCATGCAGTTCTGTAAGTTCTACGCAGTAGACGGCGAAGAAAAGCTAGGTTTCTCAATCGCAAACGCAAACAAAGATCTAGGTTACTTCCTAGAAATGGTTAAAGACCTAGGTACTGAGTCTCTTATTGCTGAAGGTACTTCTAAGAGCCTACAAGCAGCAGTAGACCAAGGCCTTGGTCAAAACGACGTACCTGTGATCTTTGATTACTTCGCAGAATTAGAAGGTTAATACCTTAGTCAACCACACTTCCAAAGCCTTGCTAACCCCGTAGCAAGGCTTTTTATGCCCTCTCTTAGCAGCCTAAACTCACAGTCTCCCCTCTTTGACATTCACATCACACATTTACACTGTATTTATATACATGGTTTTGTGTTTGTATATTATTCCGCGGTTATTTTCGTTATAGAGTTAAAGAATGACCGATTATCTTGAGGCTGGTATCAAATCATTAGTAGAAGAATTCCAAATTAACGGGAAGCCTTGCCCTTCACTACAAACCATCGCTGAACGACGTGCCGGCTATATTGGCAGTACTGTCTTAGCAGGTGAGAGCCCAACATTAGAGCGCGAGTTCTTAGATGTCATCAATGGCATTCAAATCAAAGTTTATAAGCCAGCGAGCGAGGTGAACTTACCTGTCACCATCTACTTCCACGGCGGTTGTTTCATCAGCGGAGGCTTTGAAACCCACGAAGTCCAGCTAAGACAAATCGCTGTCTTATCTCACACAATTGTGATCTGCATTAAATACAGACTTGCACCAGAACATACCTATCCAGCAGCACATGATGATGTGTATCAAGCTGTATTAGGAATTAAAGAACACGGGCACAAATATGGTGGCGATACCAATCATGTGGTTTTTGTTGGGGATAGTGCCGGGGCGCAATTGGCATTATCGACATCACTCAGGCTAAAAGAATCACAGCCTTGGCTACCAAATCAGCAAATCCTCATCTACCCAATGTTAGACCCTCAAGGCAGTTCACAAAGCTACATAGAAAATGGAACCGACTACATTATTACAGCGCGAATGCTTCTATCGGGTTTTGAACTTTATACTAACCACGACGCAGAAATCGCAGCTGAACCAGAACTTAATCTTTTGACTAATGACCTCAGTGGTCTACCTATGACAACCATTATTACCGCGGAATATGACCCGTTGCGTGATGAGGGAGAAGAACTTTATCGATCACTGTTGTCTCAAGGTGTAGACGCATACTGTGAGCGTTATCTAGGTGTTATTCATGGATTCTTCCAATTATCTGGAGTGAGTGGTTCGGCAATGCGCTGTATCGCCACAGTTTCAAAGCAGATCAAACATCAGTCCTGCCCCTCCTGAATAACTCATTGCAAGCCACTTGGAATGATGAAAAACCACTTATAACTCCTTTGATGGCAGCATAAAAAAATCCCACAGTAGCGATACTGTGGGATTTTTCATAGAGAGTCGTTAATTGTGGTTAGCTTTTCGCGTTAGCTAACTTTGGGCTTTTAGGCCCTCGAGCTGCGTTCACCAATAGAACACCCACCGAGAGAACAATCGCACCACACAAGATAAACAGTAGTCGACCAGATGGTTCGTTTGGAATCAGAGCCATCGCTAGGATACCGAAGCCCGCTACGCTGATAAGCTTACCAAGCATGCCGCGCTGTTTTGTATCTAGGTTCTGCTGCTCTTCGCTGTCAGCCACAAGTGGCGTATTCCAGTTCTCGAACAATTGAGCCACTTCTTTCTCACGCTCAGGCGATAAACCTTTGTAGAAGCGCGTTGTCAGTAGGAAGAAACCACCGGTGAAGATAACGTGTGCCGCTAAGCTCAAACCAACTTTCAGGTCCGCCCACTCGCGTGCAGTAAACGCTTGCTCTAGACCGAATAGGCGCTCTACGTCTTCAGCTTGTAGTGAGATACCGAAGATGTAAGAAACAAAGCCACCAACAACCAGTGTTGCCCAACCAGCCCAATCCGGCGTCTTACGAATCCACATACCAAGCAGTACAGGAATCAACATTGGGAAACCTATCAATGCACCCACGTTCAGTACGATATCGAACAGGCTCAAATGACGTAGCGAGTTAATGAATAAACCAATACCAATGATGATGAAGCCCATCATAATAGTCGTTAATTTACTTACAATAACCAGCTCTTTTTGTGACGCTTGTGGACGTACAATCGGGCTGTAGAAGTTCATCACGAAGATACCCGCGTTACGGTTTAGTCCAGAGTCCATTGAAGACATGGTCGCCGCAAACATTGCTGACATCAGAAGACCCACCATACCCGCTGGCATTACGTTTTGTACGAATGCTAGGTAAGCTGCATCACCACCTACTGAGCCGTATTGCTCTGCGAAATCAGGCATAAATGCCGCAACGTACCAAGGTGGTAGGAACCAAATGATAGGACCGACAATCATCAGCACACATGCAAGACCTGCTGCTTTACGTGCATTTTCACTGTCTTTTGCACATAGGTAGCGGTAAGCGTTGATGCTGTTGTTCATTACACCGAACTGCTTAACAAAGATGAACACCACCCAAAGGACAAAGATACTGATGTAGTTCAGATTATTACCCAGCATGAAGTCGCCGTGGAAATTCGACACGATGTTACCAATACCGCCGCCGTGGAAGTAAGCCGCCACCGCACAAGTAATGGTTACCGCCATGATAACCAGCATCTGCATGAAGTCAGAAGCAACAACCGCCCAAGAGCCGCCCGTTACCGCCATCAACATCAGAACCAAACCAGTTACGATAATGGTCGCTTCCATCGGAATATTGAATACCGCAGCCACAAAGATTGCGAGACCATTCAACCAGATACCAGCTGAGATCAAGCTGTCTGGCATGCCAGCCCAAGTGAAGAACTGCTCTGACGTTTTACCAAAACGCTGACGAATTGCTTCGATTGCCGTTACTACACGTAGCTGGCGGAACTTTGGAGCAAAGTAGAGGTAGTTCAAGAAGTAGCCAAATGCGTTGGCTAAGAATAGGATTACAACAACGAAACCGTCGTTGAACGCGCGTCCTGCGGCACCTGTAAACGTCCATGCTGAAAATTGCGTCATGAAGGCGGTAGCACCTACCATCCACCATAACATCTTACCGCCCCCTCGGAAGTAGTCACTGGTCGACGTCGTGAACTTACGGAACATCCAACCAATGGCAACTAGGAAGAAGAAGTAGGCAAGAACAACAAAAGTATCAATAGTCATTTTTTCAGCCTTTCGAGTTTGATCATTTTCTACTGCCTAGATTACTCCGTTCATATTTTTATTTGTACTACAATAAGCTTTAATTGTGATCTAAAGCATAAGTTATTCGACGAAGAAAACGCACTAAAAGCCTTTATTTTCTTGGATCTTTGGGATTTAAAGGAATAATCACCACGTAAGCCATTGCGCTATATTGTAATACAAATAATATATTGAAAATCCATTAAAGTATGGAATATTTTTCTTTCTTGTGCTTTGTCTGAAGATCAAAAATGCGTGGCATTTATTTGTAGGAAACGTAATGAGATGTTTCAGATGAACTGGATCGCAAGCGCGATTATAGATGAATACAAAAATTGAGATTCCCGACTCGCTCCTTCGTCGCTCTCGAGAATGACGCGGAGTAGGTTCTGCGCATTTCTATTCCCAGCTCTCAAACCTCATGCTTCTCCTCTCAGCTTTTCCCCTACTCCTTACCGTCATTTCCTAGAAGGAGGACGACTGAGTAGGAAATCTCTTTTCTGGTTCCTTTATCTCGCCTCTTTCAAACACAAAAAAGCGAGCACTAAGGCTCGCTTTACATTCTTTTCGCTAATTTTATCGGGGCGCTACTGCACTTATGCTACGTGAGCGACGGCGTCACGAACCAATGTACCTAGTTCATCCCACTTGCCTTCATCGATAAGTTTGGTTGGAACCATCCAAGTACCGCCACATGCCAGCACTGAAGGAATAGACAAGTACTCATCTACGTTACCTAGGCTCACACCACCTGTTGGCATGAATTTTACTGGGTAAACTGCCGTTAGTGCTTTAAGCATACCAACACCGCCAGATGGCTCAGCAGGGAAGAACTTAAGTGTACGCAGACCCATTTCCATCGCTTGCTCAACAAGGCTTGGATTGTTTACGCCAGGTACAATAGCTACGCCCTTGTCTAGGCAGTATTGAACCGTACGAGGGTTAAAGCCTGGGCTAACAATAAAGTCCACACCGGCTTCAATCGCTTGGTCAACTTGTTCATTAGTTAAGATTGTACCCGCACCAATCAACATTTCTGGGAACTCAGCGCGCATAGCACGAATCGCTTCTGCAGCACACTCTGTGCGGAACGTGATTTCAGCGCAAGGCATACCGTTTTCAACCAAAGTGCGACCTAAAGGAATCGCATCTTCTGCTTTGTTGATGGCAATAACAGGAATTACTTTTAGGTTTGCTAATTGTTCGTTTAATGTCGTCATAAGAGTGTACTCATCGTCGTTAACTTGAGTTCAATAAATCACTGCGGAGCGCCGATTATTCAACACTCCGCAAAAGAATTACAAAGGAAGATCGGGCATCACTTCACGTGGAATGATGGCACCTTTGTGCTGAATAACCTCACCAGCCATACAATGACCAGAGTAAGCCGATTCAGCCGCGTTACCACCAGTCAAACGCTTCGCCAAAAAGCCTGCACTGAAAGAGTCACCTGCTGCCGTCGTATCAATCACGCTATCGACTTTGTTTGGTGCCACGTATTGCGCTTCACCATTCGCCACAACTAAACAATCTTTGCTGCCACGTTTAATGATGATTTCATCTACGCCCAGTGCAGAGGTTCTTTCAATACATTGCTCTAGGTGCTCATCACCATACAGCATTTGCTCATCTTCAAATGTGAGCAGAGCAATATCGGTAAACTTAAGAATCTTAAGGTACCAAGACATGGCACTCTCTCGGCTTTCCCACAATTTAGGACGGTAGTTATTATCGAAAATAACCTGGCCGCCTTGTGCTTTAAAGCGTTCGAGGAATGCAAACAACTGCGTCTTACCTTCTTCAGTAAGAATCGCTAATGTAATGCCACTCAGGTAAACCGCATCATAAGAATAAAGCGTGTCGACTAGTGCCGAAGATTCGTCCTGTTCAAACAAAAACTTTGCTGCTGCTTCATTACGCCAATAGTGGAAGTAACGCTCGCCTGTCTCATCCGTTTCGATGTAGTAAATACCCGGCTGTTTACCATTAACAGTCAACACTAAGCTGGTATCAATGCCCTCTTCTTGCCATGCTGAAAGCATTTCTTGGCTAAAAGGATCATTACCCAGGGCAGTTACATAGCTAGTTTTGATATCGTGAGCTTTGGTCAAACGAGATAAATACAGTGCGGTATTCAACGTGTCACCACCGAATGACTGACGCAACTGACCTTCCTTTTTCTGTAGCTCAACCATACATTCGCCAATGATCGCGATATTTAATGATTTCATACTGTCACCTTAGCAACTGAGGTTGCGCTATACGTTACTTTAAGAAGTCTTCACGAGCTGGGTTGAAGATATCCAGAAGAATGCTGTCTTGCTCTAGTGCAACCGCGCCATGCATCATGTGCTTACGAGCAAAATACGCGTCACCCTCTTTCAGTACTTTCTTTTCGCCTTCGATTTCTGCTTCAAAGCTGCCACGTACTACGTAACCGATTTGATCGTGAATCTCATGCGTATGTGGAGCACCAATCGCACCTTTGTCAAAACATAGGTGAACAGCCATCAGATCATCTGTGTAAGCAACAATTTTACGTTTGATACCGCCGCCTAGCTCTTCCCACGGGTTCTCATCTAATACAAAGAAAGAATTCATCGTCATACTCCTAAAAAGTCTCTATTAAAGCGAACCCTACGGCACTTCATTCTTAACCATGCTTTTATTAAAAGGTTCTCTTAAAAAAGCGTCGTATTGATAAAAGTGAAACGCAAAGCGAAAGGGTCTGCTGTCGAATTGGTAACGAGCATATCCGATCCACTTTAATTGTCATACAATATATCTAAAAATATGTGATATTCATCAAATGGTGCTCGCTAAAGCATTCCACTTAACGATTGATAACGCCGAAACATCAGTCACAACAAGGATTACCACACCAATATAAATCAATAAGTTAGCTAAATTCGCGTGATTTCACTCTCCCTTTTTGCCACAAAAACTACACCCAAACTTAATATTGTATTACTTTATAGAAAGTTTAAGAAAACAACACACTTCATCTGAGGGTGGTAAAGAAATGACTACACAACCGATTTTGTTGACTGAAGCAGAAGTCGAACTACTAAGAAAGGAAGTCGGAAAGCCGAGCTTAATGGGCAAATCCATTGAAGCGAATCGCAAGGAACTTGAAGCCTTCATGCGTCTGCCTCTAGACGTACCAGGTCACGGCGAAGCGGGTGGCTACGAGCACAACCGCCACAAACAAAACTATACCTACATGAACTTAGCGGGTCGTTTGTTCTTGATCACTCAAGAAGAAAAGTACGCGCAGTTCGTTAAAGATCTTCTCGCTATCTATGCAGAGAAGTACCTAACTTTTGATTTCCACGTACAGAAAAACACTAACCCAACAGGTCGTCTTTTCCACCAGATCCTTAATGAACACTGTTGGTTAATGTTTACTAGCCTTGCTTACTCTTGCGTGGCATCAGTGATGACAGAAGAAGAGCGCACAGCCGTTGTTGAGCGCATTTTCGAACCAATGCTAGACATGTTCACCGTGAAATACGCGCACGATTTCGACCGTATTCACAACCACGGCATCTGGGCAGTTGCGGCTGTTGGTATCTGTGGTCTAGCCATTGGAAAACCTGAATATCTAGAGATGTCGGTATACGGTCAAGACCGTGATGATACCGGTGGCTTCCTAGCGCAAATCTCGCAACTGTTCGCCCCTTCTGGTTACTACATGGAAGGCCCTTACTACCATCGTTATGCGATTCGTCCAACTTGTGTATTTGCAGAAGTAGTACACCGTCATATGCCTGAAGTAGACATCTACAACTACAAAGACAAAGTGATTGGCAACACAGTACAGGCGATGCTGGCAACAGCTTACCCGAATGGTGAGTTCCCAGCCCTAAACGACGCATCTCGAACCATGAGCATTACCGATATGGGTGTTCAAGTTGCAGTGAGCGTTTACAGCAAGCACTACGGCTTGGATGACAACATTCTAGGCATGGCGAAGATTCAAAACGCCGTTTGGATGCACCCATGCGGTCTAGAGCTTTCTCAAGCTTACGATAAAGCAATCGCAGACCGTGAAATCGGTATACCTTTCTGGCCAAGTGTGGAACTTAACGAAGGTCCAACTGGCAACAACGGTGCACAAGGCTTTATCCGTATGCAGGATAAAACCGGTGATGTGTCACAGCTTGTGATGAACTACGGTCAACACGGCATGGGACATGGTAACTTCGATACGCTTGGCATTACCTTCTTCAACCGTGGTCAAGAAGTGCTGCGTGAATACGGCTTCTGTCGATGGGTAAACGTTGAGCCTAAATTCGGCGGTCGTTACTTAGACGAAAACAAATCGTACGCACGTCAAACTATCGCGCATAACGCGGTAACGATTGATGAGCAATGTCAGAATGGTTTCGATGTAGACCGCGCTGATTCAGTGCACGGTTTGCCTCACTTCTTCAAAGTGGAAGGCACTGAAATCAACGGTATGAGCGCGTTTGCGAACGACCACTACCCGAACACAGACATGCAGCGCAGTGTGTTCATGCTTAACCTAGATGAGCTTGAAGCACCGCTATTGCTAGACCTTTACCGCATCGAAGGTGAAGGCGAGCATCAGTACGACTACTCTCATCAATACGATGGTCAAATCGTACGTACTAACTTCGATTACCAAAGCTTTGGTGAACTGAACACGCTTGGCGATGACTTCGGTTACCAACACCTTTGGAAAGTAGCGAGCGGCAAAGTGCAAGATACGGCGCTGGTTAGCTGGCTACAAAACAACACCTACTACACTTGGTTAGGCACAAGCAGCAGCGCGAAACAGAACGGCGATAATGAAGTTATCTTCGCTCGCACTGGCGCCAATGACCCGAGCTTTAACCTACGTAGCGAACCGGCATTCATTCTGCGCAGCAAGGGCGAATCGACACTATTTGCTTCTGCGCTAGAAACACACGGCTACTTCAACGAAGAGTTTGAGCAATCGGTGAATGCACGTGGTCAGGTGAAAGATATCCGCGTCGTGGGTTACAACGCCGTTGGCAGCATCGTAGAAATCACGACTGAAAAATCACTGGTTACTGTGATGATCAGCAATGTTCTAGGCGCTGACGACCAAACCCCACACCAAGTAGAATTGAACGGTAAAACCTACAGCTGGAATGGCTTCTACTCTCTAGAAGTGAATGCATTCGGGCAGGAGAAATAATAATGAGCTACCAAACCCAGTCTTACCAACCGCTATTAATGAACTTTGAAGAAGCGGCAGAACTAAGCAAAGCACTTGGCACGGATAGCCTATTAGGAAATGCATTAGCACGTGACATCAGACAAACTGACGCTTACATGGCTGAGGTCGGTATTGAAGTTCCAGGTCACGGCGAAGGCGGCGGTTACGAGCATAACCGTCACAAGCAAAACTACATCCACATTGATCTAGCGGGTCGCCTATTCCTTATCACTGGCGAACAGAAGTACCGCGATTACATCGTGGACATGCTAACGGCTTACGCGAAGGTTTACCCGACGCTAGAAAGCAACACCAGCCGTGACTCTAACCCTCCGGGTAAGATCTTCCACCAAACTCTGAACGAGAACATGTGGATGCTATACGCCTCTTGTGCGTACAGCTGCATTTACCACACATTGGAAGAAGAGCAAAAAACACTGATTGAAAACGATCTGTTCAAACAAATGATTGAGCTGTTCGTAGTCACTTACGGTCACGACTTTGACATCGTACACAACCACGGTCTGTGGGCTGTAGCAGCAGTCGGTATCTGTGGTTACGCAATTAACGATCAAGATGCAGTAGACAAAGCGCTTTACGGCTTGAAACTGGATAAAGTTAGCGGCGGCTTCCTAGCTCAGTTAGACCAACTGTTCTCGCCAGACGGCTACTACATGGAAGGTCCTTACTACCACCGTTTCTCGCTGCGTCCAATCTACCTATTTGCAGAAGCGATTGAACGTCGCCAGCCTGAGCTTGGTATTTACGAGTTCAACGACTCGGTCATCAAGACCACGTCTTACGCAGTATTTAAGACGGCATTCCCAGATGGTACTTTGCCAGCACTGAACGATTCATCGAAGACGATTTCGATCAATGATGAAGGCGTAATCATGGCAACGTCAGTATGTTTCCACCGTTACGAGCAGTCTGAAACGCTACTTGGTATGGCAGACCACCAGCAAGACGTTTGGGTTCATATCTCAGGCAAAACATTGTCTGACGCGGTTGCAGCCGCAGACAACATCAAGCCATTCAACTGGGGTAGCCTATTCGTGACTGATGGCCCAGAAGGCGAAAAAGGTGGCGTAAGCATTCTTCGTCACCGTGACGAGCAAGACGACGACACAATGGCGCTTATCTGGTTTGGTCAGCATGGCAGCGATCACCAGTACCACTCAGCGCTAGACCACGGTCACTACGATGGTCTGCACCTGAGCGTGTTTAACCGCGGTCATGAAGTGCTGCACGATTACGGCTTTGGTCGCTGGGTAAACGTTGAGCCTAAATTTGGCGGTCGTTACATCCCAGAGAACAAGTCTTACTGTAAGCAGACGATCGCGCACAACACAGTAACGGTTGACCAAAAGACGCAAAACAACTTCGACACAGCGCTAGCAGAAACCAAGTTCGGTTCTAAGCACTTCTTCAAAGCTGATGACGAAAAACTGCAAGGCATGAGCGGTCGTATTTCTGGTTACTACAATGGCGTAGACATGCAACGCAGCATTATTCTTGCTGAATTGCCAGAATTCGAAAAACCACTTGTGATTGATGTTTACCGCATCGAAGCAGACCAAGAGCACCAATACGACCTGCCAGTGCACTACTCTGGTCAAATCATTCGTACGGATTTTGAATACGATGTAGAAAGCACGCTGCGCCCAATGGGCGAAGACAACGGCTACCAACACCTATGGAATGTAGGCTCAGGCCAAGTTCAAGGCAGCTCGCTTGTAAGCTGGTTGCACGATAACAGCTACTACTCACTAATCACAAGCGCAACAAACGGCGGCAAAGTGTTCTTCACTCGCACTGGTGCAAATGATCCAGACTTCAACTTGAAGAGCGAACCAGCACTGATCTTACGTCAATCTGGTCAGAACCACGTGTTTGCTTCTGTTCTAGAGACACACGGTTACTTCAACGAGTCTATCGAAGCATCGGTTGGCGCTCGTGGTCTAGTAGAGTCAGTAACCGTCGTTGGCAACAACGAAGTGGGTACCGTGATTCGTCTGCAAACCACAACAGGCAACGCTTACCACTTCGCTATCTGCAATCTAGAAGAAGACAAACAGAACGCCGCACATCGCATTGAGTTCGACGGTGTGACTTACACTTGGGAAGGCGCATTCGCACAAATTTAATCTTTAGCTAGTCACTAAAAATTAATGTAAAAATCGGGAACTAATTCAAAGCCGGACGTCATGTTCGGCTTTTTTTCGTCTTCATAAAACCGATCTTCGCTCACAATTATTCATATTGTATAGCTTGTAACCCTCTATTCCTGAAAGACTTTTCTAAGCTTTGACACCTACAAAGTGCAATCGCGCTTCCAAACCAAAGCAGCATGTTAAAGAATTACATTGCAAATAGTTGCGTAAGATCGCTAGTTAGCCGCAACCAAAATACAGAAGTTCGCTTTTCATCTTCATCTTTGTTCTCCAGAGAAAGAACTAACGCCTATTTGTGTTATTAAAATACATGAAGCACAACTTACTTCTACAGGATTAGAAGATAAGCCATCGTTGAAAACCGTGGAGAACAACATGAAAAGCAAGTTAGTCAATATTGTCGGCAGTGCCGTTTTACTGAGCTCTTTTGCCGCACACAGTGCCGAAGTCAATCTCGTTAACCCAAGTTTTGAACAAGATTTTTCTGGATGGACAGAGGTGGATCCAACCGCTGTCTCCGGTGTTGCCTATGACGGCGCAAAGTCAGCAAAATTCTCTGGCAATGGTGCTCGTCTAGAGCAGTCAGTTCCTGTCACAAGCAATACCGAATACACACTGAGTGCGTACGTGCTGGCAGATGCGAACATCGGTGTGAATGTTGGCAGCGACACTTTTAGCAAAACCGCTTCAAACTCAGATTGGGCGCAAACCACCATTACCTTCAACTCAGGAGATGCAACGGAAATCACCGTCTTTGGTGAATACAGTGGCGCTGAGGGCCGTGTCGATCTCTTCAAACTCACATCTTCTGAAATCATTGATCCGCCGACCACTTCCCTGCCAGTCTTCGATCTCGACCCTACCCTGCCGCCATCAGGCAACTTCGACTTATTAGATTGGAAACTCGACCTGCCGGTTGATGATAACGGCAACGCGTCTGGCGATGCTCAAGAAGTGAAAGAAGACGAACTCTCTAGCGGCTTTGAGAACAGCGAGTTCTTCTACACTGGTGATGACGGCGGTTTGGTGTTCATCTCACCCGTCGAAGGAGCAACCACATCTGCAAATACCAAATACACACGTTCAGAAATGCGTGAAATGCTCCGTCGTGGCGACACTAGCATCTCAACCACAGGCATCACCAAGAACAACTGGGTATTCGCTAGCGCACCAAGCGATGATCAAAACAATTCTGGCGGTGTGGACGGCATACTTGAAGCAACGTTGGCCGTGAACGCGGTAACGACAACGGGTGATTCTAGCCAAGTGGGTCGCGTGATCGTTGGTCAGATCCACGCAAATAACGATGAACCAATCCGCCTCTACTACCGTTTATTGCCGGGCCACACCAAAGGTTCACTTTACTTTGCGCATGAACCTAACGAAGACGCGTCATCAGATCCAGAGCAGTTCATTAATCTTATTGGTAGTTCAGCATCCAACGCTTCAGAACCTGAAGATGGCATCGGACTGAACGAGTTATTCTTCTACCGCATCGAAGTGCAAGGCAACCAACTTATCGTCACTATTAAACGTGATGACCACGAAGACGTCACTGAAACGGTAGATATGACCACCAGCGGCTACGATGTTGGCGGCCAATACATGTACTTTAAAGTAGGCGTGTACAACCAAAACAACTCAGGTGACCCAACTGACTATGTTCAAGCGACGTTCTACTACCTAACGAACTCACACGACGGGTATGAATTCCCGTAGAGAGTTCGACCAATAGTTGATTAAAGCAAATACGAAAAAGCCGGACATCATGTCCGGCTTTCTTTATTCAGTTTGGTGTCAGTATTCATTTTGATGAAGAGATTCCCGACAACACGCTCTCATCTCATTATCTTCAAGAGCGAGTTGGGGATCGCTGTACACCTAAACTATGAACGCGCGCTTAGCTCCACACGTTCCAAATTCGCATCAATACTCTGGTCGCCTTTCAGCCTCTCCCAAAGTTGACCTAACAAGTCCAAGCTACGCTCACTTGGGTAGCGTTGTGTTGATTCCAACAACTGCCAATCGCCGTCTTTGCCCTTCTCCGCAAAGATAAATTCGAAGGAAAGGTTGTTCGACATTCCCAAACGCAAGTCAGACACAATCAGTGCATCATCTTCTACTCGATAGTTCAGATAGTCATGTGAGAAAGCCTCAAGCCCTTTCAAAGTCTCCGGCTTGTCTGCCAAAGGCCAACTGCCCAGCGGGTGCGAGACAAAATCAATACGCTCATCGCTATCGAGTACCGATGCCAAGCCTTCGTAATATTGACCATCATCCATCACCACCACTCGCCATAGGAAGGTATTAAACGGTGTTGGCGTGATCAGCACTTGTTGATTCGGTAAGTTCTGCGCCGCTAAGTTATGCTCCACGCGAGATGCAATAATTTGCTGCGATGCGTAACCCCAACCGAGATAAAGCGTGGAGACAAGCACTACACTCTGACACCAACGTCCGCCGCGAGTTTTGGAAAACAGAGCAACACCAATCGCAAGTAACAGAGGCAGAGTATAAAGCGGATCGATAATGAACACGTTCCGCAGCTCAAAATAGCCCTCAAATGGCCAAATCAACTGCGTGCCATACGTTGTCATTGCATCCAACAAAGTGTGGGTGACGAACACACTCACGGTTAAAAAGAACACACGAGAAAGCGTCCAAAACGTATCTGGTCGCCAGCGGCAGTAGAGCCAAGAAATTAGCAAAGCAAAAGGAGGTAACACCAAGAGAGAATGCGTAAAGCCACGATGCTTGATTGTGTTTTGTACTGCATCGCCATAATCCAGAATCACATCCAGATCCGGCAAAGTGCCGAGCGCAGCACCCATCAGTAATACCTTCGCGTTACAGCGCTTACCGGCAATCGCACCAGCGACGGTCGCGCCTAATGCAGCTTGTGTGATTGAATCCATATCCTGCTATCTATACCCATTCATGACAAAGATTGATTGAATCGAAAACTAAAACGCATTTCCATAAGTGTCAAACCACTCACTAACTTTGACTCTCTTATTTACTTACTTTTACACATTGAGTGTCGATCAAATGTCTTGGATAGTTTGAGGACAAGTTACTTAAAAACGGCAGTCTCTGGGCGGGATATTTTCTTTATCAGTGCTTCACGTCTAAGCTCTAAAATCTCATCAATCAATTTCTCTTTTGCATTGATGCCAAAGTGCTGATCGTAGTTTTTCACTTTTTCGATTTCGTGTGGGTGTAAACGGTACACTTCTTCTTTCAAGCGCGCTTCAGCTTCGCTTTTAATAAAGCCTTGGTTTTGTAGCAACTTAATGATCACTTCATCGGCTGCGTTTACTACTCTTGCCATGGTTCTCCAATCTACTGGTTACGTTGTTAGCCACATGGTTTACTTGTTTCATCTGGCTTGGGCTTCTCATCTGGCATAGCCATTTAAGTCGCACAACTTATAACCCAAACATGACAGCTTTATTGCAGCCCAAGGTCATTTATTAGCAAAACATGAAATGCACCACATCGGTTCAACTGCCTGTTTTTCCTCACCATCATGGTTAGCGAATACCTACTTATTGTCTCGTGAATTCGTCCTCAAGCCTTGTCCTGCTTACCATTATCCCCTTTGTCGTTGATTGGCATACATCTCGCAGTAGTCACTTCGCTTTTAATGGTTTTCGGTTGTTACACTCTATTGACAAGGGCTTGCTCGAATAAGTCAAAAACCATGGATTTTCAAACGATTCAATGGAGTGACTTATGAACAAAAACGCGATCCTTCTATCTTTACTCGGTACGGCTTTCTTCTCTTCTCATGCGGCGGCGGACGTCACCGCCATCCGCTCTAGCCTATTACATTTCATCAATGATCCAGCCAAGGTTGAACACCTGACTGATGCCTACCAGTACTTCGAAGACGGTTTGTTAGTGATTGAAGATGGACACATCAAAGCCATCAAAGCGTTCAATGAAAACGATGCGACACAATACCAAGAGATTGTCGATCACAGGGGAAAACTCATCGTGCCGGGCTTTATCGACACACACATCCACTACCCACAAACACAAATGATCGCCGCCTATGGTGAACAGCTGTTGGAGTGGCTAGAAACCTACACCTTTCCCACAGAAAAGCAGTTTGAAGACAAAGCTCACGCCAAAGCCATCTCCCAGTTCTTTATCAATGAACTGCTGAAGAACGGCACCACAAGCGCCTTAGTGTTTGGCACGGTGCACCCTCAATCCGTAGAAGCGCTGTTTGAAGAAGCGCTAGACAAGAACATGCGAATCATTGCGGGGAAAGTCATGATGGATCGCAACGCGCCAGACTACCTGCTCGACACACCTGAAACGGGTTACCAAGAAAGCAAAAACCTGATCAACAAATGGCACAACCAAGGGCGATTGCAATACGCCATTACGCCCCGCTTTGCGCCGACCTCAACGCCAGAACAGTTAGCGGCGGCCGGAAAGCTCAAAGCCGAGTATCCCGATGTGTATGTGCATACGCACTTGTCAGAAAACAAAAACGAAATCGAATGGGTGAAATCACTCTTCCCCGATCGTGAAGGCTACTTCGATGTTTACGAGCACTATGGCTTGGCTGGCAAACGCTCCATCTTCGCCCACGCGGTTCACCTCACGGATAAAGAGTGGAGTGCATTTCAGCGTACCGATTCTGTGATTTCATTTTGTCCAACGTCCAACCTATTTCTGGGTAGCGGTCTGTTCGATTTAGAAAAGGCAGAGCAAAAAGATGTACGCGTCGGTTTGGGGACCGATGTTGGCGCAGGCACCAGTTTTTCTCAGTTAGAATCTTTAAATGAGGCTTATAAAATCATGCAGTTACAAGGAAAGAAACTCTCCGCGTTTAAAGGCTTGTACTTAGCGACATTGGGCGGCGCGAAATCGCTGAGTCTCGATGACAAGATAGGCAGTTTTGAAGCAGGGAAAGAGGCCGATTTTGTTGTCCTTAACTGGGCAGCAACGGATTTGCAGAAGCTGCGTTACCAGCATTCCAAAAGCTTAGAAGACAAACTCTTTGCCCTAATGATGCTAGGTGACGAACGAAACGTCGAAGCCACTTATATTGCAGGTGAACTTGCGTATTCTACCGATGGCAAAGTCGCGACAAAGAGTAAAGTGAACGAGCCAATCTAAGCAGATTAAGCCCTGCGCACAAATAGCAAAAAGCCGGACTCTGATGTCCGGCTTTGGTTTTATGAGGGTTTGATTTCGGTACAGCGAGTTAGTAGAAGTAAACCAACATCTCGACGTCATCCCCTTGCTGCTCAGCATTTAAAGAGAAATGAACATAGCCTTCTTCTGTCACTGGGATTTGCAGGTATTCATTACTGCCCCAGTAGTTTGATGCGTATTCGTGCTGCCCTACTGTTGGCCAATAAGCTTTGCTCGCATACAGATCAACGTTGCCATTGTCTGCATTACCGTTTTTGTCGGTTAGCCACACTCGCACCTCTTGTACGCCTTGCGGAACATAAACCGCTGCGTAACGTTGTTGGTGCACCGTTAAGGTTTGCGCTTGGCCAGATTCCAATACCACTGGGGTTAAGTCATCTTGCTCTTGTGCTGGCGGTGTTGGGGTTTCAGTCACTAATGATGACTGTAGCGTCACATCATTAAAGTCAGAACGGCCCGCGATGCTGATGTAGTAACGACCCGGCTTAATGTAACCCGATTGCTCCGGCTCAAACGTCACCATCTCGTTGCTGCCATCACCATATTGGCTGAACTCAAAGTCATAGTAATGGGCTTCTTTCTCAAAGCTCATGTACAAATCGGCATCGCCTTGGCTATTGCCATGAATCGCTACGTCAAAGTGAGTTGTGTTCTCTGGCACATCCACATAGAACAGTTGCTCGCTGTATGCTGCGCCACTGAGCACCACACTTTGATTTGCTACAAGCTGCGTTACTTGATCAGAAGGCTCAGTCGGCTCACCCGGATTTGGGTCTGGGTTTGGATCAGGTTGCTGTGGTTCACTAGAGACTGAATCTAACCAACGGTCAAACTCGCCATTGTATTGCTCACCCAATGATTGAACCTGTTTTGCCCACTCAGCAAACTGACCAGAACGAGAAAGCGCCAGTAAGCTATCTACCTCTTGCGGATGCTCTTCCAACATAAAGCGAACCGCTAAGTAGCCCCAACGATAAACTCGATTGGTATCGTGAGAGTAAGTGGTCGCCAACACGTCCGATAGGCTCATCTTGCCGTCAGCAATCAGCCCAATCGCTGCATCGTAACCTTGCTTGTAATGCATATACTCAGCAAAGCCCTCTAGCCACCAAACAATGTAACCATGTGCCAAGTTATCGCTGAATGAGCCATATTGGTTGAATCTTGCATCTAGGTAATGAGTGTATTCATGCTCTAGGTTGAGAATAGAAAGCGCCTCACCATTGTCATAACGGTAAGCGACAAAGCGCGCCACGTTGCCTGCTTGTGCCGGATTACCCTCAAGGTATTGACCGCCGTTATCCGTCGTGTTACCAAACAAGAAAGACGAGTAATCCACGTAGCTGCCGTTGTTTGCAAACACGGCCACTTCTACTCGCTCGTTGTTGTCGTCCGCAACAGGTTGATGCCCTGTGTTCGCCACTTGGTGGAAGTCGGCCTCTTTTGCGGCTAAAACCTCACAAGCTTCAATAGATTGGGCTTGGGTTAAATCTTGAGAACGAATGATGGCCGGACCATCACACTCATGACGATTCGGTAGCACGCGAGCCGCCAAATCACGCTTCGCTTGATCTAAATCCAGACCATTCAAACCCTCTGGCGCGAAGTAGCTCATCATCTCTACTGCGGCTAACCAAAGCTTATCGTGCTCACTACCAAGCGGGTTTTGCTCCATCACTTGTTGCATCACACGCAGCGCTTTCTCTTTGGTTGCTTGGTTTGGGCTCGCTAATAAACGTCCGGTTTCGCGAACGGCGTTGTAAACCAAGAAGCTCGCATCCGTATCCAATGCCCAAGCATTATCACGAGCGAATGCTGCTAACGTATCGATGTGTTGCGTATGGCTCGCCATGTACTGGTAGAAATCATCTCGCGAAGCATGGCCGGCCATCGCACGGAAAAGGTTATTCAACCCATCGACCCACTGTGTGTCTTGCGCCGTTTCACGATTGAAGTGACGCAGTGCCGCAAGTTGTGCTTCCATCGTCAAAGGAAGTTGCTTCACATTGTCGACCATCAACGTCAGGCTTTTCATCGCCCCTACTTGCTCGCGTCCTTGGTCTAACGCGTGTGGATTCGCTAAAAACGCATTAATCGACTGAGCAAAACGTTGGCCTAATGCCTGAGAAAAGTCCGGCTGTTGCGCGTTGTAACGAACGTAATAAGCCGCGCGGACAAACTCACCAAGGTTTTCGAGTTTGCGCGCTTGTTCTGCCTCACCGCGGTAACTTGCAATGGCTTGGTTTAACGCGATTTGAATACGGCTTAAGCTCGCTTCACTGTAAATATCGTTCAGTGAATCAGCTGGTGCAGAGAACCAAGCACCATAGCAATGATGAGTAGCTTCAGAAACGGCTAAAGCAAGATCAGGCGCCTGTTGAAGATCAGGAATATCACACTGTTCTTGAGCGAATGAGAAACTGGAAACACTGGCAAGCATACAAGCTAGCGCCAAGCGATGACGTGGGAATAGACGGGTATGAGACATAACAACACTCATTAATTAGTTATATGTTTGAGGGCGCTGTTATATTCCTTACAACAAACAAGGTGAATTGAGTTGCATGGGATTTATGAAGTTAGTTCAGAAATTAGATATTTAACTCTAATTTATAAACCAATTACCAGAGTTGCCGATTATCTCTCGCCAAAAACGTTACACAACTGATTGAAATGTCAAAGATAAAGTCAGTTAACTAGAAAGAGAAAAGCCAGACATATGTCTGGCTTTTTGGTTAGTAGCGCTTACCATCTATGAGTCTCCGTGGGATATCTTTCAAGACTTCCTCTTCTGCCATCCTCATATTGATGGCGACGATATCAGCGTCGCATTTCTCTGTCGTTACGTAGTGTGTCAAACACCCACACAGATTGCAGCGGTGAAACTCGACTTCTTTATCACCCCAGATATAAAAGACAGAAGGCTCTTTCAAATAGCGAACTGATATTTGCTCTGGCGAATAGTAAGCCCAATAAGCTGCATATCGACGGCAGATAGAGCAATTACATGACGCTATCTCTTTCGGTACGTCAGCTTGAACAACGATGTTCCCGCAATGGCATGTGATTTCCATATCTTTCCTTCACGTTTAGTTTAACTAAGCATTACTCTTTTCAATATGATCCCAGATTTTTCTACACAAATCAGATAATTCAGCAGTCAAGGTCCAAGATACATTGGGCTCTGACATTATCTCTGTTGCCTTATTGCAGAACTTCACTTTGTCTTTAACTGTACCTGACTTATCTTTGAAGAAGTCTCTATCAAAGCCTTTTGGTTTGGTTACATACCTCTCTAGGATTTCTCCTATACCTTTCTTTTTATCATCGAAAAGAGAGCTCTTAATGTTTGCAAACCTTCCTATATGACAATTGTCTTTTCTATTGAATGTTTCCCACCTCGCTTCAGCCGTTTTGATAAGAATATTAGAAGGGATAAAGTTTTCTATTTCCTTTCGTTCAAGAAGGTGAAAGTTCGCTCCTAGACTATCAGAAAGAACATTTATTCTGTTACCTTTACCATCAATATCAGCATCTGCAATAAGGAAAATATTCTGGTTTAATTTTTTAGCCGGTGTCTTGCTTGATTGTGTATCATTAGTGTCTCCAAAGTCCCAATGGGTAATATTACTTCCTTGATATTCAGTGAAGACATAGTGCAGATTTTCGTGATAACTTTTCAACCTAGAAGCTCTATTTTTATCCTCTTCACTGTTTGACTCTTCAAGCTCTTTTATATATTTACCCATATAAGCCCTAAGGTACTTCTTGTCAGTCACCCCCTCCACCCATATAGAACAATTTGCTAGTAGTACCGAAGAAGCTCTGACTCCTAAATCATTAAGTAAGTCGCTATATTTTTCCGTGGCTTGCACTACGGTTTCAGACCCAACCTGCCTGACTTGTTGAATCGAGATATCACTTCTCTCTTGAGCTAAATCGAGAAAATTATTTGAGTGAGTAGTCATAAAGAAAAGGTGTTCTTCATGTTGAGAGAAGGTCTCTATGAGTTTTCTTTGTAAACCAGCATGAAGATAGTGTTCTGGTTCTTCAATAAAAAATACTGTTGGTTTTTCGGCCATAAAAACTTTGAAAGTCAGTATGATAATTGACTGAATCCCATCACCTAAATCATAGATAGGGCGTTCCTCTTTGTCCCCCTCTTTAAAGAAGACCACATCTTTTTCTACCATTGGAACAAGTGATATATCTTGCCCAAAGAAGAAATTTTCTGAGAGGTAGTTTTCGTATTCTCTCACCTTTTTTCTATGTTCATGCGTACCTAGCAAGTGTTTGACTAATTCTTGGTACAAGGAATGGCCTGTAAAAATATTCTTTTCTAGTAATTTGTCTTCAAAGTAATCATCTACCGTTCTAGATAAGAAATAATCATTATCGCCTGAGCGTTGTATATTTCTTAGACTCCTCAGAGTTGGAATGTAAACTTTCTCCTTTTTTAAATTAATAAAATCAAGAGCCTCTTTATAACATTCATATTTTGATTCTAAAACTTTATCTACTAAAGTCCCAGACAACTTTGATTCATCAATTGAACTTACATTACCATCTTTAGAGTAATAGTATAAATAATATGATATACTTTTTACATCCATTGGCTTTGTAGATTCAACACTTTCTTTTATAAACTCCTGTAGCTTAATGATATCAACTGTTGGAATTTGATTATGTATAACCCTTGCATTATATGGAATTTCGAACTGTTCATTAATTAGTATAAATAGTTCTGAAAGAGGAATTGTTTTAAAGTCAATCAACCATTTGTTTATATCACTTGAAAACAACTCTCTTAGTTTTCTACTCTTACCTGAATTGTTTTGACCAATAAATAAATTTATCTTATTAACTGATTTATAATCCCAACTATCAACCTTTGAACTGTCGTCATTAATAGCTATTTTATCAATTTTATTTATTAGACTCATAGTTACTCTACTTAAAATAATGCTCACGGTGATACTGAAGAAACTTCTGTTCTATCTTGTGTTTCTTGTTAAGCGTTAACTGTCCGTCTAGGCCAATCAAACTGAAATCCTCCGCAATTGAGAACACTCCGTTATCAAACATCACGTGATGGTTTGGACATAAGCACAGAATGTTTTCGACCACATCAGGGCCGCGATGCGGTTCGCCCAGCGGTTGAATGTGTGCAGCTTCTGCGTAGTACCCTGCTCCAGTATCAATGGTCAAACCGCATACTTGGCATTGGTATTGATGCCAGTCTTTTACCTGCTTTGCCTTTTTGTAGTCTCGGACGATCTTGTTGACCGTAACGGCTTGGCGGGACGTTACCTCATAACGTGCTTTACTTGTGTCTTGCACCTCTGCCGCAGGTTCCGAATCAATTTGGACAAGTTTGTAACGCCATACTTTGAAGCCAGACAATCCACGCTCGCACCAATAGTCTTCAACGCGGTATAAACCCGCATATTGGTAACCTTTGGTTGGAGAATAATGGCTTTGGTGTTTATGACTTCGAGTAACGCGGACAGGTAAGCCCTCCAGCTTGTTTCTAGCCAGAGCGAGATTGGTGCGTTCTAATTTTTGATCGGCAATTTGTTTGTTGGTATTTTCGTCACGGCCACCAGCTCCGGTATAGATGATCACGTCGCCAAAATCTTCGTCGTCTTCATAACCACCGGAAAGTACGATTGAGTCAGCGCCTTCTTTCGCGCCACCACTAATACCAGCCTGCGTTGGAGGATGGATGCCAGATTTGGCTAACGCGGCTCGATTTTCGAACATGTCACCGACTTCAGTATCGGGTATGTGTCCAAAAACTCTCATAGTAAACCCTTGTATGTGTACTACTCAGTCGGAAAACGTGTCGAGCAAAGTGACGAATTTCCAACTGATACATACGCTAACGGTATCACAGTCAATCAGGTTTATATGCGTGAAACCTTCTCATTTTTCACAAGAAGTTTTTATGGTGACAATCGTTTATTTTCATATAGATAGCGAGCAGCATCGGGTAAACAAAGTCTCTCAAATTGCAATTCAATCCGAACAAAGATCACAACTCGCTAACTAATTCTGCTGAGTGCCTTTCTGTCATCCATATTTAACGTGCTAGTCATATTTATAAATAAGAATTATTGCTCTAACACAACTTATGGATAAACAAGATGAAATTTTCGCAGTGGAGTCTTTTGCTAAGCGGTTTAGTGGCATTACCGAGCTTGGCAGATACGGACGTATACCTCACCAATAACTCAAACCAACCGTTAACCATTCAAGTGAAACACGAAGGCAGTGATTTGCTTAAATACGGAGAAGAATGGCAGCAGCATGTGCAAGTGCTTGGCCCTTGGGAAACCAAATCCGTACTGAGCTTTAATCGCTGGGAAGGCGTGAAATCTGGTCAGAACTATCGCTTTGAAACCGTGGTGTCTAACCCACAAGGTGAGAGCATCACGCTTAACCAAGTGATGGAAGGCCATTGGTATAACTCTACGATTGAATATGGCTTGTCTGCGGCGGATGTGGACTTAGCACTCAAAGACGATCGCAATATTCACCGCGCTAGTACCGACGCATTTGGCGACCGTACTTCTGAACTGGCGTTTAAATCTGCCAGCACAGCTCGTTATGATGATTTGTATTACACCATCACGCCAAACAAGGTGGATGAAGTCGTCGATACCGATGAGCAAAACCTGAAGCTAATGACTTATAACATCTGGGCACTGCCTGCGATTGCTTCTCACATTGGCGATCGTTACGAGCTCATTCCTGATTACGTCAAAGGTTACGATGTGCTGGCACTGCAAGAGGTATTTGCCAGCGGACGTGATGCGTTCTTGCGTGAGCTTGCAAAAGAATATCCATACCAGACTAAAATGCTGGATAAAGAAGGCTTCAATATTTACGACGGTGGCGTGCTCATTGTGAGTCGCTACCCTATCGTCAATCAGGCTCAATACGTCTTCCCAGATTGCTCGGGCACGGATTGTTTTGCCGATAAGGGCGTGAATTATGCGAAGATCATCAAAGGCGGTCAGGCTTACCATGTGTTCGCGACTCATACTGCGTCTTTTGATACGGATACGGCGCGCGAATATCGTCAGCGCCAATTCAAGCAGATCCGCACAATGGCTCAATCTCTGAATATCCCGACCAACGAGACAGTGGTTTACAGCGGCGACTTTAACGTGAACAAGTTGAAGTTCCCTGGTGACTACCAGCAGATGATTGCGAATTTAAGTGCGATAGAACCGCAGTACTCAGGTTATACCGCTTCGACCTTCGATCCTCGCATTAACAACTTTGCCGGAGAGGCTTTATCTGGTGGCGAGAATGTGGAGTACCTTGACTACGTGGTGGTGAGTAATGAATATGGCGTGAAGTCGTTTAACGATAACCGTGTCGACATTCCACGCTCAACAGCGGAGAGTTTGTGGAAGCATTACAATCTGTCGGATCACTTCCCTGTTAGCGCTGTGATCAAACCATGAAGCGTATTGCGTTAGTTACTGTGTCCGCCGTTGTGGCGGGCACGATTTGGTTCTCAATGGCGGGTGATAAGCGTGAAAGCTTGTTTCCGTTTTCTTCTGTTATTGAAGGGCATGCTGAGCAAGATACCAGTGGTCATTCTTCTTCATCAGTAAATCAAACTGCCAGTAAAAAAATTGTCCCGAAAGCCAAAGATACCCCTTCTCCAATTAAAGCCATTGCTGGACGTTTGAATGACGCCAGAGGTCGTGCATTAAAAGCCGAGATAGAGACCTTCTGGCACACGTGTATGTCTGACCATAACTGCGAATCTAAGCTGGCCGAACTGGAAAGTTATATGTCGAGTGAGCGCTTTGCTTTATTAGCGAACTACCATCAGCTCAATAGTTTGTGGCAGCAAAGTGTGGGTGATTTGTTGTTTGATGAGCAGCAACCGCTCGCCTCTCGTGTTGCCCTTCTCAAAGCGGAAGCAAAAAAGATATGGGGTGAGCTGGCCGAAGTCATTTTTGCTGATGAATTTGCCCTTTACGATTTTAGTTTGCAGGCAGAGCAGTTGAATTCGATTCCGGCTCAAGACTACGTGCAAGCCTTTAAGGATTTAGTTCAAGAGTGGCAAGGCAATGAGGAAACGTTGGGATTAGCCAGCGAGCAGGCAAAGTACGAGCGTGCGGTGGGGTTAATTCCGAATAACGTGAGCCAAACAGAGCGCGAGGCTTTGATTGAGGAGCTTCAACAAACTTACCTTTCAGAACAAGAGAGTGAAGATATACACGCTCGCGAACGACAAGTCGCCAAGCAAAAGCAGCAAGTGCGCGATTATCAGAGTGAGTTGCAGCAGCTTGAATCCAAACTAGCAACGCAAAGAGCCACTAGCCACGCAAGTTTATCGGACTCGGAATGGCAGCGTTATTACGAGCAAGAGGTAGCGGATTTTCGTCGGGAGTTTTTTGCTGGCTAACGGCTCGTTTGTCTGCGCAATTGGAAGTGAGAGATTCCCTACTCGCTCATTCTTCGCTCTAGGGAATGACAATGTTTGGGTTCGTGATCGTAGGCAACAATTACAGCTCCTACTAACTCAAAACTTAAACGGGGTCATTCCAGCAAGCCTAAGCGCGACTAGGAATCTGGTTCCAATAAGCTGTGGATTTGCGAGAGCACTAAGATTCAACAGCACTTGGTGAGTAGATTCTGAATTACACTCATCCCTCGTTTTTCAGAATGACGATGTTTGAGTTCGTAGTCGTAGGCAACAAATACGGCTTCCACTAACTCAAAGCTTAAACTGGGTCATTCCAGCAAGCCTAGGCGCGACTAGGAATCTGGTTTCAGCGAATGCTTGATACAAGAAGGTCGCTCAATTGTAAGCGAGCGACCTTTTGTTATTCATTCTTTGGTGCAACTCAAGGGTTACAACACTCGCAAGCACTCTTCCGGAGGCAAGCTCAAGAGCGTGTTAGCGAAGTTGATCTTCTCATCTCGCCATTTCAATGCCGCTTCTCGGCTGTCTTGTGAATGTCGGTCGGCTTCAAAGTAGCTTTTTCTTGGTAGTCCGTTTGCAGGTGTCATCACCATAGATTGTTCATTCAAACGAATCGTAAATAGAAACTGACCACGTTGCCCAGTTTGCGCTGCTGGGTGGTGCAATGTGGTATCGCAGCAATAACGTTTATCACGTAGCGCGCGGCATGTGTATTCAAAAGCATCTTGAGCACCTCGCCCAGGGAACGCGGTATAAATACTGATGCCATCTCGTTGCAAAGACTGATCACCCGCCGCCAGTTGCACCGCGTATTGGATCATTCTAAAGCCCAGAACTACGCCACCAATGCTGTTCAATCCACTGTATTGAATTGCGCCTTCTAAGCTCAGACGAAGTTTGTCTTCCCCTTCATAAAGAAAAAGATCAGGCGATGCCCAATCACTCTTTGGAATAAGCAGTTGAGTAATATCCGAGTGTTCCATGTTGGTCTCCGCAACAATGAGTGTATTTAAGACCACAAACATAGCGTAATGAGAATTATTATCAATAAATTTAAATCAGAAACGTTACTGTCAGAAAGATTTAAGGTTCAGCTTGAAAAGACTTAAAGCAGCAGACGCCCGTTTGGTCTTGGGTCACTTTGCACTCGCTCACTAAAATGCTTTTGAGCTCTATTCGGGCTCGGCGTAAACGCGCCTTCACAGCTGGCAGGCTGAGCTGGTGTTTTTCTGCGTAAGCTTTTTGTGCCATGCCGTTGAGGTCACATTGCTCTATCACATCACGTTCTTGCTCGGTAAGTTTCACCAATACCTTGGGAAGACAGCGTTGAAGTTGAACCATTGCGGGAGAAATTTCTGTTGGCGTGACAAACTCTTCGATTTCTACCGATTGGATTTTCCGTCTTAGTTGGTCAACGAAGTGGTTTCTGGTCATCTTAAACAACCATGATTTGCCGTCATGCAATGTACAGAAACGCTCGCTGTTCTCCATGGCTTTCAGAAACACTTCTTGCATGATGTCTTCCGCTTCATGCGGATTTTGGGTTTGCTTTAGTAGCCAACCATAAAGGCTCGGTTCTGCATGGTTCCACGCATTCATCAAACATTTCATTCTTGAATCTCGATTGGTCGTCGCGCGTGCTCATTCAAACAATCCGCACGCGCGACGCGCTTTCCTTGCCTTTACGCTACAACATCTTCTTTGAGCAAATCGCGAACCAGATCAACAGATGGCACCGAACCTGTGTGTTTCAACTCGCCATTAATCGCGACACCCGGTGTGCTCATAATGCCCGCTTTCATGATGGCTTCTAAACTGGTGACTTTTTCAATGCTGACTTGCTGCCCTAGCTCTTGTGCAACCTCGGCAAAACGTTCTGCGGTGACGATGCAGTTCTTACAACCTGAACCATAAACTTGAATGCTTTTCATATCAGACTCCTGTGAGCACTTGCTCTGTTGTGATTAATAGAAGAAGTTAAACAACCAACCCGTGATGGAAATTGCCACCAGCAAGTAACCCGCGATGACACCAAGTAATCGGTATTGCATGACTTGTTTGAGCATCATGAACTCTGGCAAGCTCACGGCGACCGCTCCCATGCAAAACGCAAGTGTGGTTCCCAGTGGCATGCCTTTGTCTATCAACGACGCCATGATTGGCACGATGCCCGTAGCGTTGGTGTAAATTGGAATAGCGCTGAGCGTGGCAAGTGGCACCGTCCACCATTGTCCATGTGCGAGGTTTTGCTCGAACCAATCAGCCGGAACAAAACCATGAATAAACGCACCGATACCCACCCCAACAAAGACCCAAATCCAAATGCGCTTGAAGATGGTACTGGTTTCGTTCACGGCAAATTCGTGGCGTTGTTTCAACGTCATTACCGGAGACTCAATCGCCGTTTGAGGCAGCGCATCTAGCTCATTGGCTTTTTGATACGCCTCGGCGAGGAATGGTTGTAACCAACGGTGAGCTTTAAAAGCATCTAGAACAAAGCCTGAAAAAATGCCCAGCAACATACCAATGACGACGTACATGATGGTGAATTTCAGACCAAGGACACTGCCAAGCATGATGACCACCACCTCGTTGATCAGAGGCGAGGTAATAAGAAATGCGATGGTCACACCAATAGGAAGGCGCGCGGAGACAAAACCCATAAACAGAGGAATAGAACTGCACGAGCAAAACGGGGTAATCGCACCAAACAGAGAACCAAGAAAGTACCCCACACCACGGTGCTTGCCTTGCAGATTTTGGCGAACTTTGTCCACACTAAGGCTAGCTCTCAGTACGGAGATAACGTAAATCAACACAACCAGTAAGACTAGGATCTTACTTGTGTCTTCAATAAAGAAATGAACACCTTTTGCCATTGAAGTGCTGGCTTCCAAATTGAAAATGGAATACGTCAGCCAGTCGGCAAAATGGGTAAAAATGTCCAACATAGTGGCACCCTCTAAACGATTTACCTCTAACACGTTTGAGGTCGCAAAAGGATGCACACTTTTTTGAATTATTTTTTGGTCGTAATTTTCAGACCCGATTTCAGAACAGGTTTAAGCCGAACACGCCTTTCAAGTAACCTACCGCCCCAGCATGATTGATAGAGATTTCTTTTAGCTTTACCTAAACAGTCAGTCATACATAAGCTTCTCAGCTTTCTTCAGATCAAACTCGTTGAGTGATTTACGCGCCAAGTGCCTAAATGGCAGTGCTTTCACTATTTCTTCAAATGGCATAACGGCAAATGCCCAGAAGAAAGAGAGATCCCAATGCAGAATGATTAATGCACACAATGGGATGGACACAATCCACTGACCCGTGAAGTTGATCTTGAAGACTTCTGTGGTCTTGCCCAACGCACGTAACACGTGGCCGTGTACCGTGTTATAGCCACGAACAATCGGCAGAAAGACGTATAACGGCGCTATAGAAGCGAGGGCAACGTAGGTGCTTGGATCTAGGTCTGGGTATAAATCCGGTAGAACAAAACTCAAGGCTAAGAAGAACGCCGCAGAGACAAACGAGATCATCACAGCCATGTCGATGCTGATATCAACATTCTTACGCAGTTCATCCATTTGTCGTGAACCAATCGCTTGACTGATCGTGATCGCCGACGAGTGTGCCCAAGCCGTGATGAACTGAGTCCCTGCTTTGATCCAAGGCATCACGATGGTCATCGCTACGTACGCGTTCAATGTCAGCTGTGAGTACAACAACATGTAGATAGTCGCGCCGGTTTGCAACATAGTCACGTTTGCTGCAACGGGGAAAATCTCTTTAAAGTGATTTAGCGTGTTGGCCTTCAGTGACGCATCTAGGTTCTTAATCGACAAGACGATGGAATTATCCCATCGAATACAAAGCGTTAAGTACAGCAATCTAATGGTGATGGCGATTAAGCTGCCTGCTGCCGCGCCTTGCACACCAATACCCTCAAAACCAGCAAAGCCATGAATCAACACGTACGACATTGCCATGTTGATTGGCAGCTCAATCAAGTAACCTTTGAACGGCACTTTGGTTCGGCCAAGAGCATTAAACAAGGCGATCATAACTTGAGTAATCGCGTTGAAGATGATGATGAACTTGGCGACAGCAAGGTAACGTTCGGTTTCAGCATAAAGGGCAACGTTGTCGGTCAACTTACTGATCAACGCTTTGTCGAAGGCGGTAATCAGTGTCCAAAACACAACCGCGACCAAAACGTTGATAATTAAGCCCGCCCAGAAACCTTTGTTCAGCGACAGGTGTTGCCCAGATCCAACTGCACGACTGAGTACCAACTGTGAGCCGTTCGCCAACGCCATTTGGATACCTAAAACAAAGGAGACGATTGTGGTAGCAATACCCATGGCAGCAAGGGAAACTTCACCGAGTGGTGAGACAAGGAAGGTGTCGATCATTAACATCGACTGCATTAATAATGCGTTCAAGGCCAACGGCCAAGCAAGGGAGAGATTTTTTCTTATATAGGGTTGGGAAGACATGGTAGACCTTTCGGAGTTGTCACAAGCGCAACTAGCAAGTAAGCCGTTGCCGCTAAACGTTGGCCTTGCCCTATTCTTTCACCGTTAGAGCAAAGCCAAATACACGTTGATTCATCAACCGTTGACGACCTGAGCCAGTTTTTGGTTTTCGTCGTTAAGCAATGTATGCGACGCGATGCGAGCTTGGTCTCCATTCCCCGCCATAATGGCATCGTAAATCGCGCGATGCTCTTCAATACAGAATCGACCGCCTTCAGCTGAATGATCGATAAACTGCTTGAAGATGGTCGACAAGATATTGCTAAACGGAATGTAGAATTGATTGCCTGTTGCAAGGAATATTGTCTGGTGGAACAGGTGGTCGTTGACCGTCCAATCGTCATAATCGAAACGATTGGCCGCCATGGTCATACGCTGAAAAATGACCGACAATTCTTTGCGTTGCTCTGCCGTTGCGTTATTCGCCGCTAAGGCACAAGCCTCTGGTTCAATCGCTTTACGCAACCCCAAAAACTGAGCCAGAAACGGCTCGGTATCTTCTAAATCTTGAATCCATTCCAAGAGTTGAGGGTCGAGAAAATGCCAATGGTTGCGCGCACGAATGGTCGTTCCCACCTTCGGCTTTGACTCAATTAACCCTTTTGCTGAGAGCAGTTTGGTTGACTCGCGTAATGCTGTGCGACTCACGCCAAACGCGTCACAGAGATCCATCTCATTGGGTAGCTTTTCATTTTGGTTTAGCTCACCTGACAGTATTTTGCGGGCGATTTGTCTGGCAACTTGCACATGGATCTTGCGGTGTGAATCCTCCACAAGAGAAAACTTTGCCATTTGACGCTCCTTATAATTATGCTTCCAGTGCCGTAGCACTTGATAAATGATCAAAAAAAGCCAGACGAAGCTGGCTTTTTGAGGTCAGTGTATTCGTCTGAAACGAAATAGGTCAGCGCTTATGGCGCCATTTGTCCGCCGTTTACATCCAGCACTTGGCCAGTGATGTAACCAGAACATGCGTGTGAAGCGAAGAAAGCAAACGTTGGTGCCACTTCTTCGATTCGGCCGAAGCGACCCATAGGGATACCGCTTGCAATTGCTGCTTTCAACTCGTCAGATTTACCATCGTGAAATGCGGTGTCGATAGTGCCTGGAGAAACGATGTTGAAACGGATATTGTCTTTAGTGAACTCTTTCACCCAGTTACGGTGAATGTCGTGTAACCACGCTTTTGATGCTGCGTAGATACCAGCACCAACACCGCCACCTTCACGAGCTGCGATAGAGCCAGTGCTGATCACACATGCAGTCTCACCAGACTCCGCTGCCGACGCACGTAAATGCGGGATTGAATATTTGGTTGTCATCAACGCAGAACGAGCGTTCAGATCCATCACGCGGTTGTAGAACTCATCATCGATGTTTTCTAGGTTTTCACGACCGCCAAGACCACCAGCGTTGTTGATTAGCACGTCCATGCCACCGAAATGATCGGTAAATTCCTTAACCAGTTTTTCGCAATCTGCGGTCACCATAAGGTTCGCTTGGAAAAACTTAACATCGCCACCAAGTGCGGTTAGCTCAGTCACTGCAGCATCTGCGTCAGGACCGGTTTGATGACTGTTAATGCCGATTTTAGCGCCGTATTTTGCGAACACGCGTGCCGCCGCTAGGCCCATACCTGACGTAGAACCAGTGATAAGTACGCGCTTACCTTTCAAATCGTTAAACATGACGGTTTACCTATGTTAGTTATTCGTGCTTTCGAAATAAATCATACAATAAGATCTTTCGGTCGCAAGCGTATTTGCGCCCAATTGAGCGAGATCCGGCAAAATTCGTCAGGTTTGCGCTACATTTGTGGTTTGGGTCACAACAAGTAGTATTTTACAGCTATTATTTGTATGAATATTTTAACAACCTGATAGCGATAAAAACGATATTGAAGAAGCGGTCAAGTCAACGCAATCATTGATTGTGTCTGGTGAAAACACGCGTTATGTGAACCTTCTTATATTACGTTCACATCTGCTTGGTGGGTGGGTGCAAGAGTGCTATAGTACGGCTTAAATAATACATATTTAGCAATTAAGTGAAGATTATGTCTGGCGAATTTCATTCTATCTCAGGCTCTAAGCGAAGCCTTCATGTGCAAGTAGCGCGTGAAATCGCACGTGGTATTTTGTCTGGTAAGCTTCCTCAGGGCTCTATCCTACCTGGCGAAATGGTTCTTTGTGAGCAATTTGGCATCAGCCGCACTGCACTACGTGAAGCAGTGAAATTGCTAACGTCGAAAGGTCTACTTGAGTCGCGTCCTAAAGTTGGTACTCGCGTCATCAACCGCGCTTACTGGAACTTCTTAGATCCTCAACTGATTGAATGGATGGACGGTCTTGCTGATACTGATCAGTTCTGTGGTCAATTCCTTGGTTTACGCCGTGCGATCGAGCCAGAGGCATGTGCACTTGCTGCTATCCACGCGACTGCGGAACAACGTATTGAATTATCTGAAACTTTCCAACAGATGGTCGACGTTGCAGAAGCGGAAGAGTTTGATCACGAAAAATGGATGGAAGTGGATACACGCTTCCACAGCCTGATCTTCAATGCAACAGGTAACGACTTCTACCTACCGTTCGGCAATATCCTAACGACGATGTTCGTTAACTTTATTGCGCACTCTTCGGAAGAAGGCAGTACTTGTATCAAAGAACACCGTCAGATTTACGATGCAATCATGGCAGGTAACGCAGACAAAGCGCGCCAAGCATCAGCGAATCACTTATTAGACTCTAAGCACCGCTTAGCGCCAGTAAAATAAGTTCAGCGACAAACCATTGAAAGCACGCGTCCTTCGCGTGCTTTTTTGTATCTACTCCCCTCTTACTTCAGCCAGAATCCTCTCTATCCTCACAAAAAACTTCTTATTCAGTGATACTTTGATTAAATTTAGATATATAATAATACAAATTAAATTTATTAAAGTGCTGTGTTATGACTGAATCTTTGCTGCCAAACATCCTGCAATTTATTGGGCAAATCGACCCATTCGACAAGATCCCAAAACCCGCCTTGCGTGAACTCGCATCGCACGTGCAGATTACCTACCTTGGCAAAGGTGAAGTCATTGACCAATGCGCGACAGGCCAAGAAAAGTCACTCTACATCATACGTACTGGCTCTATGGAGCAAAGAAAGTCCGATGGTGTGCTACGTGCGAAACTGGGGCCAGAAGACATCTTTGGCTTCACCTTTCTTGGCAGCCAAATCGACAGCACGAAGGGCTACCGTGCCATCGCGATTGAGAACTCACTGGTTTACGTGATTCCCAACTCGGCGCTTAAAAAACTGTTCGAAGCCCACCCTGAATGTGCAGAGCACTTTGCTTCTCAAGCGCAAGTTCGTTTGAAATCTGCTCTGGATGTGGTGTGGTCAAACAAAGAGAAAGGCTTGTTCATTCGCCGCGTTGGCGAAGTTGCCAGCGGTCGCGTTGCTGTGGTGACTGCCGACCAGTCGATTCAAACCGTTGCAAACGAGATGTTGACCAAATGCTCGCCATGCGCCGTGGTTTACGAGAACGACAAAATCGTAGGCTTGATTACCGACCGCGATATGACCAAGCGTGTTATCGCACAAGGGGTAAGTACTGACCGCCCTATTTCTGAAGTGATGACGCACGATCCGCAAACCATCAAACCGGATGATCTCGTCCTGCATGCCGCATCGATGATGATGCAGCACAATATTCGCAACCTGCCATTAGTAGAAAACAACAAGGTCGTCGGCGTGCTTACTACGACACACCTTGTGCAAAACCACCGTGTGCAAGCCATCTTCTTGATCGAGAAAATCAAATACGCAGGCAGCGTGAAATCCCTGTCGAGCTTTACCCCAGAGCGCCAAGCGATCTTTGAAGCGCTAGTTGATGGGCACGTTTCACCGGAAGTCATCGGTAAAGTGATGACGATGATCATGGATGCCTACACGCGTCGCTTGATTCAAATCGCGATTGATAAACTTGGTCCACCGCCATGTAAGTTCTCATGGATCGTGGCAGGCTCTCACGCTCGTAACGAAGTCCACATGTTGTCGGATCAAGACAGCGCGATCGTCCTTGCTGACCACGCGACAGAGAACGACCGAATTTACTTCAAGCATCTTGCTATGATCGTCAGTAACGGCCTTGCAAGCTGTGATTACCCTTTGTGTCCAGGCAAATTTATGGCCGCAACGCCAAAGTGGTGCCAACCTCTGAGCGTCTGGAAGAAGTACTACAAAAAATGGGTTGCCAACCCAGAATACGAGCGCTTGCTAAACATCAGCGTGTTCTTGGAAATTCGTACCCTTTACGGCAATAAAGATTATGAGAGCATCTTGCGAGATGAACTGCATACCAACATTCGCAGCAATCGTGAGTTCCTCTCCATGCTTGTGAACGATGCGGTGAACACCAACCCACCCTTGGGCATCTTCAACAGTTTGGTTTTGGAGAAGTCGGGTGAGAACAAGAAGACGCTCGATGTGAAGAAGTACGCCATCAATCTGATCATTGATTTGGCGCGTATTTATGGTTTGGCGGTTGAGTGTGATTTAACGGCAACCGACGAGCGTTTCAAGGCCGCGAATGAAGCGGGCGTATTGAGTGAAGATGCTTACAAGAACATCCTTAACGCCTACCAGTTCATCTTGTCGTTCCGTTTTGGTCATCAGTTAGAAGCACTGAAACGCGGTGAAGAGCCAAATAACCACATCGATCCAAATACGTTCGGTAGCTTTGAACGCCAGCACCTGAAAGACGCCTTCCGCATTATTGCTGATTTGCAGGAAGCGGCGAAAGTGCGCTTTGGGAGCCGTTAATGAAGCGAATCCTAGAACACTTTCATCCTTGCTCGCGTCTGAATCGAAAGCGCGAGCAATACGTGAAACAGACAACCATGCCAGAGCACATCAAAGCGCTGGTTCAAACACCACGTCTGGAAGCGGCACAATTTGCACAAGACGCCAATTACATTGTGCTGGATTTGGAGACAACCGGCTTAGACAGCGAAGAAGATTTGATTTTGTCGATCGGTTGGGTAGACATTGCGAATGGCAAAGTGGATCTGGCCACCAGCCAACACATGTACATCAATAGTGATTCGCAAATCAAACCAGAAACCGCGGTGATCAACCATATTACGCCGCAAATGCTGTCCGAAGGCGTTTCAATCCATGATGCCATGCGTGCATTTTTCCATGCTGCCAAAGGCAAGATCTTGGTCGCTCACGCTTGTGTGGTCGAAACCCAGTTCATCAATCAGTATCTACAGCGGGTGTTTAAACTCAGTGAACCACCGTTGGTTTGGCTCGACACCATGTGCATTGAAAAGCATCTACAGAAAGCGATTAATCCTCGTGACGAAATTGATGTCACTCTCTCAGGTACTCGCGCTCGCTATGGGCTGCCTGAGTACAACGGACACAATGCGTTAGCGGATGCGGTCGCGACGGCAGAGCTGTTGTTGGCACAAAAAACTCGCATTACTCCTCAAGGAAAAACCACCATCGGTACCCTTTATCGATTGAGTCTCTAACTCTCTAACCATTCCAATATGAAAAAATCTGATGTCTCTAGCGCCATCTTCCTTTTGGTGGCGGCGAACTTGGTCGCGTCTCTTTCCGACGTGTCCCTCAAAATGCTTAATGGCGAAGTGCCCACTTTTCAATACGTCTTTATTCGCCAATTAATCAGTCTGGTGTTGCTGTTACCTCTTTGGCTTCGTTTGGATAAACGAGAACGTCAAATGGGATGCGATTGGATCACCTTCTGGCGTGCGCAATTGATTTTGATAGGCAGTGCCAGCGCTATGGTAGCAATCACCCATCTGCCATTGGCGACAGCGAATGCGATTTTCTATGTCGGTCCACTATTGGTGCTGCCGCTCTCGGTTATCTTCCTTAAAGAAAAACCTTCTAAGGGTAAGATTTTCGGTACTTTGATTGGTTTTGGTGGCGTCTTAATTGTGCTTCGTCCCGAACATTTCCATTGGGCTGCAATCATTGCGCTCGGCAGTGCGCTTGCTATCGGTGTGGGCAACATCCTTATTCGTCGTATGCCACAAGAGCAGCCTTTGGTGTGCACCTTATTTTGGACAACGTTAATGACATTACCAGTAGCTTTATTGCTCGCCTACCCTCAATGGCAAGCCATTACTTGGCAACACCTGATGTGGATTGTGGCGATTAACTTGTTTGTACTTGCTTACCACGCCTTGGTGGTCAAAGCGTTTAAGCGTGCACCTGCGAGCCAGATTGCACTGGCTGAATATTCTGGACTGGCATTTGTGACATTGTTCGGCGTGATGTGGTTTGATGAAATACCTGACTTGTTTACCGCGCTCGGGATCATCCTGATTGTGCTGCCGATGATGCCCCTCAATTGGCAGCGTTTGTTGGGTAACAAACGACAACCCCAAACCGTTCAAGAAACGCAGTAAATAAGAAAAGTTACCAACCGAAGTGGACTAAACATCGATCATGCGGACGTTTTTAGGTTCATGTTGATATGCTCTTGTACTGAAATCTTGGAAAAACCATACAAAAATAGCCCGCTTCGGGGGCGGGCTATTGGAAAGAATCTTAATTTATTTGTGGCTTGGATTAGAAGCTGTACGTCACACCAACACGGCTACGTAGCTGACGTGATGAGCTGTCATCACAAGAGCTGTTACATTGAACGTTACCGAATTCTACGTATGGACGCCAATCCCAACCTTTCTCTTTGTAGCCAAGTTTAAAGTTGTAGTCCCATTCGTACTTACCATCGCGGTTACCTAGCTTCCACTCATCGCTGAAGAAATCTTCTTTGTAGTTTGCTTCAAAACCAAATTGCCAAGCGTTCCAGTTGTAATCGATGTTACCCGTGATTTTACTCGCGTTCAGTGAATCGTGTTGTTTGCCGTCTAGACCTGTTGATGTTTTACCAGATGCGTAGTTGCGGAACTCGTGACGGTAGCGAAGCTTGGTTGTGATACCAGAATCAAATTTGTATTGAACACGAACCTGAGGTTTGTACGTTACGGCTTCGTCACCAAAGGTAATTGGCATCGATGTGGTTACACGCCAGTTGTTATCAAATTTGAAGTGGTAGCCGTATTCGAATTCGCTATCACCACGCTGAAGCTCGCTTAAGTTACCAGTGTGCTTCATCTCTACGCCGTAGTAATGGTTACCTGTGCTGCCACCAATTTTGATACGACCTGCCCACTGCTCTGAATCGTGTTTGTATTCTTCACGGAAGTCTAGTGACGCGGCTGAAATGCTACCTGCAAAAAGGGTTGTCGCGATCGCTAAAGCAATTTGTTTTTTAGAAGTCATAGTAGTGTTCCACTGTAAATAAATTGTATTTCAAAGTGACGACGCGCATACACGCCGCCCTTTTTAGGGTTTTATTGTTTTGGGTAAAGCAATTCGATATCGCGCTGAGCCCAAACTTCTGCCAAGTTCTTCTTCACTGTGAAGCGGCTAAAGTCAGTTTCGGTTGCCAGTTTCACCCACTCAGGTTTCTCCATCGCCACACCTGCTTTTAGGTAAATCGGTGTCATGCGCTCTACGCGGCGTGGATTGTCTTTCGCGGTGTATGGCCAGTCAGACGCAGGATCTTGATAAGTCGCCATTAGCTGAATACCTTGCGCTAATGAGCCACCTTTCTTGTTTTGGTAGTGCCATAGGTCGATGCCCACTTTGTCGCCGATTTGAGCGATGCCGACCAATGGATCTAAACTGAAGTAGTGGTAGTGGTATGCACGAGTACGTTCGATTTCATGAGGCTGAGAGCCGTCTTTTTCGAACTGAGTGTCTACGCGCATCTTGCCTTTTTGAACCATCTGTTTTGCGAGAGGCTCATTACCTAAGAAGTAAGCAATACTGGCGACTTGGAAGTCATACCAAGTGCCGTGGTTGTTTGCCGCAGCAGCTTCGCCTTTCGGGCCACCTGATAGATCGTCAACAATCAACCAATCTAAGTATTCGCCGTACCACTGCGTGATTTGCTGTTCGTCTTTATCCGTCCAAGCAGGAGAAAGCGAAAGGATGGCGATCGAATCCAGCATGCGATCGGCCAGAGTACGCGTATCAATAATGCCGCCGCGACGACCTTCTGCACGACCAGGTACACCCTGACCGTAATTCACGTTCGGGTTCATCTTAGTTTCATCATTCATGAACCAAGTACGAACGTATTCGATACCTTGTTTTGCGTATTTCTCGTCTTGGCTGAAGTAATAAGCCAATGCCAATGCGCGAACAGAACGAGTGAAGTGACCAATACGTTTAGAGTCTGTTTCAGCTGTTTTGGAGGCTGGGTTAGTTTTGCCATCGTGACGAACCCAAGGAAGACCATCTTCTTTCGATTCATCTGGCCACCAGTACGGGCTGATGCTCATGTAATCGTTTTTGCTACCGCTTGGTGGCGTCATACCTTTCGCTGTTACCGTGAACGGGCCATCTTTCATCGCCAGTTCTGCTTCTTCAATAAGACGGTCGTACGCGTCTTTCATTGAATCGCTCGCTTTATCTGACTGTAAAACAGCGCGGTTTTGTTCAAGCGTTGCTTCATCAAGGAACACAAAGTCTGCAGCAAGAGTGTTAGCACTGAAAAGAATGGCGCTGAGGCAGGTTGCTAGATGTAGAGGTCGTAGGGGTTTCATTATTATCGGCCTTATATCTTGAGTTAAAATACTACAAATATAGTACCTAGCCGATGTTTAGCGTTCTGTGAATTAGATCTAATTGTATGATTTATCCACGCTATCAAACTTTGTTACAACCACCAAAGCTTACATTAACTTATTGATATTAAATATATTACCGATATTTACGGCTCATTAATTGTCTTAATATTTAGGCTAAAAATGTGCTCTACCGCATATTTTGGCACCAAATGAGTTCATTTTTATTTGTCATACAATATAATCATTTCAAGTTTTTGAGACACAGAACATCAAATTGTTATTGACGCGCTCTTTTTCGTTCTGCCCTTTTCTACATAGAGTCCAATAACAGGTTAAGCATCGCTTGGTTATAGAGACGAAATGAGAAAGGCCGCGACTATATAAGCAGAGGTCACTTATGTCAGGCTGAGGCATAAGTGGATAGAAGAAATAAGTAAGTAGAAGAAATAAGTAAGTAGAAGAAATAGTAAATAGAAGCAAGGTACAGCGAACAAGATGGATGCGACCAGTGAAACTTTCAACATTGAAGAATACTGTTTTGTCATCCCTACTCGCTGTTGCTCAAGTCTTGATGGTTCTAAGCAGCTTGTTGTTACTTCCAACGGTTGTGGTTCTCATTGGACTTAAATGGCTGTAGCGGTTTATCTTTTGTAACAGACACTTATAGAGACAAATCAACAGCCTGGTTTCGCTATCAATAGGTAGCAAGCCAAGGAAAACGCTTAATTGGTTATGACTAATTGAGTTTTTAGGAGTAGTTACTTAAGTGGGAAATGTTTAATACCAATCGGCATAAGTAAAGCGCCGAGATCGATCAGACGAGGATGATGACTTGTGTCGATTGGTATAGTTGCTCCCATATCATAACAACACTTTACAGAGCCTAGCTTTGTTGAACTTTGCAATGATTGTCGAAGATCTTACAGCGTAACGTGCTTAGCAGCGATGAGAGATATACCCCTCGAGTATCTTTCAGCTACATCCAGAACCTCGTTTCACTGTTCTATTGCAATCCAACAGAGCCCTTGGCTCAGACGGTATCAATACCGTTTTTCGCCCACGCATTACAGGCATGTCGTGGGCGTTTTTTTATCTGCAATAGTCATACAAATCTGACAATACTTCACACCTTCTTACGCCGTTATAACCCTTATTAACTAAGGCTATAAACGCTATTGAACCAATCGAGTGCACGCCAAAGGCATTGATAACTTGTCGTGATATTGAGTTGGTGCACCCTTCCCCTTTTGAGTGCAATGTCAATATCCGATCATGATCACTTGTATGATTATTGAAATGACCCATTCCGGATCATTCGTCACGCTTTTGAGTTATTGTACTACAAATAAGCAAACTGATAGTTAGTATTGCCTCAAGACATTAAATAACGATCAAAAGGTCTAAAGATGGAACTCAATACCCTTATTGTAGGCATCTACTTTCTATTCTTAATTGCAATAGGTTGGATGTTCAGAACGTTTACCAATACGACTAGTGACTATTTCCGAGGCGGCGGCAACATGCTTTGGTGGATGGTTGGTGCAACGGCCTTCATGACGCAGTTCTCTGCATGGACGTTTACTGGTGCTGCTGGTAAAGCTTATAACGATGGTTTCGCGGTTGCGGTTATCTTCCTAGCAAACGCATTCGGTTACTTCATGAACTTTGCGTATTTCGCACCAAAGTTCCGCCAGCTACGTGTAGTAACGGTAATTGAAGCGATTCGTATGCGTTTCGGCACCACGAACGAACAAGTCTTTACTTGGTCTTCCATGCCAAACAGTGTGGTATCTGCTGGTGTTTGGTTGAATGCACTGGCGATCATCGCTTCTGGTATTTTCGGCTTTGATATGACAGCAACCATCTGGATTACCGGTTTGGTGGTACTGATGATGTCAGTGACGGGTGGCTCCTGGGCAGTTATCGCGTCTGACTTCATGCAGATGGTGATCATCATGGCGGTAACGGTAACTTGTGCAGTTGTTGCGATCGTTCAAGGCGGCGGCATTACTGAAGTCATCAGTAACTTCCCTGTTGCAGAAGGCGGTTCTTTCGTCTCTGGTAACAACCTGAACTACCTAAGCATTTTTAGCATTTGGGCGTTCTTCATCTTTGTTAAGCAGTTCTCTATTACCAACAACATGTTGAACTCTTACCGCTACCTTGCAGCAAAAGACTCGAAAAACGCGAAGAAAGCGGCATTGCTAGCGTGTGTTCTAATGCTAGGCGGTGTATTCATTTGGTTCATGCCTTCTTGGTACATTGCGGGTCAAGGCGTTGACCTATCAGCCGCTTACCCAGATGCAGGCAGCAAAGCAGGCGACTTCGCTTACCTTTACTTCGTGCAAGAGTACATGCCTGCGGGTATGGTTGGCCTTCTCGTAGCAGCAATGTTTGCCGCGACCATGTCTTCAATGGACTCAGGTCTAAACCGCAACTCTGGTATCTTCGTTAAAAACTTCTACGAACCAGTGATTCGCCGTGGCCAAGCATCAGAGAAAGAGCTGGTAACGGTATCGAAAATTACCTCAACGGTTTTTGGTATTGCCATCATCCTGGTTGCGCAGTTTATCAACTCACTAAAAGGCCTGAGCCTGTTCGACACCATGATGTACGTTGGTGCCTTGATCGGCTTCCCAATGACCATCCCTGCATTCCTAGGCTTCTTTATTAAGAAAACGCCAGACTGGGCTGGTTGGGGCACGCTGATTGTCGGTGGTCTTGTCTCTTACGTTGTTGGTTTCGTTGTCACTGCTGACATGGTTTCTTCAGCATTCGGTCTTGAGCAGCTTACTGGCCGTGAATGGTCAGACGTTAAAGTCGCGATTGGTCTAGTTGGCCACATTACGCTAACGGGTGGCTTCTTCGTTCTATCAACGCTGTTCTACAAGCCTCTAAATGAGAAACGTCAAGCAGACGTAGATAAGTTCTTCGACAACCTATCAACACCACTTGTTGCTGAATCTACAGAGCAGAAAATTCTTGATAACAAGCAACGTCAAATGCTTGGCAAACTTATCGCAGTCGCTGGTGTAGGCGTAATGCTGATGGCGCTACTGCCAAACCCAATGTGGGGACGCTTAGTCTTCATCTTGTGTGGTGCCATTGTTGGTGGCGTTGGTCTACTACTTGTTAAAGCGGTTGACGACAACGGTACTCAAACCCAACAAGCAGTAACCGAAAGCTAAATCTACCTTATGAAGCGGTTGTACACAGCCGCTTCATTCTTCCCTTATCACTCAGGTCTATTTGTTTACTTTTTTGTTAAGTCCGTTGCGGTTGAGACATTAAATAACCAGCGAATTTAACAAAGAAATAATCATACAAAACAAGCGAAATGTATAACCAAAGTTTCTTGTTGAAACGATAAGCGAATGTGATTAACGGGGTTCCATACTGACAAAACTCACCATAAGTTATTGAATAATATATTTTAAGTTCACAACCATCAGTTTGTGTAGATAGAAGCAGAAGAATGTACTGGGTCAAGCAGATTTCCAGTATTAATCACCTCATCACACAATTGAATTATTGTAGTACAAATAAATAATCGAACGGATAATATATCCGGCAGAAATCAATGACTATGAGAAGGTCGAAAAATGGAACTCAATACCCTGATTGTTGGCATCTATTTCCTATTCCTCATTGCGATAGGCTGGATGTTTAGAACATTTACAAGCACCACCAGTGACTACTTCCGCGGGGGCGGCAACATGCTGTGGTGGATGGTAGGCGCAACGGCGTTTATGACCCAGTTCAGTGCTTGGACATTTACTGGTGCGGCCGGTAAAGCGTACACCGATGGCTTCGCTGTAGCGACTATCTTCTTAGCGAATGCGTTCGGTTACTTGATGAACTACCTGTACTTCGCACCGAAATTCCGCCAGCTGCGCGTTATCACGCCGATTGATGCGATTCGCATGCGCTTTGGTCGCTTTAACGAGCAAGTATTCACTTGGTCTGGCATGCCAAGCAGCGTGATTTCTGCGGGTATCTGGTTGAATGGTTTGGCGATCATCGCATCGGGCATTTTCGGCTTCGATATGACAACCACCATTTGGATCACGGGTTTAGTGGTACTGATGATGTCCGTAACGGGCGGCTCTTGGGCGGTTATCGCATCTGACTTTATGCAGATGGTCATCATCATGGCAGTAACAGTGACGTGTGCTGTGGTTGCGGTAGTAAAAGGCGGCGGTATTGCAGAAATCATTGCGAACTTCCCTGTTCAAGAAAACGGGACTTTTGTAACGGGTAACAACCTGAACTACCTCAGTATTTTTGGTATCTGGGCAGTGTTCATTTTCTTAAAGCAGTTCTCTATCAACAACAACATGTTGAACTGTCACCGTTACCTAGCGGCAAAAGACTCTAAGAACGCGAAGAAAGCTGCACTGCTTGCGTGTGTACTTATGACAGTGGGCGTATTGATTTGGTTTACCCCTTCTTGGTTCATTGCAAGCCAAGGTGTTGACCTATCAGCGCATTACCCAGAAGCAGGCTCAAAAGCGGGTGATTTTGCTTACTTGTATTTTGTTGAGCAATACATGCCAGCGGGCATGGTTGGTCTGCTGATTTCAGCGATGTTTGCAGCGACGATGTCGTCAATGGACTCGGGTTTGAACCGTAACTCAGGCATCTTCGTGATGAACTTCTACTTGCCGATTCTGCGCCCGAACGCGACAGAAAAAGAGCTGATGATCGTATCGAAAATCACCTCTACCTTCTTCGGCATCGCGATCATCTTGATTGCTCTGTTCATCAACTCGCTAAAAGGTCTGAGCCTGTTCGACACCATGATGTACGTTGGCGCGTTGATTGGTTTCCCAATGACGATTCCTGCGTTCTGTGGCTTCTTCATCAAGAGAACACCGGACTGGGCTGGCTGGGGCACATTGGTGGTAGGTGGCATCGTGTCTTACACGGTTGGTTTTGTCATCACACCGGAAATGATTCAAAACTGGTTTGATCTTCAGCCTCTAACAGGTCGTGAATGGTCAGATCTAAAAGTTGCGGTTGGTTTGATTGGTCACTTGGTGTTTACCGCAGGCTTCTTTGCTCTGTCGACACTGTTCTACAAACCGCTTGAAGAGAAACGCCAACAAGACGTTGACCGCTTCTTCAATAACTTAGCAACACCGTTGGTTTCTGACTCAACGGAACAGAAAAAACTGGATAACAAACAACGCCAAATGTTGGGTTCGTTGATTGCGGTGTCTGGTGTGGGTGTGATGGCGATGTTCTTACTGCCTAACCCATTCTGGGGACGCATGATTTTCGTGTTCTGTGGTGTGATTGTTCTTGGCGTCGGCGTGGCGCTGATGAGAGCAGTCGATGGCAACGCAGAGCGCGCTTCTGAGGGGGCTCCAATAACGGAGAACTCATAACGAGAAACAAGCGGTTGAGTATTCAACCGCTTTTTGTGCTTCTACAAAGAGATACATTATGAAAAAAACAATGCTTGCTGGCGTGGTTGCCGCGTCCATTTCTGCCCTAACCCTAGTAGGTTGTAACACTTCACCTTCTCAAACGACGGAAGCTGCGGCTCCCGCTGTTGTTGAAACCGCGGTGAATGACATCACTCGCGATTACTTGCTTGCTACGGATCGCTTAAACACAGTGGATGGCAGCGCACTTGAAGCGCAATCAGCAGACGCTGTGCAAGCATTGAAACAACAAATGGAGAATGCCGTAGACGGTACAGCAATTACGATTCCTGCGGGTAAATACGCGGATCTTGATATCGTCACGGTAAAAGCCAATGACATTACCATCAAGGCGGAGCAACCTGGCAGCGTTTGGCTAACGGGTTTGGCTCAGCTTCGCCTTGAAGGTAACAACATCACTGTCGACGGTTTGGTATTTACCGAAGGCGGCCCTGCTGAACGTTTCGGCGGCGTGCGTATGATGGGTAACAACAACACTTTGCAAAACTCTACGTTCTACTACTTCAACCACGCTTACGAATACCAACCGGACGAACGTCGCTCGGAATACCCGAAATACTTGTGGGTTTCACTTTGGGGTAAAGATGGCAAGGTGATCAATAACCGTTTTGAAGGTAAGCAAAAGCGCGGCACGTTAATTGGCGTACAAAAAGACGACACACCAGATAACCACCTTATTGCTAACAACATTTTCTTGGACCAAAAACCAAACCAGTTCAATGAATTCGACATCAAAGAAGCGATTCGCTACAACGGCAACAGCTGGGAAGCGATTCGAATTGGTGACTCTAAATCTTCTCAATGGGCATCAAACTCTAAGTTCACCAACAACCTGATGATCGATATGGATGGTGAGCGCGAGCTGATTTCGATTAAGTCAGGCGGCAATGAAATCTCTGGCAATACTATCTTTGAAAGTGCTTCTCTGATTTCTCTTCGTCACGGTAAAGCGAACGTGGTGAAAGACAACGTGATTCTAGGTAATGAAAAACTGCTGACTGGCGGTTTGCGTATTTACGATGAAGACCACGTGATTGAGAACAACTACATCACTGGCACGCGCGGTCGTGATGGCAAGATTGAAGGCAATGCAGATCTGCGCGGCGGCATCGTGATCAATACCGGCATCATTGATGTAGCAAACGGCGAGAAGCTCGACCAAGCAGTGAAAGGCAAAGAGCTCAACAAACAATGGACACCAAAGAACATCACCATTCGTAACAACACCCTTGTAGATACGGAATGGGGCATTGTCTACGGCAACCAAACGCACCGTGTGAGCCTGTTCAACAACAGTGAAGTGAAGAACATTTTCGCTGGCGTAGACGTTCACTTCGACAGCAACGTGGTTGATAACCACCAGCAAGAGCAATTCGTGAGTGTACGCGCGACAGAAGAGTTGCCGCTGGTGAATCCTACCTACAACAACGAAGTCTACGTCGGCACGGTGACTAACGCAGAACAAATCGCTTCTTACTCGGTAGAGCTACCAAAAAGCGAACAAGTGAAAGGCTTTACTCAATACCAAGGCGTTGGTGCAGATACGAGCAAGCTATCTGTGGTAACGGCGGAAACAGCAGGGCCTGATTACCTCCTTTCAAACGCTCAAAAGTAATTCTGCTTTAGAGTTTGCTTCCAGTCTGGTGATACAAGCCAGACTGGTTTTCCTCTCCTTTCACTAGTAACCCCACAATAACTGAAGAAAATTTCACCACCCTACTGTCTCCCAAGATTAAGTTGTGGTTTAATTGTATGACAATTATAAAACTCTTTTCTTTTGCTGCGGATACACTCATGGATGCTGTTTTACATCAGTTGCAATTCTCGTTGTCGATCACGGGCCCCATCTGCTTAATGTTGGTGCTGGGTGTTATCTTCAAACGCATTGGGCTTATCAACGACAACTTTATCGAAGTCGGTTCTAAACTGGTGTTTCAGGTCACGCTACCTGCGATGTTGTTCTTGAGTATCGTCGTCTCCGAGCATGATTTCTCTGCGGCTAGCGGCTTCGTCAATTACGGCATTGTTGCCAGCATCGCGTTTTTCATCTTCACTTTTATCTCCGTCAAACTGTTCTTCAAATCTTCACCCGACCAAGGCGTTTTAATCCAAGGTGGCTTTCGTGCCAATACGGGCATCATCGGCATTGCGTATGTGGCGAATGCTTACGGTTCACAAGGTGTCGCTCTGGCTGCGCTTTATGTTGCGGTGACCACCTTTATCTATAACGTGCAAGCCGTGATTTGTTTGTCTCCGAAAGGGGCAACGTCTGGATCTCAAGCCGCCAAAATGATGGTGAGAACCTTAACGCGCAACCCACTGATCATCGCGATCGTCTCTGGCATGGTGTTCTACCTTCTGTCGATTCCGGTTCCGGATGTGGCGATTGATGCCGGTAACTATCTATCAAAGATGACGCTTTCCCTTGCCCTCTTGTGTACCGGTGGCTCACTCGATTTAAGTTTGATGAAGAAAGAGAAAGGACCGTCTTGGTTTGCCAGTAGCTACAAACTGATCGTCGCCCCTATTGTGATTACCACAGGCGCGTATTTAGTCGGCTTTAGAGGGATTGAGCTTGGCATTCTGTTCTTTATGAACGCCTCTCCTGTGGCGGCAGCAAGCTATGTGATGGCTCGTTCGATGGGAGGAAACTCCGTCTTAGCAGCGAACATCATTGCTTTAACAACCGTGCTTTCAACAGTGACTTGTACCGTAGGGATTGTGATTCTGAAAGCGTATGGTTTGATTTAACAACAAAGCCTCGCCAACACAAAAGCTCGGTAGACGCTTAGGGATGATTGGCTAAGGTCATTTTACGGACCAAACGGAAGAATTCATCGGATTCCTCCTCCGTCAGACAAGAGAAGAAATCTTGCTTGAGGTTAGTCATGATGCGGTGCACTTTGCGTACCGCTACTACCCCTTCTTTGGTGAGTGTCAGAATCTTTAATCTCTGATTGGTTTCGCTCTTAGAAACTTTAACAAAGCCTCGTTTCTCTAAGTTATCCACCATGCGTTTTGCGACGCTTCGCTCCGTTAGTACCGCATCCGCCAACTCTTGCTGGCTCATCGGTTGAAACTCTTCTAACGCCGCCAATGCACTCGCCATTTCCAACGTCATTAAGTCCTGACGCGATAGCTCTGCTTGGGCACGATTGCGGAAGGTTCGGTTCATCACGCTGCACACAAACATCGGGCTTTGATCCAACACGGATATCGGAGAAATCTTCTGATCTTTCATACTTGCCTATTCTACTTTCGGCTTTGTTTTCATTTGGATAGTACTGCGTTTACAAGAGATTCCCGACTACGCTCCTTCGTCGCTTTCGGGAATGACGAGAAACATAACCGGGAGAACAACACCCCGTCATTCCGACGAGCCTAGGCGAGATCAGGAATCTAACTCCCACACGCTCTCACTCAATATTTCACATCAAGTCACGGCACTCGGTGAGCAGATTCTGAATCACGCTCGTCCCTCGCTGTTCAGAATGACGTAAAAATTAAACCTCAAACCCAAACTATCCAATTGAATCCAAAAATAAAGGACGCCGAAGCGCCCTTTTCTGTACTTATTAGCAATAGTATAACTTAGTCTTTAGCGCTAAGTCCTACTCTTGGCTTGCCGTTGGCTGTGAAGTAGATTCCACTTGCTCTTTTTGTGCTTCTTTTCTTGCGCGGCGGTCAAACAAACGCTCAACCACAACGAAGAACACAGGTACGAAGAAGATACCAAGCAAGGTCGCACTTACCATACCGCCAAGTACACCTGTACCTACCGCGTTCTGACCCGCAGAGCCTACACCCGCACTAATCGCTAGCGGTACTACGCCAAGACCAAACGCAAGTGAGGTCATGATGATCGGACGAAGACGGACACGTACCGCGTGCAGCGTTGCTTCAATCAAGCCCGCGCCTTTCTCGTAGTATTCCTTCGCAAATTCCACAATAAGGATCGCGTTCTTCGTTGCTAGACCAACAGTGGTCAACAAGCTAACTTGGAAGAATACGTCGTTATCCATACCGCGAGTCATGACCGCAAGTACCGCTCCTAACACACCTAGAGGTACAACAAGCACAACCGCGAATGGTACTGACCAGCTCTCGTACAGTGCAGCTAGTACAAGGAAGACAACCAGAATCGACAGCGCGTAAAGCATCGGTGCTTGGTTACCAGACAGACGTTCCTCGTAAGAAATACCGTTCCAGTTCACCGTAAAGCCAGGAGGCAGTTTTTCTACCATGGCTTCGATTTCTGCCATCGCTTCACCGGTACTTACGCCCGGAGCCGCGCCACCTTGGATATTCATCGCAGGTAGACCGTTAAAGCGTTGCAATAGCGGAGAACCGTAAGTCCACTCGCCCGTTGCGAATGCCGAGAATGGCACCATTTCACCTTGTGAGTTACGCACATACCATGAGTCGAAGTCTTTCGGCTGCATACGATATTCAGAATCACTCTGCACCAATACTTTCTTCACGCGTCCGCGGTCGATGTAGTCGTTGATGTACGCGCCACCCCATGCTGAAGACAGGATTTGGTTTACATCATTGATGCTCACATCCAGCGCACGCAGTTTCACGTGGTCGATGTTTACTTGGTACATCGGCGCATCAGCTTGGCCGTTTGGACGCACGCCCACTAGTTTCGGGTTCTGTGCTGCCATACCCAGGATTTGGTATTGAGCCGCTACAAGCGCCTCATGACCGTTACCGGTTGAGTCTTGTAGGTAGAAATCGAAACCAGTCGCGTTACCCAGCTCTTGAATCGCTGGTGGCGCAAATGCAAACACCATTGCTTCTTTAATCGTTGAGAAATAACCCATCGCACGACCTGTTAGCGAAGCCGCATCCGAACCCGGGGCTTCACGTTCTGACCAATCTTTCAGACCGATAAACGCCATACCCATGTTCTGACCTTGACCCGCGAAGCTGAAGCCCGCTACAGAGAAGACCGATTTAACGTTGTCCTTTTCTTCTTCTAAGAAGTAATCACGAACTTTTTCTAGCGTCTTTTCCGTCTGCTCTTGAGTCGAGTTCGGTGGCAAGATTGCCATTGAGAATACGGTACCTTGGTCTTCATCCGGTAGGAACGACGTCGGTAGGTTCATGAACAACCAACCTGCACCCGCACTCATCGCCATGAACACCAATAGCATGCGACCCGTGCGTTTTAGCATTTTCGCTACGCCCGCTTCGTAACCCGCCGTTGCTGCATCAAACTTGCGGTTGAACCAGCCGAAGAAGCCTTTCTTATCTGAAAATTCCGCATCGCCTTTTTTCAGTAAGCTCGCACAAAGTGCCGGAGTAAGAATGATCGCCACCAATACCGATAGCGTCATCGCCGCTACGATGGTGATAGAGAACTGACGGTAGATAACGCCAGTTGAGCCCGACATAAACGCCATCGGTACGAATACCGCAGATAGCGTCAAACCAACACCCACTAGCGCGCCAGTGATCTGCCCCATCGACTTCTTGGTCGCTTCTTTTGGGTCGAGACCGTCTTCGTGCATTACGCGTTCCACGTTCTCAACCACAACGATCGCATCGTCCACCAGCAAGCCGATTGCCAGAACCATCGCAAACATGGTTAAGGTGTTAACACTAAAGCCGGTCGCGTAAAGGATCGCAAACGTACCTAGCAGTACCACCGGAACCGCAATTGTTGGGATGATCGTCGCACGGAAGTTCTGCAAGAACAGGTACATGATCAAAAATACCAACACGATCGCTTCAAGCAGTGTCTTGATTACTTCTTTGATCGATGCATCAACGAATGGCGTTGTCTCAAACGGGTAAGCGATCTTCAAGCCATCTGGGAAAGTCGCACTCAACTGACCAAGACGTTCTTTTACTGCTTCTGCTGTTTCTAACGCGTTCGCACCAGTACCTAGCGAGATACCAAGACCAGCTGCCGGAAAGCCGTTGTACTGACCTTTGATGTCGTAGCTTTCTGCGCCGCGCTCAACACGCGCTACGTCTTTCAGGTAAACGTTCGAGCCGTTCGCTTCTGATTTCAGAATGATGTTTCTAAATTCAGCCACGCTGGTTAAACGGCTTGCAGAAGAAATCGTCGCGTTAAGCAACTGACCAGACTGAGCAGGCGCTGCGCCTAACTGGCCAGAAGAAACCTGAGCGTTCTGCTCACGAATAGCGTTCGCAACGTCGATTGCCGTTAGGTTGAACTGAGTCAGTTTGAATGGGTCGAGCCAAACACGCATTGCGTATTGAGAACCAAACGCTTGCACTTGACCTACGCCCGTTACACGGCTGATCGGATCTTGAATATTGGTAACAACAAAATCACCGATGTCATTTTCCGTGAAGTCAGGGTCTTCAGAGTAAACCGCCACAACCATCAAGAATGAGGTGTTAGATTTGTTTACAACGATACCTTGGCTTTGTACTTCCATTGGAAGTGATGTCATCGCCAATTGCAGCTTGTTCTGCACCTGAACTTGCGCGATATCTGGATCAGCTTCGCTATCAAACGTCAGCGTGATGGTTGCGTTACCAAACGCATCACTGCTTGAGTTTAGGTAACGCAGGTAGTCCAGACCGGTCATGTTTTGCTCGATAACCTGAGTCACAGAGTCTTCTACGGTTTTCGCAGAAGCGCCAGGGTAACGAGCACTGATAGAGATCGTGGTCGGTGAAATCGTTGGGTATTGAGAAACCGGCAAGTTGAACAAGGACATCACGCCCGCCAACATAGTCAGAATCGCAAGTACCCAAGCAAATACCGGACGATCGATAAAGAATCGTGCCATGATTATGCCTGCTCACCTGATTGAATGGTCACTGGGCTACCAGGTCGAACCATTTGAAGCCCCGTCGTAATAACTTTGTCACCTGCTTTTAAGCCTTCAGTGATGCGCCACTGGTTATCGATAGATTCCGCTGTCGTTACCGGAGTAATCGTCACTTTATTGTCTACACCCACTGTCATAACCGATGCTTTGCCCGTTGCGTCACGAGTTACTGTGTTTTGCGGGATAAGAATCGCCACAGGATCCACACCAACGGTTACTGTTGCACGCACAAACATGCCTGGTAGCAATAAACCATCCGGGTTCGCGAATTCTGCACGTAGCGTTACGCTGCCAGTACTTTCGTCTACGTTTACCTCAGTAAACTTCATTGTGCCTTTGTGTGCGTAAGTCGAACCGTCTTCAAGTGTTAGTGTTACTTGAGCGGACTCGTCTTTTTGCAAATGGCCTTGTGACATCGCTGCTTTCAAACGAAGTAGCTGCGCAGAAGATTGCACGATATCAACATTGATTGGGTCTAGCTGTTGGATAGTCGTCAGCGTCGCTGCTTGGTTTGCCGTTACCAGCGCACCCGCCGTTACGTTTGACTTGCTGATCACACCACTGATTGGCGCTTTCACTTGTGCGTAAGACAGATTAATCTTCGCTGTGTTGATCTTCGCTTTTGCTACCAACACTTGTGCTTTCGCTTCTTTGTAAGCCGCTTCTGCCTCGTCAAGATCTTGCTGACTGATAGACTTCTTAGTGATCAACGCGCGGTAACGACGAACGGTTGAGTACGTCGATTCTTCAGATGCTTGCGCGCGAATAAGCTCCGCTTCAGCACTTAGCAGATCTGCTTGGAATGTAGAATCATCGATCTGGTAAAGCGACTGACCTTTTTCGACCACACCGCCCTCAACGAAGTTGCGCTCTGAAATAATGCCTGTTACTTGCGGACGAACTTCTGCTTCTTTAAACGCTCGGCTACGACCTGGTAATTCTACCGTTAATGCCTGATAAGTCGGTGCTACCGTCATCACGGTGACTTCAGGAGTTGGCGCTGGACCACCTTGTGCTTGTCCCTCTTGGCTTTGCTCACATCCCGCCAATAAAAGGCTCGACGCAATCAAAAGCGATAGCGTGGTTCTACGTGTCATGAAAATTCTCTCTTCCTAACTAAAAAATCTGGCTTTATTTGAAGCCAGCAAATATTAGTCGGGATGATAATTACTCAATGTTGTACATACAACAAAATTTACCGCTCTTTACGATAGACAAAAATGTTTGTTTGAAAGCTGTTATTGAACTCTCAATTTAGGTGATTTTTTATTGGAAAAACCAATTTTCTGTGAGCAATCAAAGTGAGTTTTTTCTCAATAAAAACAAGAAAAAAGAATGGACAAAACAAGAGAATTCGTAACAAAGAGATGGGGATGACCTAAAATAAAGCCCGCACAAGGCGGGCTCAAAAATTAGAATACCGACAGCAATAAATTAAACTCGGAACTGACTCACTTGTTTATCTAGTTGTCGCGTTTGTTCAGATAGCATAGACAGTGATTGCTGTGCTTGATTCACAACATCTACAATCGAAGTGCTGCTGTCCGCTATACCTTGCACGTTTCTGTTTACGTCATCGCTCACGGTACTTTGTTGGCTAGCTGCAGTCGCGATGTGGGTATTCATCTCGTTCATTCGCGCAATCGCGTTTAGGATTTCAGCTAGTGAATCACTTGCATGTCCAGCAGAACTAATGGTTTCTTCGCTGCTTAGTTGACTGCCTTGCATAACTTCTACTGCCTGCTTGGCGCCAGACTGAAGCTTCTCAATCATAGATTGAATTTCTCCAGTACTTTGTTGAGTGCGGCTAGCCAGTGATCGAACCTCATCCGCTACTACCGCAAAACCACGTCCTTGCTCACCTGCACGAGCTGCCTCAATCGCCGCATTCAATGCTAGTAAGTTCGTCTGCTCTGCAATACCGCGGATCACATCCAACACTGAAGCAATGTTGCTTACGTCGTTATCCAGTGTATTGATAACCTCACTTGCACTTTCAATATCTGTTGCAAGTAAGCGAATCGATTGAACAGTCTTATCCAAAGTAATATTGGTATTTGTCAGCTCTTCGTTTGCAGTGTGACTTGCCATTGCAGCTTCCGTTGCACTGTCACTTACATTTTTGCTTGTCACTTGCATCTCATGGACAGCCGCCGCTACGGCTTCGCTGTCTTTTTGCTGATGAGAAGTCGAATCAGCGATAGTGCTTGTTAACTCGTTAAGATGGGACATTTCATTTCGTAGCGTAGTCGTACTTTCAATAACTTGAGACACAGTGACCTGGATTTTGGAAACAAACTCATTGAAAGCACCTGCCAACTGGCCAATCTCATCTTTCGCGTTCATATTAATTCGCTGACTCAAATCACCATTACCAGAAGCAATTTCTGTCATTGCCTCTTTAATATTGTTGATTGGTTTCATTACAGTACGAAGCAGCAAATACATCATGCCTAGTGCCGCTAAAATAACAACCACGATACCAGCTTCAAGAATAACTTCTGCACGGATCGTCGCATCCGATATTTGTTGCTTTAAGGTTTTCTGTTTTGCTTCTAAAGCATCTTTAACGACATTTAGTTGTTCTCGAACCGCGCCAAATTGCGACTCATATTTAACATTGTTCTCTGCATAAATCTCTGCCCATTGAGATTGCGGTTTGGTAATTAACTCTTCATAACTCTGTAGCCATTGCTCACCCAACTCAACAAGCTTCCGCACTTCAGAACCATGGCTAAGAGGCATAATTCCTGTTTCAGACAGCTCTTGAGCTTTCTTCATGCGAGGCAAAGCTTTATAAGCGTTATCTTTGTATTCAAATAGGTGATGATCAACTTCCTCTTGAGTTTCTGCTAAGGCTAGACCTTGAATCGCAGAAGTCGCTTGGTATAAATCTCGGTAAGCATCTTCAATAGTGAATAAATTAGGGACGACTTGTTCATTTAACATTTCACTAAGTTCTGTCTGCTTCCACATAGTGATTACATTCAAAACAGAGCTGATAGTTAGTAATGCGATCATTAATGATAGAGGAAGCACTATCTTCTGCTTTATTGAGAGGTTGTTGAACATGATTAGAATACCTTCGGTTGTTGCTCAAATCTCGGGCGATTATATCAAACAAATCTCTCATAAATTCATTTATACAGATCAACGTTCTCTAATAATTTTTATCTTTACGACTCACATTATAAATTCAATAAATATATTGATTAACACGAGGTTTTTTCGTGAAGTAAAATCTCATTATGTGATCTTATAAATAGCAAAACTAAGCAAACCCTTGTTAACAAAATAAGCCATGTACATTACATGTATTCATAGAGTTGCGTTGAGACTCTCCCCTTTCTAAGTGTTAAAGCAAACCAACAGCGGCATTTCGACTTGGCAGACTGTTAGCCATGCGCCAACCATTTGTTTTGCGTTCGGACACAGACGGTACAGGCATACGCCATCCTTCAGCCAATCGACTTTTGTGTTAGGTAAGCGTTCATGAGTAACGAATCGTTTTGCTTTGAGTTGCTCCAGAACCTGCCACTCAATGGTGTAGATACCGAGATCGTTATGCAGCTGTTGGTTCAAATCGAACTTGAGATCGGAAAGCCAAACACCAATTTGTTCATCGACAGCATACGCGGCTGCGCCTTCAGTTTTCTCAAGCGTATATAAGGCGACGAGCGCTGACATTTCATCTTCATTCAGATCAAACAAAGGATACACATCGTCAACGACATCATTTGTAGAGGTAACGGTATTCATAGTGATATTGGAAAGTAGAGAGTGGCAACACTTCTTTGGGGGTGTCCAATGAGCAATCAAGCGATCAGTGATCAGCGATCAATGTTCGAGGAATCATTAGGGTGAAGCGTTGCCTTTAATCTTATAAACGAATTAGTGAATGATGTAATAAAGCAATGCGCCCACACCACCGAGTTCATTCAGTGTCTCCGCCGCTTTACCATGTACCAACTCAACCTCAACATTAGCCATCAAAGCTTCAACGAGGATGAGGTCGAACGCATCTGATTGAATTGGGTAAGGCAAAAAGACTTTTCTTACCTGTCCGTTTTCCAGTGCTTCTAGAACATTTGCCAAGCCCGCTACACCGCGACCACAAGTATCTCGACGAATCAGTAGTTCCAATACCAATGTATTGTCATGCAACTCTTCGTATTCATCCGCCAGCAGTTTAACTGTGCGTTCTAGCTGCTCTGTGGTGGCATCAAAAGGAATTGGTTCGATAGAAACCAACTTTTCAGAAACCGTATGATGCAGCGCACCCTTTACGCGATGAGCGATTTTTAGGTTGCCGCCGAACACGATGCGATCAAACGTTGGGTCCCCCATAAAGTAGCGATTGATTTCGTTCGCCGCTTCGCGAATAACACGACGCTCAGAATCCAAGTCTCGACGTTCCGAGGCTTGAGTTCGGGACTTTCTTCCGCCAGGGCGAAGGAATACACCCGATTCAATACTCGATTCCATCGTGCCCTCTCCCAAACTCGTCGGAACGTCTATGGAAACCACTCGGTGCTCCGTTTCAGAGAAAAGGATAACGAGATATTTGCCGTATCGATGGAGCTGAGAGAGTAAGTGCTTTACCTGAGGTTGACCAAAATACGCTTTTGTTTCGACAGGCATTGGCAATTCGATCAGGATGTCGTCGAGCAAATCAGTAAAGATCACCAAAGAACGTCCTGTCGGGCGCATTTCCAGAACTTTGTTGACCAATCGTTGTTCCACTTCTTTCCAAGTAAGTGTGGAATCAATGTGTCGAGTACCTTCGTCACCGTGCTCTTCACGCAATGCGGCCAGTTGATTGCTCACTTCGATCTGCCAAGCCGGGCGTTCACGATGGTTGGCTGGATTTTTACTGTCAGTATTAATGTATAAGCTGAGAATTTTTGAACGATTGTCTTCATGCAATAATAAGTAACATCGCAACACTTCAAAAATATCGTTAATCGTATTTTTCATAACTAACCTTTAATTATTAATCGAATCTCGAATGAATTATTTCCATTCAATCAATGATGATTAAATGAACACTGTTCATAAGTTAATTATTAAGCTAACAAAAATACCAATCAGCCTAATGCACTCAGAGTGCATTTGAGGAAAAATAATCGGTTTGCAAAGCCTGTTTTGTCTGGCTAAGATCTAAGTGGTTGATTAATAGCGCTTGGTTAAATAACGATGACACCCAAACAATCACTCATGGATTTGTTCGGTCTTTCTGAAGAGTTCGCAACACAGTTACTTGAAGCTGGAGAAGTTCAAACCATCGAAGCAGGAGAAATTCTTGAGGTACAGGGACAAGAGTTAGAAAACTTTTTGTTTGTATTTAGTGGGCTAATCAGCGTTTACCGACAGAACTTTGATGGTGCAGAACGCTTTGCGGGTTTTATTCCTCCAGGCTTTATGTACAGTGAATCGGCAATTTTGAATCAAACCAAATTGTATGGGCGCTACCACATCCAAGAGACCATGACCGCCCTTGTTCTGCCGATAAGTACAGTGTTGGAACTGTACGAAAACAGCCTAGAGTTTAATAAGTTAACGGCACAACACCTTTCACAGAAGCTCTTATTTACCTCCCGTATCCTCTTCATTAGCCACGAGAGAAATTCCAATCGCAAAGTCGGCTTAGCACTAGACAGCCTCTACCGTGTAACGAATAAACGTTCCATCCCAATCTCGGTAGAAGACCTCGCAGGCATGCTGGGTATGTCTCGTAACACCGTCAGTAAGACGCTCGACTACTGGGAGGAGCAAGGGGCGATCACCAACAGTAAAGCCAGAGTGACGTTTAACTCAACAGAGCCTTTCTCCTCCATCACCGATGGCATGGTGTTTTAACCTTTCTCAACCGACCCTTTCTAAACCTACTTATAAAAAGACGGCTTCTCTCAGCCGTCTTTTTTGTTTTCTATCATCTTCTCTTCTTGGTTTCATTTCTATTTTCTGCCATGTCACTTTACGTCTAATTCCTACACAGAAATAAACACTTACATTCTCCACAACATATTTATCACGCCCAATGCACTCTCAGTGCATCAGGTTTTAAATTGTCTATGCCACCATAAATACCGTTCGAGACAATAAATATTGCTTCGAATATTTCTTCACAGTGACGTGGCAATAAACATGGACTTGTTTAACGACTCTTTATTTTCAGGTTTTTAAATCATGTTATTAGCACGACTATTTTTATTACTCGCTATCATCGCTGAAGTTGCGGGCACTAGCCTCATGAATGTCGCAGGCAGCAATGAAGGCTACGCCGGCTATCTCGGCATGTACGTTCTTATTTCGCTCTCTTATTACTTCCTCTCTCTCGCAGCGAAAAAGATTTCCATTGGCGTGGCTTACGCCTGCTGGGAAGGACTGGGCATTGCCTTAATCACCATCGTATCCATGTTCTATTTCGATTCTCAGCTCAATGCACAAGAGCTGTTTGGTCTCGCGCTTGTCGTTGTCGGTGTGGTGCTAGTCACACTCGGTGAAGAGCACCACCAGCCAAGTAAGAAAGACGAACACGCAATGCTAATTCAACCTCACTAATTGCCTTGGAGTATAACCATGAACGCTTTTCTCACCGTCTCTTTCGGTTACGTCGTTTTGGCGGCACTGCTCGATATCGCTGCGAACATGTCTCTGACTAAATCACGCGGATTTGAACACAAGGGTTGGGGTATTTCTGCCATCGTTCTCGTGCTCGCTGCATTTACTTTACTGGCACAAGCCGTGAAAGAAATCGACCTCGCCATTGCCTACGCCAGTTGGGGAGCCATCGGTATTTTAGGAACCGCACTCGGTGGTTGGTTCTTGTTTAAACAAAAACTCAAACCAATTGGCTGGGTCGGTATTTTTACGGTGATTGCTTCGGTGATCATCATGAAAACCGCTTAGTGACGCCACCATGATTACTGTTAGCGAGTCCGGTAAGCCAATCAACCTTGGCGAGCATCAGCAACCGCATTTGGCTCAGTTTTACGCGCTAAGCGAAGCAGAAAAAATCCATTGGCTTGCTCATACCAATACCGATGAGGTCGTCGATTTGCTCTCCTACTGCCCTTTAGGTTACGTGCAATATTGGATTGTAAAGATGGAGAAATATGGCTTCGACAAAGCCGCGAGCCATCTTTCATTTCAGTTGGGCTTTGTTCATTCGGAAGCAGAGCCCGCTGACGATTACCTCTCAACTGGTGTGTTGGAACACGTTAAGCAGCGCGGAGGATGGATTGTGTTACTCGCCATCTTCGGCATTTTTTCGGGCTTTATCATCGCCAGCTACGAAGACTTACTCAGCCAGCTGGTTTTGCTTGCGATCTACATGCCAGTGATCGCGGCTGCCGGCGGTAATACAGGCTCTCAAGCTGCGACTTTGGTGGTGAGAGCATTAGCCACCGGAGAGATTAAGAACCGCCAATGGCGCGCCGTACTGTGGAAAGAAAGCCGTGTTGCGCTCATGCTCGCAGGGATTCTGGCGCTGGTGATTGTCGGTCGAATAGCCCTGTTTACACCCGCCGCCTCGTCGGAAGGGTTTGGGGTGTCACTGATCGCCACTGCCGTTGCCATTGCACTGTTTATTCAAGTCACGATATCGACGGTATTAGGCGGCTTACTGCCCATTGTTGCGCGTGCGCTAAAGCTCGACCCAGCCATCTTGGTGAGTCCGGTTTTGGCGTCTCTCGTCGATATTTCGGGCATCTGGATTTATTTCAACATCGTTAATTTCATCTTGTTCTGATCACATCAGAAGACAACACAAACTCACTCATTCACCACTCCACCGGAAGGAAATTTGGAGTAATTTTTATGACTATAAAACCTTGGTTTAAGCAATCAACGTCAGAGATAGAGCAGCATTTGGCTACTGATACCAATGCCGGCCTTTCTCATACAGAACATCAACAACGCCTCAATAAGTACGGTGACAACGCACTGGCGACGCACAAATCGAAATCGCCTTGGCAACTCTATTTTGAACAATACAAAAACCCTTTAATCTACATCCTATTGGTGGGTGCTTTAGTGTCTTGGTTTACGGGACACCTCATTGATGCCATTGCGATTGGCACCATCATCGTAATTAATACCGGCATCTCTTTTTGGCAGGAATACAAAGCCCAGAAAGGCATGGAAGCACTGCGCGATATGGCGGCACCAGAAGCGGATGTTCTGCGTGACAGCAAATGGATACATGTTCCAGCGCGAACCTTAGTGCCTGGCGATGTGATTAAAATCAGCACAGGTGACATTCTTCCTGCCGATGTGCGCATTGTCGAAGCAAACCGCCTATCGATCGATGAAGCGGCACTCACTGGTGAATCAGAACCTGTGACAAAGCAAGTCAGTGCGATCCATAGCAAACAAGTCAGTTTAGGTGACCAAATTAATATGGGCTTTATGACGACCATCGTCACGACTGGCTCAGGTTTAGGGATCGTCACCAACACGGGCATGCAGACGGAAGTCGGTCGCATTGCGCACATGATGACACAAACTGAAACCACAAAAACACCGATGCAAGTGCGTATGGATACTTTAGCCAAAGCCTTGTTGTTTATCGGTTTGGGTGTGGTTGCTGTTATCTGCGCAATTGGTTTTGCTTACGGCATGGATTGGCTGGACATCCTAACCACAGGTATCTCGCTCTCTGTTGCAGCCATTCCAGAAGGCTTGCCTACGGTGCTCACCATTGTATTAACCATGGGCTCTACCAAGATGGCGAAGAACAACGCCTTGGTAAAACAACTCTCCGCAATCGAAACCTTGGGCTCAACAACTGTCATTTGCTCCGATAAGACGGGGACATTAACCCAAAATCAAATGCAGGTGATGCAAGCTTATGACAGTTTTGGACGTTACTGGGAAGTGACCGGAAACGGCTTTCAACCGAAAGGTAAATTTGTCCCTCAGAGTCACGGTGTACATGCCCTAGAAAGCTCTGCAATGAAGATGGGATTGATCGTTGCGGCGATGTCGAATGAGTCTGAGCTCGCCTTTATCGAAGACGCATGGAGTGTACGAGGCAGCCCAACGGAGGGAGCGTTATTAGTGGCAGCCGCAAAGCTTGGAATTACGCCAAAGAATCTAGAGAAGCAAGGTTATCAGATTCTAAAACGCTTCCCGTTTGATTCTGAGCGCAAGATGTCTTCGGTGATTATCCAAGATCCAAGCGGACAGCACTTTTTAGCCGTGGCTGGAGCGCCCGACTTTATGCTGAAGAAATCGAGCAACTATATGGTTGAAGGTGGATTAGTGCCGATGGAAGAGCAGCCAAACCGATTCAATGAACTCTCCCAGTGTATCGGCAAAGATCTCAGCAAGCGTTTTGATGGCGCGATTGAAAGCTTTGCCAAGAAAGCCTTGCGCACCATGGCGGTCGGTTGCCGTCGATTGGACGTAGCTGAACTGAACGCAGATGTGAGCGAACTGGAAAACGACCTAAGTATGCTGGCGGTATTTGGCATCATGGATCCACCTCGTCCGGAAGTCCGCTCTGCGGTAAAAGAGTGTTACAACGCTGGCATTCGCACCGTAATGATTACCGGAGATCACGCAGCAACGGCGGCGGCGATTGCCAAAGATATTGGCATTATCAATAGACAATACAAACGTGTGGTCACGGGTACTGAGCTCGATAATATGAGCGAGCAAACCTTAGAATATGCCTGTGAAGAAACCGCTGTGTTTGCCCGAGTAACACCAGAGCACAAACTGCGCATCGTCCAAGCGCTACAAAGAAACAACGAAATTGCCGCCATGACCGGAGACGGAGTCAATGATGCACCAGCACTTAGAAGCGCCGATATCGGTGTCGCTATGGGTATTACGGGAACCTCTGTCGCCAAAGATTCCGGCGATCTGATTTTGCTGGATGACAACTTCAGCACCATCGTCCGAGCGGTGCGCCAAGGTCGTCAGATATTCGATAACCTGCGTAAGTTTATCCGCCAAGCGCTAACCGCAAACGTAGCAGAAGTCTCGGTGATTCTATTTGCGTTCTTAGTGATGGGACCAGAAGCCATTCTGCCGCTGACGCCGCTGATGATTCTTTGGGTGAACTTGGTATCGGATGGTTTGCCTGCGCTGGCGTTAGGGGTTGAACCAAAAGAAAAAGACCTGATGGAGCGGAAGCCACGTAAGCGTGACCAAGGATTCTTCTCCGATGGTTTAGGAGCCCGAATCGTGATTCGTGGGTTAGCATTAGGCGGGGTAAGTTTTGGTGCTTTCTTAATGGCTTTGAGCCATGGTTTCAGTGCCCAGTACGCGCAGAGCGTGGCGTTTCTTACTTTGATTTTTGGTCAGTTGTGGCACTTGTTTGATAGCCGAACGTTCACGTCTCTGTATCGAGTAAACCCGTTTACTAACAAGTACCTGCTAGGCGCTATCGCCACATCGGCAACTCTGTCATTGGGGGTGATATACACCAGCTTAGGTCAGCTGATTTTTAGCACCGAGGCGATTGAGCTTAGGCACCTTGCCATGATTTTAGGCGTTGCAGCACTGCCAACCGCGGTACTGTCTGCCATCAAAGAGCTCACCAAAACTAAGGTTCTGTAATCATGGACAAAAGACGTTGACCTTAAACCATCCACATAAATGATCTTAGAGGGGCTTGTCCCCTCTTTTTCCGTTTTGGCAGGTTACATCCACATCTTCACCATTAAGCATCTCCATCATGGGTTCGATTTGACTATTACCCCACAAGACAAAACCAAAGCACAATAAGGGGAACAACAGATGAATAAGGGATTTAAGCGTGCCAAGTTTGCCGCGTTGAATCGCTGTAGGTCTGAATACTTTGACGCCTTTTGGTGGGAACTGACCTTCGATCAAACCACGTACACCAAGTGGCAACATCAATACCGCAGTAAGTAAAAACACGGACAGTGGCATCCAAAAGAACAGTATGTGAACCAAAAGCTCTAAGCCTGACATACCGAACATTTGATAACATTCCGGCGCTTCGGCGACTGCTTGCAGCAGAGGCTCTCCCTCAAGCTTAAACAGCACACCAGCTAGAAGGCCAAATACGCCAGCGATAGCGACTCTGATGATCTTTTCTTTTTTGCTGTACTGCGGTGCGTATTCCTTCATGCCCTTTCCTATCAAGATAAAAACCGAGAAAGTCAGCTTAAGAATGGCACGTCAGAGCGCAAATGTATGGGTAGCTTTTGGGACGCACAATGGCGAATAATGAAACAGAAAGAAAACAGCCTCAATATCGCTATTGAGGCTGCTGGAAAATTGGGTTTCGACTGGCTTTAAATTACGCTTTTTTCACAAACTGCGCCGTCACCATCATCTCGCCAGCACCATCGACTTTACAGTCTAATTGATGATCTTTGCCGTCTTTAATACGACGAATCACTGCTTTGGTGCCGATCTTAAGTACCAGCGAACTGCCTTTTACTTTTAAGTCTTTCGCTAACGTGACCTTATCACCTTCCTGCAGCAAAGTGCCGTTGGCATCTTTCACGTTTACGGCGTCTTCTTCTGCTGCCTGAGTCGGGTTCCATTCGTGAGCGCACTCTGGGCAAACAAGGTGGTCTTGGTCTGGATAAACGTATTCTGAGTTACAGTTTGGGCAAGGAGGTAAAGACATAAATAATTACTAGCTAATGAATTTAGCACTATGGTAATGGGTATTGTTTGTCTAATCGAGTAAATTTGAACGCTCACTCTTTTCTTCAAGAACTTCTTTAAAAGCGAACATACCATTTAATGCTGCAGGAAATCCGGCATAAACAGACATTTGTAATATAACCTCTTTCACTTCTTCCTCATTGCAGCCCACATTAAGAGCTGCGTGAAGGTGAACCTTTAATTGAGGTCGACACGTCCCCAAAGCAGTTAAAGCAGCCACCGTCGCAATTTCTCGGGATTTGATGTCTAACCCAGAACGGGAATAGATATCACCAAATGGATATTCAATCGTGAACTGAGCTAGGTCAGGACAAATATCTTGTAAGCTATCAATGACATTTCTGCCAGCTTCGCCATCTATCTCTGAAAGTAATTTAAGCCCTTTATCAAAACGAGAGGTTTGCATTGTCCGTACTCCTAACTAGTTGATTCAGGAGTACCTTACTAGTTAGAGTTCACTCTAAGTCAACGAACTTTTCCTTTCTTATATAAATCTATTTTTGCTTCGAGCGCTATGAGGTTTTGCTTTTGTTGCCCTAAATACTCGACCAAGCTTTTGTGATGCTTTTCAAGCAAAGTTTGCCTCTCTACTAAAGAACTCGCTCCCGCTTCTCGTAACTCAGCATACTTTAATATTTCCTCAAGTGGCATCGCGGTCTCCTTCAAGCGCTTGACGAACTCAATCCAAGCCAGATCTTTACTACTATAGACTCGATGCCCACTGCTCGACCTTTGAATGTTCTTCAACAAACCTATTTTCTCGTAATACCGAAGCGTATGCGCTGACAACCCAACTTGCTTTGAAAACTCACTCATGCTCATCATTATTTTTTACGCTCAACTATCTTTTTAAGAATCGTAACCACAAAGCGCAACAAAACGACATATATTGCGTCTCATCCCACTTCAAGGCTCTATGCCTTTAAATTCCGATTAATTTTCAATACCTTAAAACATATACGGATAACCGATGTATTGCTCGTAAAACAAATATTATCAAAATCATGACAAGTAGCATTAGTAAATGGTGCCTTCAATAGAACAACCAAAGGTGGATTCCCCATGTTTAAACTTTATTACTACCCTAATAACGCCAGTTTAGCGCCCCACTTTTTGCTTCACCATGTCAAAGCGGACTATGAGTTGGTTCTCGTGGATAGAAAACTGAACGCACAAAAATCAGAAGCGTATTTGCGTTTAAACCACAGTGGAAAGATCCCAACATTAGTGGACGGTGAGCAGGTTATCTGTGAGTCTGCCGCTATTTGTATTCATATTGCAGAAACGTTTCCTGAATACGAGCTCATTCCCAAAATCGGTGAGGCAACCCGACCTCTGTTCTTTCAATGGCTGACATTTCTTACGAATACACTCCAAGCTCAGTTGATGGTTCGTTTTTACCCTCACCGAAACACGACCGACGAAACGATGATCGCAAGCATTGTAGAAGCACAAGATAAGCAGGTTGCGAAGACACTTTTAGCTATTGATAGGCAGCTTGAAAATAACCCGTATTTAGTCTGTGAAAAACTGACTGCATGTGATTATTTTCTCTTTATGCTAGCCGGCTGGTGCATCCCTTTAGAATTTGAGCCTTCCAAATACCCTCACCTTTTAGGCTATTTAATCCGCTTATCAAAAAATGCCTCTATTCAAGCAGCCTATAAGAAAGAAGGCCTCGATATTCCTCGATTTATGTACCCCAAGTACAGCTAGCTAGAGTAGAAATACATAAAAATAACAGAAGTTTAAAATACCCAAAGGTTGGAAAAGAGAATATAAAGAACTTTAGCTATAAATAAATCAGATATGATTTCAGCATTTGGAGTATTGTTGTTTAATAGCTAAATATTTGATATTTATCTTCAAGCAAAAAGTTGCCCCAAGTTGGTATTTTTTGTAATTTACGAGCAAATTTTTGCCCTGTTTTTTTGTATGTTAGACTGCACCTTTTAATTTCCCACTTAGACTTGAGATTTAAACATGCCAGTAGCTAATTTTAAAGGTGACTTTTGCAACATAAATTCATTTACGCCAAGCTCTCAGACACTTGACGGTATTAAAGAAATGAATAGAATCATTGATGTTACAAAAACACTTGAATCAGTTCTTCTTTCGATACCTGCCTTTCAGATATTTGCCTCTAGAGGAGCGAGTGGTTCTTTTATTTATAACGGGATGGCTACCGCTACTTCCGCAGGGTACAACATAACTACTTATAATTGGAAAGAATTTTCACAGGCTTTTAATGGTGTTGGCGAAGCTAGTAAAAGACAATTACATCAAACAGCAGAATTAATGGCGTATAGCTCAAGTGGAAAAGATTACGAGTTTTGGAGGTGCGTAGCTAATGCGATCTACTAGTTTCTTCTTCTTCATAGCCCTGATACAGCCCCAAATTACACACGCTGTCACATGGGAAGAGTCTCTTAAGCTTCATGTAACGAAAGCCTACGTATCTCTAGACAGAAAGATTGCAATATGTCGAGAGAACAAAAAGCCATTAAAAAAAATAGCTGATGATTGGTTCATCAACATGCCCAAAAATGAAAAGCTCGCTGCTGCTACGTATATACAATACTTAGCAGACAGGGATTGTTGGGGAGCTGAACTGTTAGCGTATGAATCAGCACTCCTTGCCTACAGTGCCGAAGTTGAAGACAAAACACTCTTAGAATCCTGGCTTTACTTATCCAAAGTACCGAAAAATATCGCTTTGAAAGATAGTTTTGAAAATATGGATGTGTCGAAACTTATATCTTGGTATCAATCGCAAGGTGGCGTTTCTCCTTTTGACTTCCAAGCTTTTCTAATGCAGTACTCTGAATTTCAAAGCCAATATTAGTACAGCAAGTCCAGCTAATAAGCTGGACTTTAAACATCTAAAATGCCCACTTACTGACCATATAGATTAATTAGTATTTGCCTTTTGGCGAATTACTACTGCTTAAGAATCTACTACAGTTCACTCTTAAATTATCTTTACAGTCAAAATCACTACTCGCCAAGAAGTAGTGATCCGCATCAGAGTTTAGATGTTCTGAGAAATTCTTGCTGGGCATTCCAAAAAAACTCTACTGGCTAGATGATAGGAGAAATAGCAAGTGATCATTCTCTCTTTGTCAGGCCCAGTTGGGGATAGATGAGGCTTACCATCAACTCTTAGATTCCAGCGGAACGAACAAACGCCTGTCCTACTGATAATGAGATAAAGAGATTTTTTAGAAGATAGCCTTTGATTCGATAACATGTGTTAGCTCCAGTGTGGGCTAGCGTTATCTCAATAAGCCTTAAAAACGAAAAAAGGCCTGATAAATCAGACCTCTTAGAATGTGGCGGTGAGTGAGGAAGTCGGACTCTAAGCCTATCTGTCTGAAATTTAACAACTTATAGCAAGTCGACTTTCGGGAATATACACCCTGTCATACATTTCATTTTTGTGACAAACATCAAACAAAAAACTCCACTCTCAGTCTCTATTACTACTGGGGTAAGCCCTTAGGAACATGTGACTGAGATTTCCATTAAATGAGATTCAATTAAACTATGGCAAATACAGCTGATCTACATTTTAACTATATTGAATCAACACTGGACTACCAAATTTCCTTGGCTATTCAGTTAACTCGACTACTTTTTCTTCTGTATCAACATCAAACATTAGATGTAGCTGCTTTCGCATCAATCTTTTCCTAGCTTCGAAAAACAGAGCAAAGTCTACTAACTTGAGCGATTGTGTAGCGGGCACATAATTACGTTGACGATAATACTGTTCGTCAATCCCACTCTTGGATACCCAAATGTCCAGCGGTGTGGCCTGTTTCTCCGCGTTTTCTTGTCCTTCAAGTAATTGGAGATTAGGTAACTGGTCACGGAGGTTCTGCCAATGAGTAATATCTTCCTGTTGTAATCCCATGTCGACTAATGCTGATGTTTTAAAGCCACTGTGGGGATGCATATGATCTTGATGGAAGCTGATTTGGTCTATTTGAAGATCTGGATAAAGGACAGATAACAGTAAGAAACAGAAGCTACCTTTCTTATACTCTAGGAAATCCTCTATATCATCACCGTCAATTGTAAGCCTCTTACCACCAGCAAGTTTCGTATGTTGGAAACTAGAAAATGAAAAGCTAGTCTGTTTTAGAGGAAAACTGCCTTCACGCTTATCTCTCAATCCATCACGTAATCCACTTAAAGCTGAATCAGCTTGCCCACTATAGATTTGCTTGAGCAGACTATGAATGACTAACTTTCGCAACTCGGCTTTCGATTCTTTATCTACCCTTCCGCCTTTGTAAACGTAGTATGCTATTGGTGTAGCAGCATAGTTAGATGACAACCTGGTCTTATTGAAACCAAACTCACGTAGGATTGATGAAGTTTTTGTTAGCGCCGTAAAGATTGCCTCCCAGTTATCACGAATCTTAGCGATGTTACTTCGATCAAACGTTTGTACCTTGAAGCTCATCGGTGCATCAATCAAAAACAAGCACGTTCTCATTAAAAAATCAGTGTTAAAATTGAAGAGACTATCCTCACCATTTATGGTCTCAATAAGCTGTTCGATATGCTCTCTTCCATCCTCCCAATGAGCGACCAACGTAGAAAATAACAAATCAGATTTTGATAGAATAGTACCGCCACTGTTTACACGCACAAATATATCCAGGATATCATCTAGGTCTTTGTCCACGATTTTGAAGTAGTTAATCAACTCATCTTGGTTTAACTTTTTAGCCAGCAAAAATAATTTTTTTCTTGCAACACGACCGTTTCGCCTCAACATATCTGCATCAGAAGGAGTCCTATCTTCTAGCTCTTCAATAATGTCTTGAGGGTCTACATCTCTACCATGTTTTAAGATGTCTCTCACGAGATAGAAGTATTTTGAATCATCTTTTTCCAATGCATCTTTTTGCTCTAAAAACTTAAACTCATAATCTCTCTCATCACCAAACAAGTTTAAGTACAACTGGCGCTTGGGGTATGCATTATCTGTGGTCTTTTTTGCATATTTTCGCTTTGAACAGTAAACACCTTGTAAAGCTATATACAATGAACTTATTCTTTGTTGGCCATCTAATACACCCCGAACTTCTTGAGTAAAGTCCTTTCGAACCAACTCATTCTTAGAATCACGCTGATGGTAGTTTTTTAGAAATTCATAGAAAGTATATTGGTCTGCTTTTTCGGCTGGAAGATCCCAGAATAAAAAAGTGCCAATGGGGTAATCGCGCATTATTGAATCAAAAAGGTTACAGATTTTCTCTTCGCCCCATACGAACTTACGCTGTATAGCCGGTAGGTAATACTTACTGTCACTAATATCGGTGATTAACTGCTTAATCGACAGGCTTGAATATCCCACTTTTGAAATCCTTCTGACTACACCCAAATGCTTATTCTCTTGAATCAAACCCGGCTAATCGACGATACCACTGCAAGATAACTCTAGAATCTAGAACCTGTGCCGTATCTATCTTCGCCTTGGCATTTAAGCGAAACAAAGCGCAACAGAAACGCTGTTGCATATAGAATACAAGTTTATTAAAAATGAATGCGGTACACCACAAAATCAGGAGAAAAATGGGTACTGAAAAGCGAAACATCATTAGCTTGTGTACGAGACTCTCAGCGTCAGATTTGCTAGTCTGATATTACTTAAGGATATCCACCATAGCACGATGAAACAACTAAACACCTACGATACAAAAGAAGAAGGCGAAGCAGCACTTGCCAAAATTGATGAGCCCAAACGCCTTGCCAGTGAGCGTGACAGTACAGAGACAATATACAACTTATTTGGAATACCAAGTTGGGGAAACTTCTACAAGCTGGGCATGTTTAACCTCGTAGAGCTCAAAATCATTGTTCAGCAAAAGCAAAACGGTCAGCCCTATGATGAAAAAAAGCACCGTGAGATCATCACGATGCTTGAGTATGCAGCGAAGAGCTTCGAGTTAAAAATCCCGAAACATTGGTTGTAGTTATTAAGACTAAAGAAAAACAACCGTGTCCGACGATTGAAGATGTGCTTCTAGTTCTTTGTTAGTTTGCACATCTGATAAATCAAAAAACAGCTTAAATGGAAACCAAACCGTATCGTCATTTATACTTGATAGACTCCTACTAGAGCTTTGGTTTGAATGCATTATTGCTTCTACTAGCCAACCTTTTACCTCTGGTTGTTCAATAGATACTGCCGTATTTAGCTCATAAACACCCTGCTTTGGATTTTTGAGTACTTCAAGGTTCATAAGAGTTCTTACAACAAACTGCATACTACGTTTTATTGTAGATGTATCGCCGTATTGCTCCGTTACACGATCTTCAAGCTGAGAGTATATAAAGGTATCGTTAAGCTTAGTCAACTTACCAATCTGACCTACAACAAAGGCAAAAAACGGATACTTCGACAGCATCATGCCCCAATGAAACACCAAGTGTTGCTCACTATGCTCCATTAACAAGTTAGCCCCTCTCAATTGAAATCTTTCTGAGATATGCTTAGGTAGCTTGTTCCAAATTCCAAATAACAAATTCCGAGTTTTATCTTTTGCAACTTTACTGGTAAATGCAGGCTCAAGCATGGAATCAATCCGGTCTTTCAACGCCTGCCCTTCTATACCATTAGCGACCCAAGATGCCGTCTGTGCTAGCCAATCAGGCTCTAAGTGACGATTAAAACCAATTGAAACTTTCAATACAACTCTCTCTACTTTTTAAATAAAACAAGGTCGTTTCCTTGTTGGTGAAGATCAAACCAGGTTGTCTCAAGCTCATTGACTGATACTGAGAATACAAACGGAAACCAAACTAGATCATCAAGCATATCTGCAAGAGAACGACTTCGATACCTTTGGTTATACATCAAAGATTGCAGAAGCCAGCTCTTATACTTACTTTCTACTATATGTTCGAGCTTATGCGCTTTGTACGTCCTATTCGTTTGACGCTCAAGAACCCTAAAATCAACCAGTGTTTTTAACACAGAGCGAAGACCACGTTTGACCGTCTCGGTATCCCCGTACAGTTCAACAATGTGCTTTTGAACTTGAGCATAGGCGAACACCTCAGCGTGTTTTTCACGTCGCCCGATGAATCTTACTACATCAGCAAAAAAGTTGTTTTTAGCAACTAACATTCCCCAATGCAATGTAAAGTCTGGACGTTCACTACCAAGCACGGCTTCAATGGCAAACTGAGTAAAGCTTTCAGTAACATCATCAGATTTAGGGGACCATAACTTGGTCAGCTGATTTCGAGTTTTCCCTCTATTTACTTTGCACGTGACCGAAGGCTCAAGCATCAAATCAATCTGTTCATCGAGTTCTTTTTTTTGTTTTCCCTCGGCGACCCAGACCGCAACGGAATCTAACCATTGAACCTCGATATGACGACTAAAGTTGACTCTCTTTGACATGCTGCTCTCTCGTAACAATAGCTAATGGGACAACCACCTCATGTAAGCTAATCCCGCCATGCCCGACAATCTGTTTGCCTTTCTGGACGAACGCATGACGACCTCTACTCACAAGCGGATATAAATCTGATGGTAGTCCAAATTTCTTAGCTGGCCATTCTAGCACGTCTGCCTTATCATTCGAATATTCAACTGTATTTTTATACAGTCTCACTCTTTCACCTTTCGTCTCTGCTTTAACACCTTCATTGGGCCAACTTTGACCTATTGCTTCTTGGTTACCGTGATCAGCCGTTATCACCACTTCAAAACCAGAATCCAGTAAAACCTCTATCTTTGAAGAAAACTGCCACAGTTCTAGCCATTTACTCACTGCAACATTTAGTAATGGCATCCCACCTTCAATTCCGTGCATCTGCTTATCAATATAATTGATAACGAACCCTGCAACCTTTAGCTTGGGCGAATGGAAACTGTCTTTGAATGACTCTATATCTTTACTCTTCTCAAGAGCAACTGCATATGCTACTTCAGTCTTGCTTAAACCTTTATCTTCCCAAAACGCATGCCAGAGCGCTTTCTCTTTCGCAGTTGTATGCCATGAATCAGGAAATGAACGTGGCTGTTTGCCTGAGAATAAAGCTTGCCTAGCTATGGAGGTAATAGTTGGAACCCATGAAAAAACACCTCTCTCCTCAACTCGAACGTCAGGTATATCAATAATGTGCTCTTTAACGTAATTCCACTGTTGAAACCCCATGCCATCCATCACCAGTAGACACACCTTTTGTCCATCACTGACTTTACGGCTCAACCATTCCGGAATTTTATGCAGCATCTTAGGGAAGCGTGCTATCGGCGTGTTTATCAGCTTGCCAAAGTTCGTTTGCAACCACGTTTCAAAGTAATCATCTACTTTAGTGTTTAAGTTAGCGATCTCTGCGTTCAGAGCATAACTATCTGTGCCTTTCAAAGTGTGAGATAACGAATTCAGCACACCAAGTTCTAGTGCGATCTCTTCCCACTGTTCTGAACCTTCAGGTAGCGGCAAATCCTGCACGATGAATTGATTCGAAAGCTTATTAAGTAGCTGCCTTACTCGTAATAGATCCCTAGACTCGTCATCCGCGATAACTCCAACCCATTCCCAATCATCTTTTCCTAAGCCGTCAAAATCTACAGCTTGGAGAATCCCGTCAGCAAATATATTATCAACAAATACTTTAATATCTTGGTCGTCAAATGGAACAACAAGCTCATCGACAGGCCATGATGATTCCTTAATTTCATACCGCTGGACTTTTCGCTGCAAGTGAAGCAACCACTGCTGTTGAAGAAACGCAAAGAACTCTGTTCTATCAGACACAACCCTTGAAAAATCCCAACGACTAAACTGCTCACGAACTTGGAGAGTTTCAATTAACCTCTCTTCAAAAACCAACGGCATCTCGATACCAAGGTAATGCTTTCGAATGAGCAATCTAACTAAATCTGTCTCAGATTGAATAATTTCCGGAGCAATTTTGTAGATATGTCGTAAGACAAAATCCAAACTAGCATTTCGGTTTAGCTTATCCGCACCATAGCTCTTTACTGCAGACTGCAGTTGTCCATAATCTTTAGGCGATAAAGATCTCAGTACTGATGCATCCAACTCTGGCATCACTTCACTAATATCAAAATCAACACGCTTAGCTGAAAATTCAATATCATAAGGAATACTAGGCTGTTCATCGACAACCCTAATTAATAGAGCACTGCACTCATCACTATCAAGCCATTCTTCAAAACATAACCTTAGTGCGAGAGGATCAGTATCCGAGAAAAGTACAGCTCCCGCCTGTTCGATTAGGTCAGCTATTGCGGGTTCAAAACATAAATTATCAGGGTCGTTAACAATATAGTGAACAGGCTCTGTCAAAGCCATCTGACTAGTAAGCTTCTCTTGCCAGTTCATATCTATCCTTTAATTTCAAACACTAGATGAAGGTTTAACTCAGGGTATATCTCACGCTTTGCATCAATATCAACCTTCCATTGACTGTATTCAATATCCAACTGACGCATTCTATAGCTCTTAACTTCTGGCAGACCTATTCGTTCAATCGCATTTCTTCTGGCTTTGAAGGAATACTCTCCTTTCTCAACGCTAAGTTCGAGTTCGTTCAAATGCTCAGCTAGCATGGAATCAAACAAAATTTTGCCTTGGACCTCAGCAGACTCTCTAAGCAATTGATATGCTTTTTCAGGCTCTGGATTTGAGCTTAAGTCGGACTCGAGAATATCTGAACATATTGCATCCCACACTCGATTAGATGCGGTAGAGAAATACTGGCCTGCTGTATTTATATAGATTGGCAAATACTGCAATTGACGTTCATCCTGACCAGAAAATCGAACACTCCAGAGGGACCAATACCCGGTCACACCGGAAGGCAGGGAAGGAACTCGCACAAGAGGTATGTTTTGGACTTCGCTCCAAATTGGTAAGTGTGTGCTCAAGCCTCTCACCTTTGGGTTTTCAAGAGTAATGTGCTTTAACCCTGGTGTTTTTTGCGCTTCCTTACTAATAAAGGTAATGTCTTCCCAGTTAGCGCCATCTGGCCATTTAATACATATCGATCCATTCTCAGCACGAGTAAATGACGCATCCGCACCTTGAGAGCTCTTGAAACTTAGAAACTGACTCACCATCTGCTCAACCCAATACGGCAAAGGGTGATCAATAACTTTCAGATAATCACTTGGATTTAGCGACTTTCCATCTGAAAACAAACCGTCTTGAGAACGTTTATCTCGAGCTCCACCCTGAATCACTTTCAAGGCTTTCGCTAATTCCTGATCCATCGTTTCCGGGTTCGATATGGATTCCATAAAGAGCTCATCAAAGAGATGATTTGCCTCGGCTGAGTCAAGTACGTCACTGGTTTTATCTACTCCGAATTCATCTAAGATGACTTGAAGCTTCGATTCCAGTACATCTCGCACTCTATGCTCCACAGAGTCTTCCAATACAAAGTTTAGAGCTCGCACGACATGGGGCTGGCCAATACGATCAACACGTCCAATGCGCTGCTCCATTCTCATTGGGTTCCAAGGCATATCGTAGTTTACAATGACGTGACAAAATTGAAGATTTAAACCTTCACCACCCGCGTCAGTAGAGATCAAAATTCGCGTATCACCAGCAAACGAAGCCTGTGCTCTTTTCCGCTCATGCATATCCATAGAGCCATTAAGCGTAACAACACTGATCCCCCTATCGGTAAAGAACTTCGTGAGCATCTGCTGCGTTGGCACAAACTCAGTAAAGACCAACATTTTTAGTTCAGGATCTTGCTCTTCTTGTTGAAGCTGATAGAGCCAGTCAATCAGTGCTTCTGCTTTAGTATCACTTTCTTTGGCGACGCATTCATTAGCAATATTCAACAAACGCTGTACATCAGCTTTCTCATTTGCCAACGCTTGCTTACTCGTTGCAATCAACTCATCTAATTGTGCTTGGCCATCAAGGTCCGCCCAGTCATCGGCAAAAGCTAGCGGAAGCTCATCTTCAATAACAGTATTCTCGAGTGACTGTAATCGCCTAGACAATGTCATTGCAATTGCTGCACTACTCGAGCTAACAAGGCGCTGCATCAAGATCATTAAAAAGCCAATAGCATTTTGTTTTTGAGCTTTTGCCTGGTTATAGCCTTCTTTTACATACTCAGAGACTTCTTCGTACAAGTGCCTCTGTAAAGCGTGTCTACTCTTCCAGGCCACAGGAATTAGCTCTGTCTTTCTAGGCTTAAATAATGGCTTACCTGTACCGTCTATTGATATTCGCTTTTCAGTTCTTACGACATAGGGCTGAACACGTTCTTTCGTAACACTCGAAACATCAGGAAAAGCCTCTTTATCAAGTAAGGCCATAAGTCTGTGAAAAGCGTCACTCTTGCCCTGGTGAGGTGTTGCCGACAGCAGCAATAAGTAGGGTGATGCTTCCGCCAGACCTTGCCCTAACTTATAACGTGCAACGAGCTCGGTACTGCCACCTAATCGATGCGCTTCATCGATGACAATGAGATCCCAACCTGCAGACAACAGATCATCGAACCTATGCTTGTTGTACTCATGAACTTGTTTAACCGACCAGCCTTTTCTGCTCTCAATTGGCTTTATGCTATCAACCGGACAAACGACCAAATCATGCCGAAGCCAAACATTGTCGTTTTCATCTACAGGTTTATTCTCCCCTGGGATGAGCAGATGAAATGATTCCCCAAAGTGAGTGCTCATCTCACTCACCCATTGGCTTACCAAGCCTTTAGGTGCGCACACCAAGATTCGTTTAGCCATCCCTCTTAGCTTGAGTTCTCGCATAACCAAGCCAGCCTCGATGGTTTTACCAAGCCCTACTTCATCTGCAAATAGATAACGGACTTGCTTGCGCGACATCGCTTTGTCGAGTGCTTTCAATTGGTGAGGCAATGGAATGACATTTGATTCTACAGGAGCAAGTAGAATGTCTTCTTTTTGAACATTCGCAATTTTGGCTGCGATACCAATGTAAGAGAAAAAATGTGGGCTAGGCGATTTATCCATAGAAGTGTTAGTCAAATCACCTGAAGGAACTTTTACTACGCTATCTTGTTGTTGGAGCCAAACACGATAAAAGCTCTGGCCCCAAAGGCCAGAGCTTTCTATCACTTTCACATATTGTTGATGGACCTGACTCCAAGCCCAATCACCGACATTTAAAAGTGTTGCCATTACCACTCATCATCCTCGGTAGAGGTTAGTGTTAACGCGTTATCGTAGAACATCAACAGCTTCTCATCCTCCTGGAGAACCGCAGGTGGAATTTTCGCCGAGATATCCAAAATGGTTTGGAAGTCTTGAGCTTCCCAAGCAGTATTAAAACCAGCTCGCAGTGCTTCAGCACGCGGTTGTTTGATTTTTTTCTTCGCTTCTTTATAGGTCTCGAACTCTTTAAGCAGTGCTCGAAGACGAACTTTCTCTAAATCGGCAGCCTTGTTTGGATCTGGCACGTACCAACGGTCTTTAGCCTTTGCAATAAGTTTCACTTCACTCTTATCTAAACCACGCATATCCTTGAAGTTGGTAGATAGATAAGTATGAATCTGAGATGGAACATCTTCTTTACCATCATATTTAATAAAGTTCTGCTCAAGAAGGGTTGATAGCTCAAGCTCTAACTCATTTTTCTTCCAACCAGAGAGCTCGTTCAAAAATAATGGATGAATCTCAGAATATGTTTTTGGTTTGTTCTTTAATTCTTGTCGTATCCATTCAATAGCAGACGCTTCATCATCAACGAAAATAGAAAATTGCTTAATTTTATGTGACTCAGCTCTCTTTTTATCATATTCGGTTACTTGCTCAGGCAAGAAGAACATACCATCTCGCTCAGAAAACTTTGCTCTTAGCCCTATTTGAAAATCTAATGATGATAGAGGAACCTCACGAGTATTACGTATAAAATAAGCGACAACCTGATCAAATAATATCCTAGGATCTCGCTCAGAAATAGTCACTAGCTCGTTCCCTTCGTACTTTATTACTGGTAAGTATTTCAAGTGGTTTTTTACAAAATCCCAGACGCCGTCTTCATCAGTTTCCATTTTAAAACGTTCTGAAAACTCATCACTAGGTTTATAAGCAGATATAACTAAGTCTTGTTTAACAGCAGTTGGGGTCATAACTGCTTTAAAGCTACCTTGCTTTTTATCCAAAGCAGACACGTTAGCCACAACAAATCCAGCCTCAGACAAAGCACTTTGAATAGAGTTCCAAACACTCGCTTTAGTGTTAGAAAACTCCACAGTAATCCAGCGCCCAGGCTTCAATACGCGATTGGCTTCCCTAAAGCAGCGAGCCATCAACTGTCTGTAGTCATTTACAGTCTTACTCTGAGCCGTATTTTCTATCGCCTCAAGGACATTATTAGTTCGAACTTTTAACCAATACTCCCAAATAGAACTAAGTTCGGAATAGTTTATGTTCGCGCCAAATGGTGGATCTATAAACACATAATCTAAACTATTATCAGGAATCGAAACTTTTGTACTTGATTGTGTGGATATAACTTGGCAATGCTTAGACTTCATTGTAACAAAAGCCCTTAATATTGAAGAAAGTCGATCTCCCCACTGCTCAAAGATGGATGTTTCAATAGGCAGAGATGAAACATAAAGAGTGCCTTTAAGATACCCGGCATTCCAACCACCTCCACCAAAAAAGAACTTTTTAAGATGGATTCGATTCATTTGTGTTGCACGATTCAGGATCCCCGTGAACACAAATTTCGATGCATGTGTATCAATTCTTTTCAAGATTGAAGCTAAAGCCCAAACGTTCCTCTTAGTGTAAAAATGGTGAACGTGAGTAATACCTGCTGGATCATTTCTTCTTGTTTCTTTGCCCTCCATCATACGATCAGTCGGAAACCAATGAGGTATTTTCATTGAGCGTATTTTTTCTACCAGTTCATAGTCAAATGTATCCGGTTTTTTCTCATACCTTTTACCTTCAAACGTATAATAAATATGTACTGGAACCGATTTCACCACAGAGACAGTTTCAGAGAGCGAATCATCAAAATACGATTCAAATACTCTATCTAATTTTTTCTTGCTGTTTATCGAACCGCAGCTAGGACATGGAATATCTTCTCTTACTGCCCCTTTTTTATTGTCTACAGCCTCATCCCAAAAAATGAGTTCATGAGAACACTCCGGACAACTAAACACCTCTGACCAGACGACATAATTTATTCTCGCCGAATCACCATTTGAATGCTTTGTTTCATACATCCAACCACATTCATCTTCAACCTCGCGTAAAATTGCAAGTGCATCACTCTTTATTTTTTGTACATCTTTAGGTGCTGAATAATTATGAGAAATAAATGATGCAGTCGGAGATAAGTCATTTAACACTACATTCCTAGTGCCAACTTTCGAAAAACCAATTCCATTTTCATCTAAAATTGACAGGTCATTAGCAACTTTATAACCTAGCTTTTCAATAGCCTCCCTATCGCCACACATCTGCGCAGCAACTGCAGTCATTCCCGAACCACAAAAACTATCCAGTATAATATCACCAGGCTTTGTATAGTGTAGTATGTAACGCATAATTGCTTGGTGAGGCACCTTTGTATGATATGAATGCGCCTTGTATATAGGGTCCTGCTTTCCTTCACTAACGTCCGCAGCAAAGGGCTCTCGGTGATAATTTATTTCATAGCATTGCTTCTGCGCAGCCCAAAGGTCTATAAACTCATTTACCCATGGATTAGGGCAAGCAGTATAATATGGCGGGTCAGAAAGCTCCAAGATTGCTTCGTCAGTCCCGATAGGAAAACCTTCAATCGCTCTAAATTCTGGATCTTTTAATTTTTCGCGCAATTGTTCGATAAAATGGGCTCTACGAGCCTCATCACTCTCAAAAGTAATCCCCAGACATTCTACCGGTCCAGAGTTTTTTTTCTCGCCTTCAGTACCAAACAGGCTTTCTTGATTCATTGTTCATTCTCTTTTGAAGTCAGTAACATATACTGACCTCGGTTTACTTAGTTGGTATCGGATTAATCAATAATGATTCGCACTTTGCTGCTATCTTTGCCTTTGCAATGTGTGTGAAGTAGTTCTTCAAAGCGAGCTTTAACATCCTCCAATCTTTGCGGCGTTCCTTTACCAAAAGTTGCAACCAAATCCATTGTAGATATTCTCACTTCTTCAAGACCAGACAGAACCTCATTTACACCAGCGATAAACTCTTTGCTCACTGGAAGTGACAGAGCTCCTGAAGTAATAAATGAATGGATTTCATTTCGTTGCAACTCTGGCAATAAACTCAGTTGTAAGAACGGGTCATCAGCTAGCGACGATTTTAAACTATGAGTCCACTCAGACAACATGTCGCTTAGCTTTGTATCTAACTGAGTTAAACGTTCACTTGCTGAAACTTTACTGCTCTCATTACGCGGTGAAAAGTTAACTGGATTTGGAGTCAACTCAAGTGTTTTAGAGTCTATTGACTCCGCAACTTGTAAAGCAGCACACTCAGTTCTCCACTGCTTAACTTGTTCTGCAGGAAGTAATGAGATACTAGACAGCGCCTCTAGCGTTTGTAGACGTTCATCTGCAATCAGTGCCGCTTTCTTTTTATCCTGCTCCATTGTTAAACGAGCCGATTGGTACAAAGCAACATAGCGCTGTATATACGCTTTTTTAAGCTGTTGCAGATTTGCTAGCTGCGCTTGCTTAAAGCTTGACGCTAATCGTGTAGTTTTATCTTCAATACCATTTCTAAGTGCTAGCGCTGCATCTCGCACATCAGATTGCCACTCATCATTCTCATCAAGAATGAGCTGAGCTTCTTTAAGATATTGAGCGTATTCAGCGAAGCTATCCACCACTTCCAAAAGTTGTTTAAAGCTCTTCCACTCTTTCAAAGTTTCTGCGTGCTCTACAATTGACTCCGCTGATTCTTTGAAGTTCTTGAGTTTACCTGGCGTATTGAAACGCTGTAGAGACTCAAGGAATGTTTTCGTTTTACCCAAACGATCTGCTAACAGTGTCGCTTCATTTTCAGCAAGGACATGGTTGCCCCACAACATAAGTCGCTGTTTTACAAGCTGCTGATCGTGAACGAGAGACTTAACTAACTTTTCAATCTCTTGTCCCATAGTACGAACAACACTTTCATCACCTTGTTGGATTGAAGTCGCTAAGCCCTCATTCATCCCAAGTAATTCAAGGACAGCTTTAATCGCACTAACATTAAAGTCCTTTGGTGCTTGGATGTGTTTGAAGTCGATCAATGTAGCAAAATCGATTCCTTTCAACGCATCAACGTCACTTGCAGTAATGACTTTGCCCACCACTGATAGCTCTATCTCTCCTGCATGAACTAACGTTGCTAGGATCACAAGTAGCCATTCAGGCTCCAATCGGTAAGTACCTGGTTTGAAATATAGGCGAGCGTGAACTGCCTCTAGTAGCTCACTTTGATTAACGACTTGACCGTGGCCTTTTGCTGCGAGTACTTCTAGTACTGCTTGAGCATACCGAGAGCTTTTTGGTTTTAGCTTATCACCATCAAGTAGTTCAAGTGCATCAAGTACAGCGGTAGCACGTTTAGTTGCAGCGCCACCAGCTAAATAGCTCAGTACATCTTTGCTTGCGACACTGATGGTATCTTCAGTAATACGCTGTGAGAACTTAGGGTATTCTGGAGCAAGAGACTGGAAGTAACCTTCCAGAATAAAGCTTGCTACCGCTTCGAAGATGTCTTTAACACTACCATGGTCACTGTCTGCAATACCTGTGATATCGCGAATAGTTGCTCCCTTCAACCAGTCCATAATTGGCTTAGACTTACCATTGTATTGGACTTCAAATGCGTCTTTGATGTTGGCGCGAATCCATTTAATCATCTCACCAAGATAACCGTCCGCTTTGATCTTGTATGTCTGCTGTGCACTGCCTGTCGCTAGTGCACGTAACGCTACAGATGCCGCATAGTTCTTTAGAGATTGATTAAACTCTTCACTACGGTTCTTTAGAACAAACTGCACTTCATCTTCACGGATAAACTCTTTCTTTTGCTTCGGTGGGTTCTCAGGCTGAATGAAGTACATGTAGTAATCTAACTGAGGTTTCGCGGTTTCACGCTCGTTAGGAGAGCCAAGGAACAGCCATCCAGGACGACTAACGTTTCTGTCCAACCACTTCAGTTCATGCTGCCACATCGCTGTTTTTGATTGTTGAGAGTCTGTTTGCTCTAAGATCTCTAACATTGCCGCTCTGTAAGCAGAGTTGATGCTATCTGGGGACAATCCTGCAGCTTTTGCTTCAATATGTGCATCAAAGTCTTCGGTCTTTTTCAGGTCCAGATAAAACTGATCGTTGGTTTTGTTCTTAGAGAAAAACTGACCATTAACAGTACGGCGAACCTTAGTTAGCACAGTGACAATGTGATTCTCCAAGTTCTTGCTCTTATCGCCAGGCATGATCTCGATGTTCTTTAAATACAAACATAAAGAGTCACGTAGTTCAGCTGCTGTTGCCCCCATCTCTGCATAAATATCGCCTACCGCCATACGGTGGATCGCGAGACCTGCTACCAATCGTTTGGCAAACTCTTTCTCACCTGGAGTTGGGTACGCTTGATCAATGCGATCTACTAGAAGCTCACCTGTTTCAATGACTTGACCAACCTCAGGGTTAGTCTTCATGCTTGGCTCACTGCTTAGCTCGTTCCAGTAGGTATCGTAAGAAAAGATCCCCGGTACATCTTGAGGCACTTCGTCTTCCATCAATTCTTTCATCTGACGGGAAAGACTTTTCAGTACTTGACGATTTTCAAGACCGGCCATTCGCACTCGTTCGAACGTGTTGATGTAATCTGGGTGCACAGGGAACATACGAACAAACTCGTCTAAACGCTCGTTCATTTTGTCGTAATAAGGCGTAAACTTTTGCAGATATTCGCGAATCCATTCCTGTTGCTGGGCATCTTTCTTTAGCAGACGTTCAGCAACAACATATTTGATATCTTCACGAGCAATCAGTACTTGCTCTGCACGGTCACGAATTCGTTTTACTTCCTTAGATAGAAACTCTAGCTGCGTGCTATCAAAAATCGCTTCCTGAACACCAGCCATAAAGCGGAAGCGTGTACCATCAATCACCTCACCGATAACTCGAAGAATCGCGATGTCTAACGGTAGCTCCTGTTCATTTCGAGAGCGGAAATAATCTAGCATCTCATCACAAACCAGAAGCAAACCATGATCTGGATATTTTTCATGGAATGTGGCCATCATCTCTTCAAAATAAGGTTTGTGGTTTGAAGAGATTTCAGTCATCGGAGGGAATTCATAGTCCACTCCCATATCGGCTAAGCCATCAGTCAAGTTTTGTGTAACGATATCAGTCAGCGCCATTTTTGATGCACCGATTTCGAATCGAATAACTTTAAACTTACCCGCAATCTTGTCTGCTGCACTGCGAACAATATCATTTGAAACATGGCTTGCTAAGTCTGGAAATTCTGCAACTGCGGAGATAACGGACATCAAGTGAGACTTACCTGAACCATAGTTACCCACGATCCAAAGCGCTTTGTTATCGACTGACTCTTCATACTGAAGTTGTTCGATAATGACATTACTCAGCTTCTGAGACATCTTGTCTGAGATCACATATGACGAAACCAAGCCTACCGCTTTGTCATGGTCACTTGATGTCTTAAGCTGAATGTTAGCTGTTACAGATTCGAACTGAATCAAGTCGCCGTACTTCTTCATTTCATTACTCCGTTGCAGGCGTCGATCACCTGAATATCGTTTAATTCTTTTAATGGATAGGTTTTATAATCTGGTTTACCTGGTTTGGAGTATACCACTGACGTTTCTGTTATCTCTCCGGGCCATATGGCTACTACAGTCTTAGACTTAGCTATCCCTTTTAATAGCCTCATAGGGTCATTATCTAAAGCTGGCTCAAACAACACATCGAGCTTTGTAAGCCAAACAGAACTTCCGCAATCATTGGCAATTTTGTCAACTTCAGCTTCAAGTCGCCTAACTCTCTCTCTAATCGACAAACTAACTAGCTTACGAGCAAGCCCTTTTGAGAGGTTAACGAAACCAATAGAGTTGTTGAGAATTTCAGCCTCAATTTCGCGACGAAAATCCTCCGGGATTACCACAAATACTAACTTGAAGGAGCGATACTCTGCTTCTAAACATGCATTTTGAACATGTTGTAACAATTGCTCTGTCAGGCGAAAACTAGTAATAGATGTGCTCATGAGCAGTCCTTATCATCTAGACCACGTTTATCAACCTGATAACCGGGTGCCAACTGAATGTTTTCGACACCAAAAATCGATTCTACTTCCTTGAGCGCTAAATGATATTGGTTCGAATCAAGAACATGCGTTCTTGAGCAATCCACCGACCAATAACGGAGAAAATAACCAGCGAGAGCTGCTCGTATTTCAACTTTAAGCTCACCACCAGTCATTGCATAATCAAGCTCTATCGCTTCTTTAAATGAAGCATTTGGGTGTGGTATTAGTGTCAAATCGACAACCCTATTCCACTGCTTATCTGAAGCTCGAAATTGAGTTTCGCCTATTGAAGTACTTACGATGGATAGATGCTTGAAACGAGTTGCAACAAAATCTCTAAAGCTTGATGAATCACGGTCATACGCTCGAACATGCCATCGCTTACCATTGTTGACTAATGCATGAGGAACTATAATTCTCTTCTTACATCCTGACGATAAAGACACATATTCACATTCAACCGCTGACTTTTGAGTGATCGCGCGCATCAGTGTCGAAATCACATCCGCATTTGGGTGGACAAGACTCAGATTGTCAATACAAGATGGACTGTGCACTACAGGAGATGACATCCCGTCACCAAACCCTTTAGCTAAACCGTACAGGATGGATTCTGGTTCATGTTCAAACAGCGCTTGAAAACTATCTAACCGATGGTAAGACTTTGTCTGGTGGATTAGCTCCATATTCGCCGGAGCCAAATCCTTATACGCCGCGAAATCCCTAGTTGCTGCTGCTAAACCAGTCTGAAACTTATCTATCAGATCCGCTCTACTAACTTCACCAAAATAATTCAAACTGAAGTCTATAAAAGCCAACCTTTCGCGCTGAGCATGAGACAGCTCTTCAAGTTTTTTCATTTGAAACTTATGTTGTTTATCACTGCCTGCAATATACAACACCACACAGAAGCATGCAATCAAAATGATTACATCATTGACCAGATATTGATTAGATTTGTTTCCATAAGCTTCCTTGCTAGCTAACCAGTAAATGTGCTCCTCAGTTCAAACAATACCCAACAGCATGCTTATATAATACAAGTCAGTTATCGCTATCAGAGAAACCATGTGTCTAATTACAAAGAGTTAAAACGTCGCCAACGAGCTGAACGTGATATGTATCCTCAGAACCTTAGCCTACGTGTCCATCGTGCCTTGAGCTGGCTGAATAAGTCAGAACTTTGTGATGATGATGACTCTAAGTTTATTTTCCTGTGGATAGCATTCAATTCAGCTTATGCGCAAGAGTTTGACCAGCGGCAACACTATGGAGAGCAAGGGCTGTATGGGAAATTCTTGGAGAAGCTCATCACTTGTGATCAGCGAGAGCAATTACACAATTTAGTTTGGGACGAGTACTCCAACACTATTCGAGTGATCTTGGGTAACGAGTTTATCCTCCAGGCATATTGGGATTATCATGCAGGAAGAATTACTGAAGATAGCTGGAAGAACGAACGCAGCAAAGCCAAAGTCGCCGCTAACAAAGCACTGAGTCAAAATGATACGGCGAAAGTCCTATCTATACTGTTTTCTCGCCTATACACCCTACGTAACCAGCTAATCCATGGCGGAGCTACTTACTTGAGCTCGGCAAATAGGCAGCAGCTCAAAGACTGCTGCAGTATTCTAGAAAAACTAGTTCCGAGTATTATTGAAATCATGATGGACTCAGCAGACAAGATTTGGGGAGAAGCTGTTTATCCACTTATCAACCATAACTAGCTCATTGAGTAGTTAAAGCCCTTGAGAATCATCGTTACTAACAAACAGCTCGTTGATTATTGTGATATATCGCTCAGCCACTGTGCTAACCTCTCGATAAGCCATCTCGAGAATCATTGATACCTGCTCATTGTTTTCAAGAGGTACGTAGTTTTTCTCGTCCATATAAGATTCAATCGCCTTAACCTTGTCATCCCGCCCTTCTAGGAACTCACGAAAATCTTTGCTTGCTTTTGCGCTATTACATTCTCTACAGCTCGGTACCAGATTTCCAAGTCGATGCTCTCCTAGGTAAACCTTATTAATAGGGATTGCGTGCTCAATCACCAGCTCCTTTGACTCTCCACAATAAGCACATTGATGGTTGAAGTAGGCTTTGGTTGCCTGCCAATCCTCTTTAGAAAACTGCTCTGTTCCAAGGTTACTAAGGATATTTCGCACTAATAGGTTTTGAGCATTGCCTATCGCATTACCACGGTAGCGGCTATTGGCTCTGGCAGTTGGTGCTGATAGCTTGTGCGAGAGTGTTGTTCTTGATTCAAGTGACTCACTCTCCAACGGAGATTGGTCATAGTCGATGCCGATTCGTTTTAAGTATTTAACAAAGTAAACCGCATCTTTTTCAAACCACTGGCTACATGCACGAACAGTTTGCCCACGGACCAAGTAAACTTTGGTCCAGTATCGTTTGGATAAATCCGAAGGAAGGCTACTGATTGGAATCAAAAAAGGAAAGTTAAGGTTAAAATTGCGCTTGGAGTAATCAGCATCGCAAAGACGCTCGAACTCATTGTGATTTTTTTGCTCACAATACTCCAGTATCTTGGGCAGAAGTGCCTGTACTAACTTTCCAATTTTCATGTATAACCTCAACGTTAATTGCCACGACCGCCCACGTAAAGTTTATAGCCAAATATGACTTTATTAGCTAAAAAATCCTTTCACAGCGCGATCTCGAACCTGTACCCGCCATTCCAACCATTCGTTTATGTCGCTTTCAAACCAGGCGACTGTTCGTGACCCAATTGGCACGCTTACCGGAAACTCTCCTTTTCTAATTTGGTTGTAAATAGCTGATTTACTTAAACCTGTTTTCTCTCTCACCTCGTCTAACCTCAAGAACCTCATCTCATTTTCCTCATATTAGTTTTCAACAGACGTTAAGCCCCGGCTAGGGGTATAGGGACGTCCGAGGAAGTCCACATTCAATAAAATGGCCCAGCTGAAATAAACACCAGACCATAAAACCTGTTTCTTACCCCCATCCCTACATAGATTAAGTAAGTCCCAGTAGGTTTATTCTCCACAGCTAAATACGACTAGGCATTTAGTCGATTCAAAGAAATTTCAGGTACATATCATCCAAGTGCGTATACCCACTAACAGGAGTTTCTATATGCACGATTCAAGTAACCGACACTATTCATTCCGTGAGCCAGTCTCTGCCCATCAAGTATTGGAAAAAGCCGCTGAAATAATCGCGGAGAAATATATGAGAGGAGATGTATTTTGCAATCCCAATGCAACGAAGGATTACATCAAGTACAGACTGGGAAGCTATGAACGGGAAGTGTTCGCTCTCATGCTTCTCGATAATCAGCACCGCCTGATTGAGTTCAATGAGCTCTTCTACGGCACGATAGACAGCGCCAGTGTTTACCCGAGAGAAGTGGTCAAAGTCTGCCTAGAGAAGAATGCAGCCGCTGTCATACTGGCTCACAATCACCCTTCCGGAGACGCCACACCATCACAGTCCGATAGGCGCATCACGCAAAGACTCAAGGACGCATTGGCGCTGATAGATGTTCGCATACTGGACCATATCGTAGTAGGCGAAGACTGCTACTCGATGACGGAAGGAGGCATGCTATGAGCAATGCTTTAAAAGAGATGGCATCAGCCTTTCAGCTTGCAAGTCTCCACCAGCTCACTGAGCTCATCCTGAGCTGTTACAACATTCCAGAAGACAGCAAACGTGTGGTCCTTAACTTTAAGGTCTCGAGCTTCTACACCGAACGGTGCGGTATCCAGCCAGTGGAGATACAGCTTGAACGAGCCACTCAGGACTCTCCTTGGGAGCTTCGCTTCATTGCTACCTTTGATTACCCGGATGAGAATGCAGAAAACGTCGATGTCGCGCTGTACTTCAACTTTAAGTACCGATGGTTCTATCAACCAGATATCGAACGGTGCGAATTATTCCGCCCGGAAGTCATTGCGCTATTCATCGCTTGGCTTAAGGCCTTTATCGGTCACCTTCAAGACAACCAGTTCGACACGCGGACTCTGACAGTCGTCAGTCGCTTCTGAGCAATACGATTCTAACGATTTTCACATCGACCACAACAACCTGACTACACACCCATTAACAAGGAGGTAGCGATGTCTACCACTACACACGCGAAAGCGTTATTTAATAAATGCCCTTTGTCTATCTCACCTCGGATGCAAGCCGTACTGATAGACCACATCAACACCAAGGCTAACGATTCCGTTACCGCCATTACGCTGAACTTTCGTGATACCAGTTACAACGCTGAGGCTGGTGGCTTTCATCCTGTCGAAATTGCCATGCAGAAAGACAGTGCACAGCGTTGGTCGATTCTCTACATCACTGACTTCGCCTATATGGGGAATGCCTACTATCCAGAGCTTGAACGTAATGTCGATTTCGATATCGGCAACAGCATGGCATTTTTAACTGGTGTAGGTTGGCAAGCCATCGATGCTTATGGCGTGAATGATTTCTATCAGCTTTGGGAGAGTAACTTTTTGTCTTATCTGGAGATGGATGCATTTGATGAGATAAAGCTATCCTGACATTGAATAGGTCTATTGAGTAGTAGCAGGTGTTACAAGGCACCTGTTACTCATCTCTGTTAGCAGACTTTAAACAGAATCACTATCTCACTCTGAGTAGAGTTAACACTGTCCTACTAACGGGTTCTAAACAAAAAGAAGAACCAAGAAAAAGGATGTCGCACTAACGTGCTCCACTCTCTTTATAGAGACCCCAGCGTTTTGATACCCCCACCTGACCCCAGCAAACGTCTGTCTACTGAGGCCAAGAGCTGTGATGACTCACTGCTCTCATAGATATAGTTAAGTTTGAGTAAAAAAATTCAAACAATTCGAATTCCCAGCACAACCAAGGAGGAACAACACCGTTCACCATTCATATCGGCATAAACGCCCCTGATAAATCAGGAGCAACGTTGAAGATCGATCAGGCAAGTATTGCCGCTTTGATCATTAGCATGTGCTGCTTTCTGCCAGCTAGTGCATAAAGCCCATTCACAAACGCCATGACAACAAAACGTAAACCCACAACCACCGAGCAGTTGTCTTTCGCTTTTGAGCTGTATCATCGCATCCCCAAAGGCCGTAAAGTCACTGCTCAGGAACTACAAACCGAATTGTCCCACGTTGGTATCACACGAGACATCCGCACCATACAGCGCAATCTGGATGTGGTGGCGCAATATCTCGATGTGGACAAAGATACGAGAAACAAGCCATACGGATACAGTCGCCGATTGACGAGTCAGTTTGTATTAGGTCCAAGAGAGTCCATCGTTTTAGAGCTCGCCAAAGCCATGATCTCAGATGTGCTTCCGGACCAATTACACTACACCGTTGAATCGGCTTTTCAACCGATACTCAACCACCAGCGCAGTTATCCGGGTTTACAACGAAAACAAGGAGAAAGTACAAGGGCTGGTACCCATTCTACTTTCTGTCCAGTTGAGACAGTTGAAGAGTTGGTCACCATTTTTGAACCGCTCTCGTTAGCCTTAACGTATCAGCGGCTCATAACCATTACCTTAAAAACTGGAGAGACTATCGAAAACATGATGCCACTTGGCCTATTGCTCTCGATTCAATCTTTCCATCTTATCTACCAGTCAGACGACAACACATTCGACATTGCTTTACACCACGTAGCAGAAGTCAAGGTTTTAACCTTCCACTTTGACTACCCCGCCAACTTTGATCTTCACCAGTATTCTCTACAACCAGAGCTCTACGGTAAGCATATCGACTTGGATTCAGATAGTTACCTAACGGAAAACTAAACCGATCCGACAAATAATGCCGCTGCAGGTTTTACTCTATACCTGTTTCAACTTTCTGCGGGTACACAGGGCTGCTTACTTCCCTAATTCTCGCAGAGCCATAGCACAAGACTTGATGAGTCGGCGCGTAAGTTAACCAGCGAAACTCCACTGGCTGACTTACAAAGGCAGAAAGTACCAGCTCTTCGATATTGTGCCTTGTCTTCGCTTTACCTAAGGAACTCAAGTCGAGGGGAGCGGCCGCCCCCTCAGTATGGCTTTCAGGCATATCCCGCACACCCACCTTCCACAATAAATCCCGCGCACAACCTGTCGTGTTGTCACTGACTGATTCAATGATTTATTCATCCATTAGCTAATAAGGAACACACTATGAAATCCATCATCAAAACTATCGTTATCGCTTCTGTAGTGCTATCTACGAACGTTTTTGCTGAAAGCGCGATAGAGCGTTTAAGTGTTGAAACCATCAAGCAGGAGCTCACACCAGCTCAAATTGAACTGACTTTAAAACAATGGAAAACAGAGGAGCTAACAAACCTTGAACAAAAAGCGCAGGCCATCTCAGACCTTGCACCGATAGAAGCGCGTCGCGAAATGGTCAAACAACAAATCAATCAAGAGTACAAGCAAGCGCTAATTGCGTTTGGCTTGTAAGTATGTCGGGGAGCGTGATGCTCCCTGTTTTTTGGACGTCCCTAGTCACGAGTGCACACTACAAACCTGGGCGTAGCGCGGCAAGATCTAAACGTTGCCACGACAATCCCAAACTAGTCTCTTTTGAGACATATATTATTAAAGAAAAAGGCTTTTTTGCGAAAGTTAGACCGGTCTCATCAAATGTAGGACATCACCACTGCTAACATGTTATTCCTTAAATTTTTTGTAAAGGAATCAACCTAGTGACAAAAGATATCGATATAGCTGAGCAAGAAGAAATGTACGAAGAAGACAAGGAGCAAAGAGTTAAAGAGGCCGTTAAAAATGGCATGGACGAGATTGAAGCAAGGCAAGCGATTGAAGACGAAGCAAATCACGATCCAGCTAAAGGACCATTTCTCGAGTAGTCGACCCTTAACTGTAACCCTCGCGTCCACCAAATCTAACAGGGGAGCATGACTCCCCACATGCAAAACTTCTTAATTTCTACTACACCCAAAGTTTCTCTCATTATCTCCATATCGCTTCGTCTGAATTTTGCAAATGTACGTCATCCAGTGAAAGGCAGACTCAAAAGAGTCGCGCACAACACCATCACGTTCTTTCCGGTGGCTCTCTGGTATTCGTTTAACATCCACCTTTTTGGAACCTGAGAATTCGACTAACCCAGAAACGCTCTCTTCCGTTAATCCAATTGAGCTAGCCCATGCTGTACTGACCATCCAGCTTAATTGGCCAGGCATAGAAGCGTTGGGATGACCCAGCCTGTAATATGTATCGTTGTTAACCAAAATGAATACATGATAGTGTTCTTTCTGAGAATCATTCACCTCTCGAACCCAGACATAACGAACTCTAGTCGGATGCGGTACCCTTCCTTCTCTACGCTTACTCTGTAAATCGGCTTCAACCTTGGCTTTGAATGCCCTGATAAACCGACTGATAGCACCATCTCTACCAACACACCAGTTGATTGGATACCGCAATATCGCATGAAACAGAAATGTCCTCTTGTGGTCGTTTAATGCGTTTATCAATGTCTGATGAACAGACTCTAAATAACTTCCATTAAATTGACAATTACGATTAAGGCTTAGCCCAGAATATAGCGTCCCTTGATATGGCTCGAAATACATACCAACTCCAACAGTTTAAAAATGGATAATAATTCCTAGAATAAAAGTAATTTAGTTTTTAAAGATAACCATGAAACAAAAAACTAACAGAAGATAAAACCTAATAGTAAATAACCTTTTCCGAAGTCACCATTCAGGTAAAACAGTTATCATTTAAAAATAAGAACAAAGAGATGACGCAATAATTAAGGACAAGCAACTCTCTATTTATCCCCATCATTAAAGACATAGTTTATTCTTTTCTGGGTATTCGTTATTTCAGGGAAATTTGATAATAACCGCTCTGTCCTTGACCATTCAATTACCTCACTCTCTACCCAGCGACTAGACCTTCTCCCAATTTTAATTTTCAATGGAAAACATCCGTTTTTCATTAGCTTATAAATACTCGTTTTACTAAGCCCTGTTAAGTTCTTAACCTGATGTAGCGTAATCAAATTCATTCAACATCCTCATCGTTAAAGAGTAAAAACGTTAATAATCCCATTGATGTGCAATATCTAATAGCAAATCATCTTTGAGCTTAATTTCATCGTGTGAACAATGGGGAAACAAATCTATAACCTTAGTTTTCTTTACTAGAATCTCCCCAAATGGCTCTATTGTTTTAAGGTAGTCCAAAGCAATATCGAGTGATTTTTTCTTCCTTGTTTCATTTGGCCCAAACTGAAGAACCTTATTTCTCTTTATATATCTAACTCCCATATCAGCTTGTTCTCTGAACCAATAATACAAATTCTCAGCATCTATCTCATATTTAGGCTTAGCTGAAAACACTTTTATAAACTCGTTAGAGAAATAAGCGATGAGATCAATAGCCTCAAATAATGCTTCCTTAGAAATTTCGCTGTCTGATAAGTCATCAAAACTATGAATGAGTGCAGCTAAGCGAGCTATATTCTCAGGTAGCTTGGAAGCGTGATCTTTTACATGCTCAAAAACACCTTCCGGCGCCATCTTGAATTCGATATCATTTGCGATATCAAGCCAGATTTTTTTTGCCTCATTAGAGAACCGAACAACCCTCCTCGCTTTGTAGTCCGTTAGCTCTGACGCTTGAAACATTAATTCGCTAAGTCTTTTGTTGAAGGCCGCAAGGTTTGCCGACGAGTATTCAATACCATTGGATTGCCTAAAACCACAATTTGATTGAGGTGCGCAGACTAGGAATCGAGACAGGAAGCCATTGCCACGAACATCGTCTTTGTTCTTCGTTAAAAATCGTTCTAACGCACTCCATTGCGTCATAATGTTGATAGTGAGTCGAGCTTGTTCCAGCGTAAAAGTACCCGATGTTTTCCTATTTACCGTTACTTCATCGCCACTCCATATGGCATTGAGGCTCGCTGTGTGGGACATTACTCGGCTATTTAAAAGTACTCCTCCTTCACTAGAACCAAGATAAGCATTAGGAATATGTTCACTTAATCCATTAAGCAACGCCTCAATTGTGCTGTCCTCAAAGCTGAGACCATCAAGCGTAGGCTTCTGCGGAGCATTGTTTTCATGCTCTAATAGAGCTCTAACCATTAGCTCCAAAGATGCTTCATCTTCCAAATCAAATGACTTTTCGATTTGAGTTTTTCTCTTCTCGAAAAGCGCTTCTCTAATCTTGTACTCCTTTAACTTGTTTTGGTATTCCTCAGCATTTTCCTTATGAAATGATTTAATCCCCTTCGTAAGTAAATTTTCTAACGATGACTTCCGCTCTCCAGATTCCGCAATTATTAATGACATCAGAGAAACCGGTGCCACCTTTCTCGTTGGCATTTCAACATCAATCAAGCCCTGCATAGCAACGGACACAGCACTCATGGTTGCTAAGTACACCATTGGATCTGGTGCTTGAGTTATTGTCTTCGCCTCATTGAACGCATTAGTGATCAACGTTGAATATTCGACCTTAGGTGTATACCCTCCATCAATAGGAAATTGATACCTATAGTGATTCACGATGTCCTCCTCATTCGGTTTGATGAACAATTGCTTGCTATTTGGTGCCCAGAGTAGGCCCACATCTCATAGAGTTGATCCACTCGATGATGTCCTTTTCTCGCCAGCCAACAGCTCTTGCCCCAAGCTGGATCTTCAGAGGAAATGTAGAGTCAAACCGCGGGGACTTAGGGTTTTGCTTGTCATAAATCGTTGACCGCGACAGGCCGGTCAGCAACGCTATGTCTTTCAAGCGAAGGATTTTGTTTGAAAGTGGTGTGTGGTGGTTTTGCATATTGCTTCTCCCAAATTGATTTGATGGGAGAAGTAAACACTAAGTCAGGGAATAGGAAAAAGGAGCCACCGATAGGAAATCCCTATAAACGGAATCCCTAAGCCTTTAAAGACAAGGCTCTAGACTCCTAAAAAATTTTTTAATTTATTTGTATTTATCCGGTCTCAATATCATTTCAACCCCGTTGGCACTGCTCGACTTGAGCCCCAGTTCTGTCTCTAGTATGTAAATGACGTTTTGAGTTACTCTGCGCACTTCAGCATTATCTTGGTTGTGTTTTCCGGCCCAATATGTTTCAAAAATCCCCTTCAGCTTCTCAAAGTAATTGTTTCCAGGTTCTTTTTTACTACGATTGATGATCCACGTCCCCCCTTCTCTGACATACTTTGGCTTGAAACACTTATACTTGCTGGCCAAGTAGCCAGATGTTCCACCAGATATAGGCTTTTTACCCATTTCCAGAAGTTCAAAAGCAGCTTTTGAAAGCTCCACGAATGCCGTTGATATATGGAACCTAGGTTCCAGAAAAAATCGACTAGTTTCATAGCTAGAGTTATCAAAGGTTAAAAGTGATAGATGCTCCTCCAAGATCCAACATTCCGACTGAGTTACAGAACAATTTTCGATGATATCAACCGGGTGATTATACTGTTCCTCTCCGCTGTATTGGTTACAAAGCACATAATCCAACTCTCGATCCGAAAACTTGATCTTTCCTATTAGAGCGCTTTCAAGATTCGCTCGGCTATCAGTTTCGTCGATACTAAAACTGTATCTTGATACAGGTACAGACTTGCACAAACTGTATTCACGAGTATCGTTATCGTAAACGAAAACAGCATCAAACTTACTAAGCTCCAGCTGATGAAGCGCCAGTAACCTGGAGATATCGCCATGCTTCAACTGCAAGTATTCGACATGAGCTAACTTTGTTGATGCTGCCAAATCCGAAGTGTGAATATGAGGTTTCTCTGAAGGAGAAAGAGATTGCCCATCTAAGAGATGAATTCTTAGCGGAAGCTGCGTAACAACGTTTGACTCACTTAAAACAACATCCTTTTTCGTTAACTGATTTAACTTTGGGTCTATCGCCCATACATCCATTGATGCCGGAACTTGGATTAGCACCGGAATGTCAAGCTCAAGACACTTCCTCAACTTGTCACCAATTGAAGTATCCGAATCTACTTCATCAAGTCGATGGAGTCTTTTCATCATGTAGCTCTCTGCCCTTAAAAACTATAGCTATTTGTTGCTATTAGTAGCAGAAATAGCAGCAACTTAATGTTTTATAAGTCATAAAAAGCACTAACTCGACTAACAGTGACAATTCCAGAGAGTAGTTTGGAAAACAAATAAGTGATGGAGATTAACACGAACAATCTATTGACTTAGCCAATGTTTCAATTTAGGTTATATGCAAAGGGCTGAGGCTTACCTGCGGTTTGTAATGTACTTCTTACAAAACAAAGCACTCACATCGTTGAAGAAAAAGACACTACCACTCACGATCAAACCATCATTCTCGGACCTTATAGCCGGAAGTACGCCGTCACTAAACTGTGATGGGGCTTGCTTATTTTTAAAGGTTTTAGAATGACTAATAACTCAATCCCAACTACATACATCCCGTTAGAGAAATTCCATATTGTTCCCTTAACAGGACTGTCTCCAGCAGAACTCAAAATCTCTGCGAAAAGAACATCGCGTGACCGTGAAAAAATCACTCATACAACAAAACTAAACGCCATTGCTAAACGTCTTGGAATAACTGGTGGATTTGCCGCTTACGAGAAAGAGTACAACGGAAGCTTACTTCCGTTTATGGCCAAACATAACCTTAGAAAACGCAAAAATCTTCTCAAGCACACGAAAGACGGTGATTACAATTTGTATTTCCCTTTCAGCCACCAGCAGGTTTCTGAACGACTATTCTTCTTTGAAGGACCCACTCCTAAGAAGCTGTTCACCGGGCATGATTTTGACTTTTCTGGTCCAATTAGTTGGCACAGTCAAGACTTATACGACGCTCTCAATGAAGATAGTGACTGGTCTGATATTATATTAGGCAATTATCATATCAAGCGAGCAATAGACGATAATTTTGATATTTCTCACCTATCTGACCGTCAACAGTATTTGCTTAAACTCGATGTAACAACAGAAATTACAGTGCGTTTATTGGATCAAACGGGCCTCCCTAACTTCTTGGATTTTCTAAACAACAAAGAGACAGAACCAAAGAAAAGGGAAAAACGATACCAACAGGTCTCTGTGAAGATTTTAGATCTCATCCTTCTAAAAAACCGAAACGGGTCTAGTAGTATTTACCATCTTCTCGGAAACTCTTTAACAGATATTCCTTCACCGTCAGAATACATAAAGCTTTATGCCCCAAATACAGTTCCAACTGAAAATGTTGAAAGAGATTTAAATTCGGACAAATACCTGCAACTGTTACTAACTAAACGCATAGGCGAAGGCAACGCCGGCTGGGTCAATGTTCTGCCTTACAATGAGAATTTGATTTTCTTGTCAGATGCTCGCGGTAACTATGATTTTGTCATCAAAAATCAACGTGGCAAAGTGTTCAACCATCAGCTATTTGGGAACAATTTGAAACGAGCTGATATTCCAAGCTTCATCGAAGATTACCGCTTTGAGCGTTGGTACTACTTCGAATATGAAGGTAATAGAGAACTAGACGGACATAACTCAGAAAAGCACTACTATCTTAATGGTGGCACGGTGTCCAACTACCCCGGCATTCAGACCATATTACGTGAGTACTATCAATATAAAGGGGTTTATCACCCAGAGCATAGAAGTTCTAACGTTCGTCTAGATGGCTTCAAACAAGTATCCATCGATGAAAAAGAAATGATGGTCTCCGAACTCATAACGATTGGTGACCTGATCAACTTCCTAAAAGAAAACGCAGAATACAGCAAAAACCGTCAAGGTGATTCACTTGCCCCAATCAATAGCGAGAGTGATATCACTCTGCCAGCATCATGTACATTTTTTGACGTCCTAGCCTACATTAACTGGTTGGAGAAACAAACGGGGGTTCCTCTTCGTATTCTTAGCTACTCAGAATACAAGTCATTGAGAGGAGAAAACTGGTCAGAACCAAAACGTGGTCAAGACAGTGACATGACATTCATCAGCACATCAGGTGAGAAGTATGATTCTCACCCACCCTACATGGCTCAAAATGACTTTGACAACTTGCACCTTCGCTTTCCAAAACCTCTTCACAATATCGAAGAGAACGGATTGCGATTTATTGATTCAAATTTCTTTTGTGAGTGGCTACTAGAAGGGGTTCAGATCCGCTCAGCTAGCCTCACTTCGTTCTATATGGACGATTACGTGTTGAGGGCAAGTGGACCTCAAGATTCAACCGGAAAATACAAAGGCATGAAGACAGGCTTCAGGCTCTGTTACGAGCTGAAAAAACACTAACAGTTAAGGCAGTGGGTAAGTCGCTGCCTAGTTAACCCCTTCATGAATTTATTTCCGGGACACAACTTGATGAAAAAGAAAAACTTTAATATCGCTGTTTACATTGATATGGAAAACATAGCAGCTAGCGACTTTCAGCTTGAAGAAGTAATGAATTCTTTCCTCAGCGCTGACGACGAGTACAACTGTATATTCACAATTAAGTCGGCTTATGGGAACCAAGCGACAGCAAAGAAATCACTGAAAACTCAAATCTTAGAGCATAATTTCAATATTATTGACACGCCAAAAATTGGTAAAGAGAAGAACAGAGCGGATTTGTTACTCAGCTTGGATGCCTTTGAAAGTCTGCACCTTGATAACCCGAGAGTTGATAGATATTGCTTTATGACCACAGATTCTGACTTTACTGTAATCGCAGATAAACTGAGAAAGTTCGGTAGAGAAGTATGGTTAGTCTGCAAAAAATCCGACAAAGATAGAGCGATTATCGCTAAGTCATTCGACAACTTATTGTTCGTCGAAGATTTCCTTCCAAAGAAAGATATTTCTGTAGTGGGCAACCTTGATAAGCTTTTTATCAGCGCCGTCAGGAATATGAACCAGAGCAAACTTCCAAGCAACGTTTCCATTGCTAATGACAGGATGAAAGCTCTAGACCCAAGTTTTCAAGTGAATAATACGGAATTCAAAACCTTCATGAATTTCATCAATCACATGGAGCAAAAAGGCTATGTCAAACTAGAAAGCCTTCCCACTGGTGAAAATCGTATTACTGAAATCGGCGTGTAGTTAGCAGAAGTAAAAATGGAAACAGTTTAGGGCTTTACAGCTAAGCCCTAAATTGCTATTTACCATGAATTCAACCGATCGCTCTTAAATGTACAGCACCTGTTACTGACAATGAACCTACTGCTGCATCATCAATATAACTACTCCACCACTCCATCATTTTTCGTCGACGTTCCAGATAATCTGTCCGATTGTAAGCGGCACGAATAGCATTTCGATCCTGGTGAGCCAAAGCAGCCTCAATGATATCCGGGTCAAAACCTCTTTCATTCAACGTCGTACTGGCGAGAGAGCGCATGCCATGCGCGGTAGTGCGATCTTTGAATCCAATACGCCCCAACGCCTTGTTTATAGTCTCAGAGTCAATAGACCGCTTGGGGAAGCGCATAGAGGGGAAGACATGTACCCTATGCCCACTAATTGGATGTATGCGCTCCAGTATGGCGATAGTCTGATCGGTCAATGGAATGCGATGTTCACGTTTCATTTTCATCCGTGTGTCTGGAATAATCCAGAGTCGATTTTCTATGTCAATCTCATCCCAGCGAGCACCAGCTGCTTCACTTGGTCTAGTCATGGTGTGCAGCTGCCACTCAATTAAACATTTGGTAGCCAGCTGCATATTTGCAGTTGCAACTGTCTGTAGTAACTCTGTTAGTTCATCAGGTTTAAGTGCCGCCATGTGTTTCACATCAGGAGAAGCAAAAGTTTCTCCAACTCCAGATAAAACGTTGTGTTGGATCAAACCGCTATTGATGGCAAAGCGCATGATTTCATTTACCAACTGGATGGTGCGTTTTACTGTCTCCAGCTTGCCTCTACGAGCAATGGGCCTAAACGCTTCCTGAACTATTATTGGCGTCAGTGACTTAACCGGGATCTCACCGAACTTAGGAAAAGCATAAAGCTCGAGCTTTCTCCAGTTACCTTGGACGGTCTTAGGTTTTAGTTTCGTCTTGGTCTTAACCCATTCATCAGCGACTGACTTGAATGTACAAGCTTGCTCTTGTTGAATCTGGGTCCTCTTCTCGATCCTGTCTAATTTAGGGTCAATACCTTCCTTCAGAAGTTTGCGCATCTCAAACGCTTTGTCACGAGCACCATCAACATTGAGCATGTCTAGGCTACCCAATCCCAAGAAGGTTCTGTTTTTTGTACCTGGCTTTGTGTAACGAAACTCCCAGTATTTGAGGTTGTTGGGTTTCACCAGTAGATAGAGACCACCGCCATCAGGTAAACGATAGATTCGATCTCGGCCCTGTGCTTGTTCGATTTCCTTGTCTTTCAGACGATGTATTAAGTGCGACATATTGCCCCCTGGTATGACTAAGCTACACTCAAAAAAAGTTAAGTTTTTCGCGTCATACCACTTGACCCTAAGCTATTGATTTATGGAGAATAAAAGCTGTAACTCATGTAATTCCTAAGTTCCTAATCACTTGAATAGGAGCTAAGCAAATCAGGTTCAAATGGTATATTCCCGAAGTCGGGAAAGATTAAAACATACACTTTGTCATACCCCAAAATGGCGAACGAACTAGGACATCTTTGGACGTTATCGGACGATAACTTATTGATTTAGAAGTATAATAGGCATAAAAAAAGACGTCCTAGGACGTCTTTCTTCAAGAATGTGGCGGTGAGTGAGAGATTCGAACTCTCGATACGTTGCCGTATACACACTTTCCAGGCGTGCTCCTTCAGCCACTCGGACAACTCACCGAATCAAATTGTGGTTAGCATCATTGGCTAACGAGGCGCTAATTTAATGATTATGTGCCTGATGGTCAAGGCTAAACATGAAAAAAAGCGCCCTTTTGCGTTTGTTTGCTCACTATCTAGCTAAATTGTGCAAAACAGGGACAATTACGCCTCTTGATAGTAACCAGGAACGCGGAACCAACGGCGGCATTGGTCAAGGAAGTAACCGTAAAGTACGCCCATACCACAAGACACAACCGCATTACTCGCTACTGCTGTAATGATTTGATCAGTAGAAGCGCCTACCGCGAATAAGATGCCAGCATAGACTGGTGATTGGAATAATACGTAGGCTACCAAGTCAGAGACATTCTTCATAAATGATGAAGGTGAAAGCTTGTTGCCTTGGCGCAATACCCAATCACGGAACATGCCATAAGGCCAAGCAATCGCGATATTGACTGGAATAGACAATGTACGTGATGCCAGAGACTGCTCGAACGTCATACCCGAGATCAAAATCTCGATGATCATCCCGGTGATAAAACAAAAAACCACCATAGCGAAAGTATCTGCTGCTGCATTACGAATACAGAATGGTCCACGAGCCCTCATTACAACCTCTAAAATCAAACACCAATTTAAGTGACATCTATAAAATCTTTCACTACATCAAAAGCGACATAGCAGTTCATATCGCCATTAGAGCACAACAATTGCAGTTTATGATCTCGTTTTTAAAATGCAGAGGTAAATTAATGACTACTTTCAAAACCCAAAGTAGTCAAAATCACTAAAAACAGGAACTCTAGCCAAAAAACCGCACCAAAATGGAGTTAAATAACGTAATTTAATTACTTAATAAGAACTTAGATGAGGAAAAACACAAGAAAAGTAGTTGTAAATATGGCAGGTGAGCGGAAAAAAGATCGCCTCATGCTGCTTAGCATGAGGAAATCAGGATAATCACTATAAAGCGGGCATCCTTGTGTCTTACAGGTCTGCTAACAATACGGTTAAGCTGTCTATATCTTCTTGCTTGGGTGGCTGCGCTTGCGACAAGTAGGACTCGATACTTTCCGCTAATTCTGCGAGCTGTAGCTGCAAGCTCTGAGGAACAGAAGCATGAATCCTTGCCAGTGTTTGGCTAGCTCCCTCTAAATCACTGTCTTCTAGCGCAACGTAGAACTCAAGCAACAATGACTCCGTGTTTAGTGGTTTATCTGAAGATTGAATGCCTTCAGGGTGATATTGATAAAGCCGTTGAGAGTGACGATATAGCGCGTCGTCCAGTTCTGATTCAACAATAGGTTTCGCGATAATATGATCAGCGCCTACCCCCATCATTCTTTCTTGAGTTTCTTTGAACACATCTGCGGTACATCCAAAAATCAGCACCGACTTAGAAACGGATTGAGAGTTCCTAATGACAGATATTGCGCCAATACCATCAAGAACTGGCATATGGTTGTCCATTAAAATTAAGTCGAACTGTTGCTTCAGCGTAATATCGACTGCCTGCTGACCATTTTCTACAGCGGTACATTCGAAGCCTTTATCTTTTAAGAAGCTTTCCATGATAATGGTGTTCGTTCGATTATCTTCAACAATAAGGGCTCTAAGCCCCTCACAGTTGATTTTGTGTCGATTTGTCGTTTCAAGTTTACCGGGCTCACAGGACTCAAGCTTCAACTCAACGGTGAATTTGGTACCGACACCTTCCCTGCTCTGTACATAAACCCCACCTCCCATATGTTCAGCAATCTGTTTCACTATCGCTAAACCGAGGCCAGTACCACCATAGCGACGAGTTGTGGAAGATTCTGCTTGCTCGAATGGACGGAAGATCCTCGCTTGTGCATCGGATGAAATACCAATGCCTGTATCTTTTACGCTGATGATCAGCTTGTTAGCGCCATCATCCTGCTTTTCGTCAAGTTCAACTTCCACATATCCGGAGTCAGTAAATTTCACTGCATTATTCAACAAGTTAAACAAAACTTGCCTTAATCGCGCTTTGTCATTGTTGTACCAACGACCATGAGGCAGGTTTGAGGTAATTTTGAACTGTAAGCCTTTTTCGGCACAAAGTGTATGGTAAACACTATTGATACTGCCCAGAATGGATTCTATCGGGAATGGTGTGTGCTCAAGCTCAATATGACCTTGCTCTATTTTCGAGTAATCCAAAATCTCGTTGAGCAGTGTCATCATATGATCACCAGAATCGTAAAGCGTATTGAGGTGCTTACGCTGCTCATCATTTAACGGCGTTTTAAGCAGGATTTGAGCGGTACCCAAAACACCGTTCATTGGTGTACGAATCTCGTGGGATAAGGTGGCCAAAAAAGCGGTTTTAGCGTTGGTTGACGCTTGTGCTTTCACACGCTCTCGCTCTAGGTAAACCGTTTTTTCATTAAACTTACTGATCAGGTGACCAATCTCGTCATCACTTTCATAATTGATATCGATAATGCCGCCTGTTTTAGAATCATCGACCTTTTGGGCAATTCGCACAATTGGTTCCACGATATACCGATTAAGCAAGTAATAGCCAACTAATACGCAAAGAAGTAGAAATGGAATAATCCCGCGTTCCACACTCATTACTTGTTCAAACACCTGATCCGCCACTTTCACTTTGGCGTTAACAACATCAAGCTGCCAGTTGAACTCACCAAAATCGAGCTCACTGATATAGATATTTTTGGATAGATTGAAGTTGTGCTCAACGATCACCTGCTCATCCGCATCACGGATCACGACTCCCAAAGAGTACTGATTGGTGTGTTCACGGATAAATTGGAATAACGCTTCCAAAGAGAGGTCGACAGTCGCTACGCCTGCAAACTCACCATTGCGATAATAAGGCGAAGAAGCCGTAATCATCTGTACTTGTGTAAACGTATCGATATATACGCTTGACCAGCTCACAGCCCCTGCTGGTGCTCCTGCCACAGATTGATACCACGGCTCATTGTCATACCCTCCTGTCTGAGGGTTATTGTAAGATTGGATCTGGTCGAGACCACCAGCATCATTTTTATTGAAAAATAGACTGGTGTAACGCCATTCTTCATTGTCTAAGAATGGTTTAGGCCACAGCCCTCCGCTGACAATGATGTCATCGCTAACGGCAAGTAGTTGAGGAATGGTATCTACCAGGCTGACTTGGTGTGAGCCTGTCTGACCGAGGCCGACTAAGCTTTGCACCAACCCAATAGAGCTAGTGAGAGGCTGCTCAATTTGTGAAGCGAGTAATTGAGTTCTTAAATCTAGATTTTGTTCGAGTTTGGAACGGACAGGAGGCTCCACCACTAAATAGGCCACACTACCAATAGTTGCGATGAAGAACCCCAAATACACTGTTAATGCGAGGATACTTTTCTTTCTTAACGAGGAGCGTATTTCCATAGCAGTTAACGAATCCATCCCTAATATCGATTTATCTAAAATTGATTGGTAAGATATTCGCAATCAACCAGTCCATTAACAAATGGTATTCTATTTTGAAACTACAAGACATCCTTTCTCTTCCAGAACTTGATGGAAAACTACTAAACCTAGCGAAAACTCAAGGCTTCGTAACAGCAATGGCATCTGCGCCGAATGTTCTGAACCCTCAAGAATGGCTACCATTCCTTTGGGGTGGTGAAGAGACCGCACCTTTCTCTGATGGAGAGCAGCTAGAACAGTACATCGATGAGATTGTTCAAATGTGGAACCAAACTCGTCCTGCATTATTGGAAGGCAGTTGGCAATGGCCTGAAGGCTGCGCTCTGGACGAAGGTGAAATCGTGACGGAAGCAACTCGTGATTTCTGTGAAGGTGTTCTTCAGGGATGGCAATTGGCTCGTGATGATTGGGAAACCTTAATGCCAGAAGATAGTGAAGACAGCGCATTACTTGGCGGTGTGCTGCTATCTCTGACCATGCTTTACGATCCAGAAACAACTATCACAACTCTTGCAGAACAAGGCATGGAAGGCTTAGAGCAATTTGAAGAGATCTTCAATGCGATGCCAGTAATGCTTTCTGGCCTAACGCAACGTGGCGTCACATTGGCAGAACAAGAGTAATCATAATTTATTAAAGCCACTGACTCTCAGTGGCTTATTCTATCAATTCACCTCTCCTCATTTCCTTTCTCAAACCCGCAGCAAAAACATTCGAACAATCCATTGGTGTCACCATTTTATAAAAACAACATTACAATTCCTTAATTTCTTTGTTAGTATCCGCGCCGAATTTAGTTAATTGAATGTTGCAATGCACACAGTAAGAAATCAGCATATAAAACAAAAAGTAATGGCAGTTTATGTCATTGCTGCTTTGCTGTTTCAGATTTACCTGTTGGCAACCGTAGCACTTAACCCATCACAAGTTCATAACAACAACTGGTTATCTGAAGCTCAGGATGAAAAAGTCCTACTCTGTACTGCAAAAGGCTTTAAGTGGGTCGACATTAAAGAGCTTATCGCCGACAACGCCATGTCTATTTCACCGGATAGTGAGATTCACGATCCATTAAAGTTCAGTTGCCCTTTACTGGATGTGTGCCAGTTCGTTATCGCTATCATGGCGATGATTCTAGCGGCTATCATTCTTTGGCTTAGTCGCGTTACTCCGCGCTTTAATACCGATTTACCTATTCAGTGCCAGCAAAAGCTTTACCTTGCTCTCGCGCCAAAACAATCCCCACCTCAGACTTTCCTTGCTTAATTCGACGATCCTACGTCGATAAAAATAATTCAAATAACAACACACCTAAGTAGCCTCGAAATGCTTGGGTATCAATGACCGCGTTTAACCAAAACAGCGGCACAAATTCGCACGTACTTTTTTTGGAATTCAAATCTGACTTGCGAAAATAATTAGAAAGGAAAGTCTATGTTCAACCGTATTTCAACTGCAAAGCCTCTATTTACCACAATCAGTTGCGGGTTACTCGCCGCATGTGGTGGCGGTTCTGACTCTAACTCAACGACAACCCCAGAAACCTCACTACAAAATGTCACGCTTGAATTTAAAGCTCGTGTTGGTCAACAAGACATTCAGTGTCAACTGATGGAAAATGCAATTGCAGGCACTGCCAATACAAACCCAGAGTTTAAAGATGTCCGTATGTACCTTTCTGAAGTCGAGTTGCTTGACAACAATGGCGTAGCAACCCCTCTTGAGCTGATTCAAGATGGCAAATGGCAATACAAAAACGTTGCACTGTTAGACTTTGAAACTGGCTCGGACAGCTGTGCAAATGGTAATGCAGCACTTAACCATCAAATCAAAGGTCAAATACCCCAAGGTAACTATACTGGGGTTCGCTTTACCTTAGGCGTTCCTGCCGCGCTCAACCACTACGGGATTGACGGCGACGACGCTATCTCACCATTGGATGTAATGGGCATGAACTGGAGCTGGCAAAACGGGCATAAGCATCTGCGTATGGATGTGAATGGTTGGAATATTCATTTGGGAACCACAGGCTGTGAAGTCGTGGATGCGACACAGGAAACCATCGATTGTGCCTCGTCTCGTCCAAATCGACCAATCTACCAATTTGATGACTTCGACGCCGCAACCAATGTGATTGTGTTCGATTATCAGCGCCTAGTCGCTAACAACGACATTACCTTTAATACCCCAAATACGCCTCCTGGTTGTATGTCGTCTAGCACAGACCCTGATTGCCAAGGCATCTATGACAACTTAGGTCTAGATTTGGAGACCGGCGAATGCACTGCTGGTAACTGTAGTAGCTCTCAAGCTTGGGTTTCAGTGGAGTAATTGTTATGTCAGTAAACCAGAAGTGCGGTTTGCTGGCATCGCTCACGATTTTTGCCATCGTAGGCTGTGACAGCGAATCGGATTACACCGTGATACCACCCAACGCCGAAAATGAATTTGGCTTTGACTTTCAAACGGGCTCACTTCCACCACCTAAAGAGCCAGCAGATAACCCTGCGACAGAGGAAAAGTTTCAACTTGGACGCCATCTTTTTTATGACAAGAAACTTTCTGGCAACCAAACCATGTCGTGCGAATCTTGTCACCAACAAGCGTTAGCATTCTCAGACGGTGTAAAAGTGCCAACGGGCTCGACAGGAGAAGTGTTGCACCGCAACTCACAAACGCTCACTAACATCGCTTATAACGCTTCTTACACTTGGGCAAACCCCATCTTGAAAGAGATCGAACAGCAATTGGTGATCCCTTTATTTGGTGAGTTCCCTGTCGAGATGGGCATTAATGATGCGAACCGAGAAGAGATATTGAACCGATTCCGTCGTGAAACGGCTTATCAAAATATGTTCAATGCGGCTTTTCCCAACGAGCAAGACGCTGTCACGTTTCCTAATGTGATCAAAGCGCTTGCCGTCTTCAACCGAGCCTTGATCTCTAAAGACTCAGATTTTGATCGCGGCACCATGAGCAGCTCAGCGATGCGTGGTCAGGATCTGTTTAACAGCGAGAAAATGGAATGTTTCCATTGCCATAATGGCTTCAATTTTAGCGACTCAACCTTACATGATGACTCTGTATTTGTCTCACGCCCTTTCTTTAACACAGGGCTTTACAACATTGATGGCAAAGGCAGCTATCCCATTGCAGACAATAGCTTGTTCACCGTCACTCAAGATCCAAAAGACAAAGGGAAATTTCGTCCACCCACGCTGAGAAATATCGCCTACACCGCGCCTTATATGCATGACGGTAGTATCGCCACACTCGGCGAAGTGTTGGATTTCTACGCCAATGGTGGTCGCAACATCACTTCTGGTGAGCATCAAGGGGATGGCAGAAAGAACCCAAATAAGAGTGAATTTGTCAAAGGCTTCACCCTCAGTGCACAAGAGAAACAAGACATGCTGATGTTTTTACATGCTCTGAGTGATGAGACATTTATCTCTAACCCTCGCTATGCGAATCCGTTTACTCAAGAGGATAAGTCATGAAGCAAGTGCTAATTACTATGGGTAGCTTGCTGGTGACGCTCCCTTTACAGGCCAAGCAAGCTCAAACTGATTGGCTCGATGAGGTCGATATACAGTCAAACCTTTTTGCTCAAGTTGGCTACTATCAGACCGACAGAGAAACGGCATACTCAATTCCCGGTGTGGTGACGGATGCAAAAGCCTTTCACTACGAAGAAGGATTGCAGCTGATGCATGGCGAGCTTGGGTTCTTGGCAAGCCTAGATAACGTTCTAGCGGCAAAACTTATCATTGGTAGTCACCATGGCGAGTCTATAGAACTTGAAGAACTATGGCTGCAACCCCACCTGCATCAAGATTGGACACTACGCATAGGTCGTCAACTCAGCCCAATAGGGTTATATAACGGTGTTCACGAACACGACTGGCGTTTTCTTGATGCTTCACTAACCCAGCAAGCGTTTCTTGGTAGTCAATACAGCGATGATAGTGTTCAGTTGACCTTTGCTCAAAACCGTTACGACACCACTATTTGGCTTGGTCGTGGCAGCGAGTACCCTGCCCGATACGATAGTAGCTCCGCTTCGCCTGCCGCCTTTGGTTTGACTGCCAATTGGTATCAACTGAGAGCGGATTACCAACTGCAAGTGATGGCAAGTGCGGCTTATTTTAACGCGACTTCGCGAAAGCAAGCGGAAAATGATGGTCACAGTCATGCTCACACCGCCTCTAGCAACTTAACCTATGACGGTGATACTACCCTGTTGACCTTCGGCGCCGATCTAAAGTGGAACAACTTAAACTGGCAAGTGGAATGGATGGGCCAAAGGCTAAATGCCACTCTAACGGATTCACAGCAAATTCGAACTGAGCTAGATGCATTTCAACACGGTGTGTCTACACAGTTAAGTTGGCAGTACCAAAATATTGAGATGGGCGCACGTTATGACTGGTTAATAACAGACAATGAGGTAACCAAAACCAACGCTGAATTCGAACAGGTTTTAGATGCTAAAGGTCATGCTCCACAGCGTATCAGCGCTATTGCTAACTGGCACTTTGCTATGCATCAACTTTTGAGATTTCAAACCAACTACGAATCCATTCTTCAAACCAAGCAAACTGCATTTTGGCTCGTCTACCAAGGCAACCTCACTTGGTAAACCAACAACAATTAACGGAAATAATTATGAAAAAAGCGCTAAAAATCATCTCCCTATTTTTATCTGTTTGTCTCATCGCACCCGTGAGTGCTCATGAATATGCAAAGGATAGTATTCAAATAGATCATCCTTGGAGTCGAGAAGCCCCACCGAATGCGACCGTGATTGCTGGTTTCTTCCAACTAAAAAATGGTTCAAGCAAAGATGACTTCTTGATCGGTGCTTCTACCCCGATTGCCGAACGTGTGGAAATACACACCCACGAAATGAGCGACGGAATGATGATGATGAAAAAAATTGACAGCGTTCGAGTTGGCACAATGAAGACCGTGATGTTCCAACCAGGTGGCTATCACCTGATGATTTTCGATCCTAAGCAGTCCTACCAAAAGGGGGAACGATTTCCGATGACGCTGCAATTTAAACATGCCGGAACGATCGAGGTTGAGTTAGCAGTAGAAGCAAATAGCCACGTACATAGCCACTGATGAATCGTAGTTAATCACTGTCCTAAGCCTCTCATACTCGAGAGGCTTAGTTTTTGCGAAACAAATATTTTGAGCAAACCAAGCCAACGCTACCACTCAAAGAATAATATGAGGAACATAGCGCGCCATATCTTGAGTCACTAAACTGCTGTCTTCTCGAATCGAGATCCCTGCTGCTTTGTCATTCACGAGCCAACTTCCAATCAAAGTATGGCTTGAGCCAAATTTCGGTAGCGGATGATATTGTTGAATGATGTTTTGGTTCGATTCGTATGGACCTGGCGTTTTCACTAATCGCTGACCATTTTTGACAATCTCAATGTTGGCACCTTCGCGAGAAAACAAAGGCTTAATAACGTAGTCTTTTAAGCTAGCCGCTTTTGGATCATTGGCAAAATACGCAGGTAAAAGATTCGGATGATTTGGAAATCTCTCCCAAAGCAAGGGCAACAACGCTTTGTTAGACAGAATCGATTTCCACATTGGCTCTAACCAGTTCACACTCGATGTTGCGAGATACTGGCTGTATTCCTCTTCGAACATAAACTCCCACGGGTAGAGTTTGAACATCCAGCGAATCGCTCTGCCATCAGCATCCACAAATTGCCCATCTTGTGTCACACCAATATCTTCAACAAAAACAAAAGCGGTTGCTAACCCAGCCTCCCTTGCGCAGTCTTCTAGGTATTGCACCGTACCTTTGTCTTCTTCGGTGTATTTGCAACAACTAAAATGCAGCGTTTGACCCGGCTGCAATTTGGCAATGTCAGCAAAGCGTTCAATCAGAAAGTCCTGCAGAATATTAAACTGATCCGCACTTTGGTGAATACGCCCTTTATTGACAACGTCTTCTAACCACACCCACTGCCAAAAGCCAGTTTCAAACAATGACGTTGGTGTATCTGCGTTGTTCTCTAGCAACTTTGCTGGCGATGAGCCGTTGTAAGCAAAGTCCATTCTTGAATAAAGGGATGGCTCTCTTCGCAGCCAAGAAGAAGCGACTTGCGACCACATGGCTTCGGGAATCGCACACTGCGTCAGTAACCGCTCACTTCGCACAACCTTATCGACGATTTCAAGACACATTTGATGAAGCTCTTCCGTTGGGTCTTCAATGTCTTTCTCAATCTGCTCAAGGGTAAATTGATAGTAAGCAGTCTCATCCCAATACGGTTGGTCGTACATAGAATGGAAGCCAAAACCAAACTGGCGTGCTAACTCACGCCAGTTTTCTCTTTCTTGTATTTCTCGTCGAAACATTTTAGTTAACCGCCGCGGCTTACTGACACCGCTTTACCAAAGCCCCCGCGAGACATCGCACGACCAATCGTACCACCACCGCGCTTATTTAGGTTACTGGTAGCGACCTTAGTGGATTGATTGCGGTAAGAACCGTAAAACTGCCCTGCACCGTTGTAATACTTCGATTTATAACGATACATCGGCTCTGAGTAGTAGCTTTTGTTGTAACCGCTTAAACCACTTACTGCACGGCTGAAGAAGTATCCTCCAACAAACGGCACATAAGAACGATGGCGCGAGCTGTAATAACAATCGTCTTCGTAGAAATCGTCTTCACACTCGTACTCATTGTTATAGCGCGGTGCGTTTTCTTCTGCACGCGCCATTGCCTCTTGGTAGGCGATTTCACACTGCTCGCTGAATTCAGGTGCATCCGATTTACACTCGTCAGCATCGACGTAGATGTAGCCTTCCGTTTTTGATTCTTGCGTTGCGAGAAAAAAAATCCCACCGAAAGCAACAAATGGAATGATTCGCCCGACTTTAAAACTCTTGTCCATTGAGGAGCGTTTCACATTGGAACTGCGTTTCATCGAACCTCCTAGTAGGTCATGCAGGCTGCGTTAAGCACACCGACAGACACAGAGACGGCAGCTAAAACAATGCCTGCTGGTACTTCATCATTCTCAATACGCTCCGATACTTTCGGCAGCAGAATAAAACGCACAATACCGAACGCAATTATCTGTGCCAGCATCGCAACGATGCCCCACACCATAAAATCTATAATATTGACTGAGTTGGTTGCAGCACCCGCAATAGCGAGGCAGTAGCCAAGGAACGCTCCACTTAATGCGACTGCCGCCGCGGTATTTTTCTCTTCTTTGATCAGATGCCATTCATCGTACGGTGTCAGTTTTACATAAACGAATTTGAACGCCAGTACAAAAACGATCGAAACGGAGAAGTAGAGAAGAAAGTTAGGGAAACCCGCCAACAGGTCGGCAATCATATGCATTATTTATCCTTGTTCATGTCAGTCCAAGCGAAGTCATCAATTCGCTCGTCGGCAATATAAAACAGCTTAGTGCTCGGCGGCACTTGGGCATTTAAGTCTGGGTTGAGTTCAATCCCGTCGCCGAGATCGAATGCGATCAACGTTGCTTGGTGATGCTTCTTGATAAATCCGAAGATCTTTTCCACGCTGGTCGTCGGTTGATCTTGTGGGTAAATCACTGAGTACTGCGTCATACCTCGTGTAGAGGCAAGTAATTCTTGGTGTAACGCGCTTGAACCTGGATCCACTGCAGCTTTGGCAAGCATCTCTGCGCCTACCGCTGGAATGCACTCTGCCTTAGGGCAATGCTGACTGAGCAATCGTCCCAACGCTTCATCTTTAAAGTAGGCGAGCAAGTGTGCATCAGGGTTGACCGAAGCACAATACAAGGCGGCCGAGAGAGTAATATCATCGCTAAGATTATCAACAATAATACAGTTAGCTCCGGTAATGTTGGCATTCTTCATCTCTTGCGCATCGGTGTAACTGTTCACCTTAATAAAACCAATTTCACCCGGTAATGGGTTTTCAATATCTGAACGACTGCATAACACGATTGGGCGTTTGCCCTCTTCTTCATGCTGTAACATGCGGATAAGGTGCATAGTGCGTGCGCCATTCCAACCCAGTAATACGATATGGTTTTCCACTCTTACTCTCCGTTTACCCAGTATGCCTGCTCGCCAATAGTCAATCGCCCCGCCTGCAACTCGTCCCAAAATGGCAGCAAATAAGCTCAAACCGCCAGGGATAATAAATAACACCACTACCCACTTACCCATATCACTTGAGGGTGATAAGTCGCCATAGCCAACCGTTGAAGCGGTCACCATGAGGTAGTAAATGAAGTTTGAGAAGTTATCGGTCAGTGCATGCTCTCCTGCAAGAGCCAGCAACAACCACGAGATGGCAATGTAGGCGCCACTAATGACGAGAAGATTTCGGTTGCTCAACTTAAAAAGATGGGTACTTAGCCACTTTTTCAGTACTAGCCATACAGCCATAAGTTTCCGATTCCTTTCTGATTGCTATAACTAAATACTAACCTATTGATTGTAAGAAATAAAAAAACCAGCCACATTCGGCTGGTTTTTGCGATTTGTCTTAGCAAGCTTTTGCCTAAACAGGACTGAAAAACTAAGCGTTGCCTTTTACTTGCATGTTTAGTTGCTCTGCGAAGTCCAACATGCGGTTCAACGGGATGAGTGATTTCACACGCAGTGCTTCATCAACGAAGATTTCGTGCTCTGCACCACCTTCACTCAGTGCCTTTTCAATCGCTTTAAGACCGTTCATCGCCATCCATGGGCAATGTGCACAGCTGCGACACGTCGCGCCCGCACCTGCTGTTGGCGCTTCTATCAATTCTTTTTCCGGCACTAGCTGCTGCATCTTAAAGAAGATACCTTTGTCAGTAGCGACGATCATTTGCTGATGAGGTAGCTCTTTCGCTGCCTTGATTAGCTGACTCGTAGAACCAACCGCATCGGCTAGCTCAACCACACTTGCTGGTGACTCTGGGTGAACTAGGATTGCCGCATCTGGGTATACGCTCTTCATCTTGCGTAGTGCATCTGCAGAGAACTCGTCGTGAACCACACACTCACCTTGCCATAGCAACATGTCGGCGCCAGTTTTGTTCGCAATGTAAGAACCTAAGTGACGGTCAGGGCCCCAGATGATTGGTTTGTCTTCCGCGTCTAGGTGCTCAACGATTTCAAGAGCAATACTAGAAGTCACAACCCAATCTGCGCGTGCTTTTACTGCAGCTGAAGTGTTTGCGTATACCACTACCGTGTGGTCAGGGTGAGCGTCACAGAACTCGCTGAACTTGTCCGCCGGGCAACCAAGGTCAAGCGAACATTCCGCTTCTAGCGTTGGCATTAGAATGCGTTTTTCAGGCGTTAGGATCTTTGCTGATTCACCCATAAATCGAACACCACCGATGATCAGTGTGCTTGCAGGGTGGCGGTTACCAAATTTTGCCATTTCTAGCGAATCACCAACAAAACCGCCGGTTTCTTCAGCTAAAGCTTGAATTTCAGGGTCGGTGTAGTAGTGCGCGATTAATACCGCGTCCTTCTCCTTAAGCAGCTTTTTGATTCGCGCGATGTAATCGGCTTTTTCTTCTTGGCTTAATGGGATTGGTTTTGGTGGGAATGGGTAAACTGTATCGATTTTATCTAATATGTGGCTCATTGCTCTTGCTCTACGCAACTTCCTTTAATCCGAGTATTGTAACCTTGTTGATTTTCAAAAACCAACCCGTAACCAGAATTTGTAGCAGTCTAGCCGTATATCTTTGTTATACCTTGAAAAGAACGGGCAAAGAAAAAGGGAGCTAGGCTCCCTTTTGACTTTGTTTACTTCAGCTTAGAGCTTGCGACTTTCGCCGAAGCACTACCTGGATACTCATCCACAACTTGCTGATAGTATTTTTTCGCCTGCGCAGCATTGTTGTTACGCTCAGCGATATCACCTAGCTTAACCAATGCGTCTGCACGCTTGTTAGATTCTTTGTAAGAAACAACCACCGCAAAACTCTTCACCGCTTCTTTGTCCTGCTTCTTAGCAAAGTACAGCTGACCTAGCCAGTAGTGTGAGTTCGCTGAATAGGTAGAATCAGGGTAATCTTTCTGGAACTGCTGGAAAGCTGCAATCGCGCCGGTGTAGTCACGTTTTTTAAGGATAAGGTCAACCGCATTTTGATACGCGGTTTGCTCATCTACATTAGAACTGTACTTACCACCTGTTTCAGCTGGCTTTTTCTCTGCCGCAGCTGGAGCCGCTTTCATTTCACCACGAATACGATCAAGCTCTACAAACAACTCTCGCTGTCTCTTAAGCATTTGCTGCATTTCATAGCTGTTGCGCTCTAACTCACCACGAAGATCACTGATTTCCTGAGACATCTGATCAATCTGTCCCTGCATTTGTACTTGAACGCGATTGCGATTTTGTAGCAAACGCTCTAGACGTTCGATATCAGTTTCTGGACCCGAGCGAGTCTGTGATGCGGTCGATGAGGTGCTGTTGAGGTCTGATACTGGAGCTGGTGCAGCGAACGCGAAGTTCGCTGCACTTGCCAGTAACGTAAGCGTAACAGCGCGCTTAGTGTTACTGAACATGAGGTTTACCTCAGATTAGTACACTAGAACCGCACGACGGTTCTTAGCGTAAACTTCTTCAGATTGACCTAGAAGAAGTGGTTTTTCTTCACCGTAAGAAACGATAGAGATTTGATCTGCTTGTACACCTAGTGCTTGTAGGTAGTTAGCAACTGCTTGAGCACGACGCTCGCCTAGAGCGATGTTGTACTCAGGAGTACCGCGCTCGTCTGCGTGGCCTTCAACCGTTACTTTAAGCGCAGGGTTCTTGCTTAGGTAAGCAGCATGAGCAGCTAGCATCTCTTCGTAATCACCAGCGATTGTTGAGTTATCAAACGCGAAGTAGATTGTTTGAGTTTCACGTAGTGCTTGCTCTTTTAGCTCTTGCTCTGTTAGCTGACCATTTGGGTCAATTGGAGTTACTACTGTAGTCTCCGCAGAGTTGTTAGTTTCTGCGCCAGTGTTAGAAGCAGCGTCGTCACTAGAACTACACGCTGTAACAGCCATTACAGGAAGTGCGATTAGTAGTCCTTTTAGAACCTTGTTAAGTTGCATCTTATTTTCCTTCATTAATCAAACTTATTGCTACAAAAACGGAGACCATGCGGGAGCTCTGACACGCCCATTTGTTGCCGGTAATCTAGCTTTAAATCGACCATCAATAGACACCATCGACAGTACATTTTTCTTGTTGTAAATCGAGCTGTAAATCACCATGCCACCATTTGGGGCAATGCTCGGTGACTCATCAAGTAGGGTTTTAGTAAGTACTTGCAATGAACCAGTTTCCAAATCTTGCTTAGCAAGATTAAAGCCTGAATTGCTTCGATTCACCATAATAAGGAATCGGCCATCAGGAGTAATTTGACCACCCAAGTTTTGACTACCTTGCCACGTCAGACGATTAATTGAACTATCGCCCAAATTTACTTGATAAATCTGTGGTTTACCACCCCTATCCGATGTAAAAATCAACGATTTTCCATCCGGATGCCAGAATGGTTCTGTATTATTTGATCTGCCACGCGTAATTTGTGTCAGCTTGCGAGTTTTTAGGTCTAAAGTGTAGACCTGTAACGATCCCGTCTTAGACAACACTAACGCCAGCTTACTGCCATCCGGTGAGAATCTTGGCGCACCATTATGACGAGGGTATGACGTAACCTTCTCACGCTCACCCGTATAAATATTCATAATGAAGATTTCGGCTTGGCCGTTCTGGAAGCTTACGTATGCTAGTTTTTGACCATCAGGCGACCAAGCTGGTGACATCAACGGCTGCTTTGAACGAAGGACTAATCGCTCGTTAAAACCATCATAATCAGCGACTCGAAGCTGGTAAGGGAAGCGATCTTTATCATTCACCACCACATACGCAATGCGAGTCATAAATGCACCGCGTTCACCCGTCAGTTGCTCGTATACCAAATCGGAAATACGGTGAGCGTATTCACGCATTCGTGGGGCTTCAACCGTTGCAACCTTGTTGAACAGTACATGATCCTTAGACAGAACAAGTTCACCATCTTCACCAAGCGCTCGACTTTGCCCACCGGTCAACTGACCACGAACTACGTCAACTAGCTGATAGTTGATAACAAAATTGCCTTGCGCATTTTGAGTAATGCTACCTGTTAACAGAGCATCAACGCCAAGACTGGTCCAAGCATCAAAGTTAACCTCAGATTCATTAAAAGGCGTTTGAGGCATCTTGTTGGTAGGGATCGGGCTAAATTTACCACTACGCTGAAGGTCTGATGCGATAACAGCAGAAACATCTGTCGGCAGTGGTTGGCTTCCTTCCCATTTAAAGGGAACAACAGCAATTGGTCGTGCTGAATCAATACCATCAGTAATGACCAGCTCTAATGCAGCGTGAGCCACGTTCGTTATACTGCCAAGCAGTACAAACATTCCTAGTAAAAGGCGTTTAATCACGTCTTATTCCTTCTAGTCTAAAGCAACGGTTAAGTTGATATCTTTAAGTCTTTCGTTCACAGAAGCTTCGGTAGATTTTGGGAAAGTACCCACTTGAGCGATCGCACTTTTTGCAGCGGCGCACACCCTTGAATCTCCACCAAGGACCGTAACTCCTGAAACCATCATATCTGTCCCTGTCGGAATGAGTTTGATGTTTACCCTACACTCCTTTCCCAACAGGTAATCATCCTTAATCAGCCTTTGCTGAATGTTTTGAGTATAGATTGAAGACATACGCGCCAATTCATCATCAACGAACTGGTTTCGAGCTGCGGTATTCTGACTCGCTTCACTTTCTAACCCCGAGAAGATATCGTCAAGCGCAGCTTCTTGCTCTTTACGTTCACGCTCTAATCGCTCAAGACGCTCTTTTTCTTTACGCGCTTTTTCAGCTGCCTCTTTGGCTGCCTTTTCCTTAGCAATGCGCTCTTGTTCCGCTTTCGCTGCCGCTTCACGTTCGCGTCGAGCCTTTTCCTCAGCTTCTTTCGCTGCCTTCTCACGCGCTACACGCTCTTGCTCTGCCTTAGCGATTGCTGCTTCTTTGGCGATACGCTCCTGCTCAGCTTTTCGAACGGCGTCTTCTTTGGCTTTACGCTCTTTCTCCGCTTTTGCAGCTCGCTCTTTCTCTTTGCGAGTGCGTTCTTCTTCTGCCTTGCGTTCTTGTTCTTTCTTCTTACGAGCCGCTTCGGCTTCACGAGCTGCTTTGGCGTCTTTTGCCTGCTGCTCTTTCAGCTTGCGAATCTGTTCTTCTTCAGCTTTGCGGTTTTTTTCAAGCTGCTCAGCTTCTCGTCGCAACTTATCAAGACGATCTTGCTCTTTCTTCGCGGCTTTTTCGCGCTGCTGACGAATCTCTTTCGCCTGCTGCTGAACAAGTTTTGGATCAATCACCACCGCCTGAACCATTTGCCCTGTTGGCTCGGGTTTAGACATGGTGAAATCCGTCCCCCAAAGCAACGCCACGACTAACAGCGCATGCAAACCCACCGATATCGCTATCGGTTTGGTATATTCTTTGGCTTTTTTCTTGTTGTCTTTCATAGATCTTCGATGTCTATTCCCTGATATCAGTCATCAGACCAACTTTTGGAATACCAGCACGACTTAACTCATCAAGCAGAATTACTACGTCTGCGTAAGGCGTTGCCGCGTCACCACCAACTGCAACTGGCGAATCCGGTTTGATTTCGCGCTCCGCTTTTACTCGAACAATGACATCTTGCAGAGATAGACCGCGCTGGACTTCTTCATCATTCACGCTTAGTCCTAAATTACCGTCACGATCGATTTCGATGATGATGAAACTGCTATCAGTATCACCCGCCAGCTCTTGCATCGATTCTGCAGTCGACGTTTTTGGAAGATCAACGTCAACCCCTTGAGTAACAAATGGAGCCGTTGCCATGAAAATAATCAACAACACGAGCATGACGTCTATATAAGGAACGACGTTGATCTCTGCTGTCATTTTACGCTTTTTAGGTTGATAGCCAGCCATCGACTATTCCTTATCCGAGCCATCTCTGCCTGCCATTGCTTGACGATGCAGGATACTGTGGAATTCTTCAGAGAAAGTCGCGTATGTATGCTCAAGCTTACTCACTTTATTGCTTAGACGGTTGTACGCCATTACCGCTGGAATCGCCGCAAACAGCCCCATTGCGGTTGCAATCAAAGCTTCAGCAATACCAGGTGCTACCATAGAAAGCGTCGCTTGTTTTACTTCGCCCAAAGCAATAAAGGCATGCATGATGCCCCAAACCGTACCAAATAGGCCGATGTATGGGCTAATAGAACCGACTGTCGCAAGGAAAGGCAGGCTTGTTTCTAGCTCATCGACTTCACGAGCTACAGAAACACGCATCGCTCGGCCAGTGCCTTCCATGATGTAAGCAGGAGAGTTAGCGTTGCTCTTACGTAGTCGAGCAAACTCAGTAAAACCTGCGTAGAAGATTTCTTCTGTACCGCCAATCTCGTCTTTACGAGCTTTTACTTTCTGGTATAGCTGTGAAAGATCGGTACCAGACCAAAATTTGTCTTCAAATGACTCAGCGTCTTTTGATGCTTGAGATAATACTTTGCTGCGCTTAATGATCATCGCCCATGACGCAATTGACATGCCTAACAGGGTCAACATCACAAGCTTTACCAACAGACTGGCCTGAAGAAAGAGATCTAAAATGGAAATATCAGCAGTCACTATTTGTTAGCTCCGAATTGATAAAAGATGGGATAGCTATTGGTTTCATTTTCTTATTATCGATACATGCTACCTTAACAATTGTCTTGCACAATGTTTTGCCTTCATCATTGACTAATTCTTGACAGAATTGCAGAGATGCACGTTTTATTTCTGACACTCGGGTAAGAACGGTCAAATGCTCGTCCAGTCTCGCCCCTTGGTTGAAATCGATATCCATGTGTCGGACAACAAAGCCAATGTTTTGTTCCAATAACACATGCTGAGAAATGCCTTTTGCACGCAACATCTCAGTGCGTGCACGTTCAAAGAATTTTAAATAATTAGAGTGATATACAACGCCACCCGCATCGGTATCTTCATAATACACGGTGATCGGCCAGCGGAAGGGATTTGATGTGCCTTGCAAGGGAGTACCAGTAATTTCAATTCTTTAAAGCAATTACTATAACTGAAGCGGCAGTAATTGGTACTGAGCGAAGGGAATATTTTTGAATTTTGTAGAAAAAATAAAAGCCAGACAATAAGTCTGGCTTTTATTTCGATGATTTAATAACCGACTTTATTTCAGAACGTAACGCTTACATGAAATACAGTGCAGTTAGATAACTTAAGATAGCAAGTGAGAAATAAGGACTGAAAAACACTTGCCAGTACCAGTTTCTTGGTTTGAAACCTACCCCATATACCATGCTGGAGCATAATGCCCAAATCAGCGCTGGTGCAATAAATGCGTTAAAGCCACCAATCTCTCGATGATACGCATTTGGGTCCCACATCACCAATCCAACATGCATAAAGCCGAGGATTAAGGCCAAGACTCTCAACAGAGTCTTGTCCATTGGTTCGTGAAGTTTTGCTACCTTGTCAGCGAGATTACTCACTGTCTTTATCCATCATTTCAGTATGCTCTAACCAAAGAGCATTGATGATACCGAATGCACAAGCAAGTAGTACACCTAGAATCCATGCGAAATACCACATAGTGATCGCTCCTTAGTAAAGTGAGTTTTTGTTTTCTTCAATAAACTTGTCATCCAAGCGACCGAACATCTTGTAGTAAGTCCAAGACGTGTAAGCCAGGATGATTGGAACCATAACAAACGCAACGCCTGTCATTAGGTTCAACGTCAGCTCAGATGAAGTTGCATCCCACATTGTCAGACTTTGGTTTGGCATTAGGTCTGAAGGCATTACGAATGGGAACATTGCAAAACCAGCAGTGAAGATAACACCAGCATTACCAAGGCTTGACGTTAGGAATGCAATACCACACTTCTCTAGGCGAGATGCTAATACCGCTAGAAGTGGCATTGCAACACCCAGTACAGGTGCAGCCCATAGCAGTGGGTAAGCTTCGAAGTTGTTCATCCAAGCACCAGCTTCACGGATAACCTCTTTGTTTAGAGGGTTAGAAGCTGCTGCTGTGTCGATACCACCTACGATTACGTAACCTTCGATGCTTTGGATCCAGAAACCCGCTACTACAAATGCAACCACTGTTAGTAGACCAGTTAGCTGAGCTACGTTACGAGCACGAGTATGTACTTCGCCAGTTGTCTTCATTTGAAGCCAAGTTGCACCTTGCATTAGGATCATAAACAAGCTCACTAGACCACATAGCAGAGCAAATGGGTTTAGTAGACCAAAGAATGAACCATGGTACGTTGGCATTAGGAAATCGTTCAATTGGAATGGTACGCCTTGTAGAAGGTTACCAAACGCAACACCGAAGATGATTGGTGGAACGAAGCCACTGATTGAGATACAGATATCCCAAGTGTTGCGCCACTTTTTATCTTCAATCTTTGAACGGTAATCGAGACCGATTGGACGTAGCCAAAGTGCCGCTAGGGTAACGATCATCGCTAGGTAGAAACCAGAGAACGATGTTGCGTAAACCAAAGGCCAAGCTGCGAACAATGCACCACCAGCGGTGATAAGCCAAACTTGGTTACCATCCCAGTGCGGAGCGATTGAGTTAATCATTACACGACGTTGAGTGTCGTTTTTACCGATAATAGGTACAAGCGCGCCTACACCCATATCGAAACCATCAGTAATTGCAAAACCAACTAGTAGAACACCGATCAGTACCCACCAGATGAATCGCAAGATTTCGTAATCAAACATCTTGTTGTCTCCTTGCCTTACGCTTCTACTTGGCGGCTAACTTTGTCTTCAACAGAGTCAGCATTCTGCTCGAAGTGGTAGCGACCAGTTTTCAGGCTGCTTGGACCTTTACGAGCGAATTTCACCATTAGGTATACTTCTGCAATTAAGAACGCAGTGTATAGCGCTAGGATTGCAAATAGTGAAGTCCAGATTTCACCAGCGGTTAATGCTGACGCTGCTACGTGTACTGGTAGGATTTCACCAACAGCCCACGGTTGACGACCGTATTCTGCAACAAACCAACCAGCTTCAATCGCAATCCAAGGTAGAGGGATGCTGAATAGCGCAGCTTTAAGAATCCATTGTTTCTGCTCAATTTTCTGACGACATGTCTGAACGAATGCAGCACCAAAGACGAATAGCATGATGAAGCCACACGCAACCATGATACGGAACGACCAGAATAGCGGCCACACTGTCGGGATAGAGTCATCCGCAGCAGCTTGGATTTGGTCTTCTGTCGCATCAACGACGTTGTCTGTGTAGCGCTTCAGAAGTAGACCGTAACCTAGATCACCTTTCACTTCGTCAAACGCAGTCATGTTTGCTTCAGATTTGTCACCTGCACGCAGTTTTTCAAGCAATTCGTACGCATACATACCCGTGCGGATGCGGTCAACGTGCTCCTCACGCAGATCATGTAGGCCTGTTACTTGCTCGTCAAATGAACGAGTCGCGATAATACCCATTACGTAAGGGATCTTGATTGCGTAATCAGTGTTCATCGTTTCTTGGTTTGGAAGACCAAACAGTGTAAATGCCGCAGGCGCTGGCTCTGTGTGCCATTCTGCTTCAACTGCTGCAAGTTTCACTTTTTGTACTTCACCAAGCTCGTAACCAGATTCATCACCTAGCACGATAGTAGACAGGATTGCTGCCATACCGAATGAAGCTGCAATCGCGAATGAACGACGAGCAAATGCGATGTCACGACCTTTGATTAGGTAGTATGAGCTGATACCCAACACGAACATTGCACCACACGTGTAGCCAGATGCTACTGTGTGTACAAACTTAACTTGCGCTACAGGGTTTAGTACAACTTCTGCAAAGCTCACCATTTCCATACGCATGGTTTCGAAGTTGAATTCTGCACCAACTGGGTTTTGCATCCAGCCGTTTGCGATAAGAATCCAAAGTGCAGAGAAGTTAGAACCAAGCGCAACCAGCCAGGTTACCGCTAAGTGTTGACGTTTTGATAGACGATCCCACCCGAAGAAGAATAGACCAACAAAAGTTGACTCCAGGAAGAACGCAACCAGTGCTTCGATCGCCAGTGGCGCACCGAAAATGTCACCCACGTAGTGCGAGTAGTAAGACCAGTTCGTACCAAACTGGAACTCCATGGTTAGGCCGGTAGCCACACCAAGTGCAAAGTTAATACCGAATAGCTTACCCCAGAACTTGGTCATGTCCTTATAGATTTGCTTGTTCGTCATTACGTACATTGATTCCATAATGGCCAAAAGGAAGGCCATACCAAGAGTCAATGGTACGAATAGGAAGTGATACATCGCTGTCAGTGCAAACTGCAACCGCGACAGATCAACTACGTCAATCATGGTAACTCCTATGTGTCGGCTGAATGACACTCTCTACATATTGCATTCCATACACAAGTGTTATTTACACTTGAAAGATGTTGAATTATCACAGCATCTTGTTGCAAAAATGTGCTTCATTGGTTAGTTAATTGTTAAGCATCAGCTAATATAGCTAGGGCTAATATTACTTCTAAAAACAGATTGTTTCAAAAGGTTTATGGCGGGATTCCGCTTTGATGTATATCAATGTTTCATCTGTGAATTTGCACAAAAATCCATCACATTGATCCAGATCAACCGATATTCGATGAGTATGTTAATGGGAGGTAATCAGGAGAGTTTTGTCAGAGTTAGGTAAGAACATAGTATTAACAATCTATAAAATGCTCTTACCTAAAAAGTATTAGTTGGGATTTGATAAATGAGACTCTCATCACTCTTGGTGAAATATCAAGCACGCATTTGTCAAATATGGAATCTTACTTTTCAATTCCAAAATGCAGATAAGCACGATCGGTGGCAATTCTCCCACGCGGGGTGCGTTGTAAATAGCCTTGTTGGATTAGATATGGTTCAAGAACGTCTTCGATAGTGTCTTTCTCTTCACCGATCGCCGCCGCCATGTTGTCCAAACCGACAGGACCACCGCCAAATTTCTCCATGATCGCTAATAGCAGCTTACGGTCCATATAATCGAAACCTTCAGCATCCACATCGAGCATGTTCAAGGCTTTGTCTGCCGTTTCTGCACAAATATGCCCATTGCCTTTAACTTCGGCATAGTCACGAACGCGGCGTAACAGGCGGTTAGCGATACGAGGTGTACCACGAGCACGGCGAGCAACTTCCAACGCCCCTTCCGATTCCATCGACAGCCCTAAGCAATCCGCACTGCGCTGAACGATATCTTGCAAGTCTTTTACTTTATAATACTCAAGGCGTTGCGTAATACCGAAGCGATCACGAAGTGGCGAAGTCAAAGAACCAGCACGCGTCGTTGCACCGATCAAAGTGAAAGGTGGCAAATCTATTTTGATAGAACGCGCTGCAGGACCTTCACCAATCATGATGTCTAACTGGTAGTCTTCCATTGCTGGATACAACACTTCTTCAACCATTGGGCTTAAGCGGTGGATCTCGTCAATGAACAGCACGTCGTTTTCTTCTAAGTTGGTCAACAGCGCTGCTAAGTCCCCTGCTTTTTCAAGCACAGGGCCAGATGTGGTGCGAATGTTCACTTCCATCTCATTGGCAACGATGTTCGCAAGCGTGGTTTTACCCAAACCTGGAGGACCAAAAATCAAAAGGTGGTCAAGCGCTTCATTTCGCAGTTGAGCGGCTTTGATGAAAATCTCCATCTGATCACGCACGTGATCCTGACCTTGGTAATCCGCCAGCTTCTTAGGACGAATCGCGCGGTCGATGACGTCTTCTTCACGAAACGAAGGACTTTCTGGCGCGATTAAACGATCGGCTTCAATCATATTGTTCCCTTGGACTTTCCGTTACACCATCGATTTTAGTGCTTCACGGATCAATTGCTCACTGGTCATATCCGGTTTAGCGATCTGAGAAACCACTTTCGACGCTTGAGTCGGCTTGTAGCCTAGAGCAAGAAGCGCACTGATTGCTTCTTCTTCTGCGTTGTTAGAAGCCGCAGAACCAGAGTCCGCAGGTGCAGCATCGGTAAACGGCGTAAATAGATCGCCAGCCCCCCAACCTTTCAGGCGGTCTTTCATTTCAACTACGAGGCGTTCAGCCGTCTTCTTACCAACACCCGGAAGTTTTACAAGCGTTGAAATGTCTTCACGCTCTACGCAAGAAACGAATTGGCTTGCCGTCATGCCAGAAAGGATACCTAGACCTAGCTTAGGACCAACACCGTTCGCTTTAATCACTTCACGGAAAAGTGCACGCTCTTTTACTGTGTTGAAACCGTAAAGCAATTGCGCGTCTTCACGCACAACAAAGTGAGTATAAATAATGGCTTCTTCGCCGACATTTGGCAGTTCGTAGAAGCAGCTCATTGGCATCTGAACTTCATAACCAATGCCATTAACTTCAATTAAAACTTCAGGTGGTTGCTTTTCAAGCAGAGTGCCGCGAAGACGTCCAATCACTATAAATACTCTTTGGAAATGAATTTGCGACAGGATAATAAAGAACTGGATAGACATCCAGTCCTTTATGCAGTGGGTTTAGATTTTTGAGACAACTTGATCAAGCTGTTGAGTAAGGTTACGCACTGCGACTACTTGGCCGTTCAGTTCAGCGCCGTATTGCGCTACCGTCTCAGCGATGGTTTTGGTGTTAACTACACCATTGGCGACCTCACTGCTCGCTTCATCTAACTCTTTGAGTGCCGTCATTTGTGTTGCCATGAGACTGGACAGGCTCTGTACATCATGAGAAATAGTGGTCACTTGCTGAATAATGGTGTTCATACGCTCGGTACTTGACGTCACAACACTTTGACCATGCTTTACTTCTTGCTCACTGCGATCAAGTAAGTTGCGAATCTCAACCGCGGACTCACTGCTCTTAGCAGAAAGATCGCGTACTTGGTCGGCAACGACCGCAAAGCCCCTACCTTGCTCACCGGCTCTCGCCGCTTCAATCGCCGCATTGAGTGCCAATAGATTGGTTTGTTCCGCGACCGACGTAATTAAGTCTGCCACTTTCATGATGTCTTCATGGCTGCTGATTATTTGGCTGATAGCTTGGGTGGAGTCTTCAAGCAACTCAGAGCTTTTCTCTGCTTGTTGGTGAACCTCTTCACTTTTCTCACGCAGCTCTTCAACGAACTTGCCCGACTCTTCAATCCCCGTCGCCATATGATGCACTTGCTGGCTCATCTGCTCTGCCGCGCTGGCTTGGGATTCACTGTTTACATTAAGTGCATTCACTTGAACATCTAACTGAGAAGATTGTTTATCGAGTACTTGGGAAACTTGCTTGAGCTCAGTCGAATTCTGATTTGCTTGCTCTAGTACCTCAGCCAAACGCAACTCCCCTTCTGTTGCCTTTTGCGCCACCAACTCACTCTCTGCTTTGGCTTTCTCAGCACTTTCAATCGCAATATCTCGCTGCTTGGCAGTAAAGGCTTGTGCAATACAAATCACCACCAGTGGTAGCACAGTACCCGACCATATCTCTACACGCTGCGCAGATTCAGACAACACGAGTTGAGGGAAACTAACACCAGACACATGCTGGAATGTCATAAACGCAGAAACCGCTATCACTAACGCGCTCCAAGAGATTGCTATGATGCGAGTGCCAGATAAGAAGAAAGCGACAACTAACAGAGGAACCCAATAGGTTTGCGTAGAATCAACCACACCACCACTTTGGTAAATGATATTGAGCGCGTGTACCGACATGCCGACAAAGCCAAGATTGAGCGACAATGCCGGTTGCTTGAACCACTTCAGGCTGAAAGCGGATACCAGTTCGAGTGCAATTAAGAGTACTGAGGTGAAGATTAAGCTTTCATGTCCATGTTTGGACCATTTGATCAGGCTGTAGATCCCGACGAGAAAAGCGATGAAAGTGAATAGAGAAAGGATGTCAGCTTGACGTTGTTGTGTTCTTGTCCATTGAGTTTGGCGCGGCATAGATGCACTGCGCCACAGCGTGGCTGGATTCATGTTCAATCTTCCTTGATTGATTTCTTATTAGACCTCTGACCACTATAGTTTTGTAACATTTTATCAACAAATTTAATCCTTAAATCTGTCTGAGATGTCTCATTTTTAATAATACAATTAACGGTAACGACCTTTTCTTGCACTGGTCGCTTTACCAGCGAGCGCCACCAGCGTCTTATTGGTATTGGCATGACAAATGGCGACGCCTAACGCATCGGCAGCATCGGCTTGAGGCTTGGCTGGCAACTTAAGCATATGTTGAACCATATGCTGTACCTGCACTTTGTCCGCACCACCCGTACCTACTACCGCCTGCTTGATCAGACGCGCAGCATACTCGTACACCGGAAGATCGGCATTTACCGCCGCTACAATCGCACTGCCACGAGCCTGACCAAGCTTTAGTGCAGAATCGGCGTTCTTTGACATAAAGACTTGCTCAATCGCAAACACATCTGGTTGAAACTGGGTGATGATTTCCGTTACACCTGCGTAGATTTGCTTGAGTCGACCTGGCAGCTCTTTTTCAGAAGTACGAATACAGCCGCTGCCTAGATATTGCAGATGACGACCTTGTTGGCGAATCACGCCATAACCAGTAATGCGAGAGCCTGGGTCAATGCCCAAAATAATTGACATGAAGAGTCCTAATCAATAACTCACTGTAAGTATTAGAATATATGTCATTAAAACAAAAACTCCCGCAGGTGCGGGAGTTTTTTCTTTAATTGTTGTGCGCTTATTCTGCGTCTTTTTCTTTCGCAACTGTTACTGCAATCGCTAGCTCTTCTAGAGCCGTTGGGTTTGCAAGGCTTGGTGCGTCTGTTAGTAGACACGCCGCCGCAGTTGTTTTAGGGAACGCGATAACATCACGGATGTTCTCTGTACCACATAGCAGCATCACTAGACGGTCTAGACCGAATGCAAGACCAGCGTGTGGAGGCGTACCGAATTTTAGAGCGTCCAGTAGGAAGCCGAATTTCAGTTGTTGCTCTTCTGCATTGATACCTAGGATATCGAATACCGCAGCTTGCATTTCTGCGTTGTGAATACGTACAGAACCACCGCCTACTTCGTAGCCGTTTAGAACCATGTCGTATGCGTTTGAGTTCGCAGCTGCTGGGTTCGCTTTTAGCTCTTCCGCTGTCACACCTAGAGGCGATGTGAATGGGTGGTGCATAGCGTGCAGGTTGCCTTCGTCGTCTTCTTCGAACATTGGGAAGTCAACAACCCATAGAGGAGCCCAAGTGCCTTCTTTCGTTAGCTCTAGGTCTTTACCAAGTTTAAGACGAAGTGCGCCTAGTGCTTCAGCAACGATGTTTGCTTTATCTGCGCCGAATAGGATGATGTCGCCCGATTCTGCTTGAGTGCGATCTAGAATACCGTTGATCACGTCTTCGCTTAGGAATTTAGCTACTGGAGATTGGATACCTTCCATGCCTGCTGCACGGTCGTTAACCTTCATCCATGCAAGACCTTTCGCACCGTAGATACCTACGAATTCTGCGTAGCCATCGATTTGCTTACGAGTAAGCTCAGCACCACCTGGAATACGGATAACTGCAACGCGACCTTTCTCGTCGTTTGCTGGGCCAGAGAATACTTTGAACTCAACGTCTTTCACTAGGTCAGCAACGTCTACTAGCTCTAGTGGGTTACGTAGATCAGGCTTGTCAGAACCGAAACGACGAATCGCTTCGCTGAATGGCATTACTGGGAATTCACCTAGGTCAACGTTCAGTAGCTCTTGCCACATTTCACGAACCATTTTCTCAGTCGTTGCACGAACTTGGTCAGCCGTCATGAATGACGTTTCGATATCGATCTGAGTGAATTCTGGTTGACGATCAGCACGCAAGTCTTCATCACGGAAACACTTAACGATTTGGTAGTAACGGTCAAAACCAGACATCATTAGAAGCTGTTTAAATAGCTGTGGAGACTGAGGAAGCGCGTAGAAGCTGCCTTTGTGAACACGGCTAGGTACTAGGTAGTCACGAGCACCTTCTGGTGTCGCTTTTGTTAGTACAGGAGTTTCGATGTCTAGGAAGCCGTTGTCATCTAGGAAACGACGAACAAAGCTAGACGCTTTAGCACGTAGCTTGATGCGGTCGCTCATTTCTGGACGACGTAGGTCTAGGTAACGGTATTTTAGACGTTGCTCTTCAGAGTTCTTTTGGTTGAAGTCTAGAGGCAGAACGTCAGAACGGTTGATGATTTCAAGACCTTTCGCAAGGATCTCAACTTCACCTGTTGCCATGTCTTTGTTTACTTGGCTTTCTGGACGAACGCGAACTTCACCAGTTAGCTTGATACAGAATTCATTACGAAGTGTGTTCGCCACTTCATACGCATCTGCCATATCTGGATCAACAACTACCTGAACGATACCTTCACGATCTCGCATATCGATAAAAATAAGACCGCCTAAATCACGACGACGGTTAACCCAGCCGCAAAGTTCTACAGTTTGTCCTGCAAGGGACTTGTTCAGGTGACCACAGTAATGGGTACGCATAATGAAATTCCCAATCTCTCAAATATTATTAACTACGCTCTGTCAGCCTCATTGCCGAGCAGAGTAAAGATCCATTTATACGCTGAAAGCCTATGAAAATCGACTACTCAACATACAATTAAGTGTGTTTTATCATTCATTGGTGGTTTTTAGTACAACAAATGTTCAAAAGCGCACCAAAGCGAAAAAATTGATGGGGATTATAGCGTGAAATTACCTATTTCAGCAAAACTCTCGTAAAGTGGGCTCAGGAAAAAACGTAAAGCAAAGATATGGATAATTTACCCCTTCGACTTGGATTAACCATGTGGTCGCACAACCAATGGCAACACAGCTTTTATGGCAGTGGAACCAAGCCTGCAGAGCGACTCGAAAAGTACGCGCAGGTATTCCACACCGTAGAAGGCAACACCACCTTTTACGCCACACCGACGCTCAACACGGTGCAAAACTGGAAAGCCGCGACTCACGACGATTTCAAATTCACCTTTAAGTTGCCAAAAGCCATTACTCACGAACAAATGCTCAGAGGTTGTGACGAACAGTTGCGTGACTTTATGAAAGTCATGGAACCGCTTCATGAGCGTGTTGGGCAATGGACGATTCAGCTCCCCGCCGCTTTTGGTCCCGAGCACCTTGATCGCCTAAAGAAGTTCTGTGCCTGCTTTCCACCGAATTTCCCACTTGGGGTGGAAGTTCGCCATATGGCGTTTTTCTCCAAAGGTGAAGAAGAGCGTGCGCTAAATCAGTGGCTATTAGAAAGTGGCATTGACCGCATTATTATGGATAGTCGCCCAGTGTTTGCCGCGCAGCCGACGACCGAAGCGGTGATTGACGCCCATCAGAAGAAGCCGCGCGTCCCGGTACATGCAATAGCAACGGCCAAGCACCCAATGATTCGTTTTATCGGTCATCCCGACATGGACGACAACTTGCGCTTTTTCGAACCATGGTTGAAGAAATTGCCGATGTGGATTGAACAAGGGATTCAACCTTACTTGATGATCCACACTCCGGATAACGTCTTAGCGCCAGAACTGGCTGAAAAGCTCTATAAACAGCTACAACTTAAGCTCTCCCTGCCAGATTTGTCTTCGTTTCCTGCCAACGATGGCAACTCGCAAATACAGATGTTTTAGGTCTCCGTATAATTAAGAAAATGACAGAGGCGCGAATTTCCCATAAAATACGCGCCTTTTTTGATGCCTGACGTTTCAGGCGGCTTGTATGCAGAGATTTGGTTATGAACCCTAAGAGCAATCCAGATACTATTTTTTCGGCTCCAATCGATAAAATTGGGGATTTCACGTTCGATGAACGCGTAGCGGAAGTTTTCCCTGACATGATTCAACGATCGGTGCCGGGTTACAGCAACATCATTTCTGCAATTGGTATGTTGGCAGAGCGTTTTGTTAAGCCTCACTCAAACATCTATGACCTAGGTTGTTCTTTGGGTGCTGCTACGCTTTCGATGCGTCGCCATATCAAACAAGAAGGTTGCCAAATCATTGCAGTGGACAACTCTCCTGCGATGGTTGAGCGCTGTAAGCTTCACGTCAACGCGTACCGCAGTGATACGCCAGTTGACGTGGTAGAGGCAGACATTCGTAATATCGAAATCGAAAATGCGTCCGTTGTGGTGCTGAACTTCACGCTGCAGTTCCTTTCTCCAGAAGATCGCTATGCGCTACTAGAAAAAATCTACGCGGGCCTGCGCCCAGGCGGTATTTTGATTCTGTCTGAAAAGTTCGTGTTTGAAGATGAAGTATCTAACGAGTTGTTGATTGATCTTCACCACGACTTTAAACGTGCGAATGGCTACAGCGAGCTTGAGATCAGCCAAAAGCGCAGCGCAATTGAAAACGTGATGCGCCCTGATTCTAAGAAAGATCATAAAGAGCGTTTCGCAGAAATTGGGTTCTCAAGCTACGACGTTTGGTTCCAGTGCTTTAACTTCGGTTCAATGTTTGCGATTAAATAGCGAGAAGCGAGAAGCGAGAAGCGAGAAGCGAGAAGCGAGAAGCGAGAAGCGAGAAGCGAGAAGCGAGAAGCGAGAAGCGAGAAGCGAGAAAGTCTTAACGTTTCGCATTTA